>JANQQD010000073.1 GCA_028285185.1 Anaerolineae bacterium | reverse complement strand
CATATCGACTGGTTTGTCCGTCATCGTCGGGTCGGGCTCCGCGGTTGGACGTCGCGACATGCTGTCCCAAAGGTGCCAAGGTCAGAGTCCGCGGCGCTTTCCCCCTTAAGAGCGCGGGCATTTCCCTGCCGAAGCAAAGACCCTGCCACTGCCGCCTTGCGGCGGCGGGACCACGGCTGAACGACCCGCCAAGCAATCCCCAACCCCCGACCCATCGCCATGACATCGATCAATTATCCCCCGAAGCGTTGATGCACTTGGAGAAGTCCGCTGAAGCAAGACTGCGACTAAGTCTTACTTGCAGCTCTTGAACACTCGAAGCGATCTTCAGTCCGGTGCCGCGCCTCGGCTTATGCTCCGCCGACAGTCATCCGAGCCAGCGCACCAGCAGGACGCTGATGCCCGGAAACGCGATCAACAGAGCGATGCGCAGGATGTCGGCGGCCAGGAAGGGCAGCACGCCCCAGAAGGTCTGGCGGATCGGAACGTCGCGTGCCAAGCCATTGATAATAAACACATTCAAACCTACTGGTGGTGTGATCAATCCGACCTCGACGACGATCAGGGCAAGAATGCCGAACCAGATCGCCACCTCTTCCGGCGACATCCCGAAATCGAGCGATGCGACGATCGGAAAGAAGATCGGCACGGTCAGCAGGATCATGCTGAGGCTGTCCATCACGCAGCCCAGCACCAGATAGCCGGCCAGGATCGCGACCAGGACCACCCAGGGCGATGCCGCCCAATTACCGACCAGCAGGGCCGCCTGCTGCGGCAGCCCGGTGAAAGCCAGGAACGCATTGAACATCGCAGCCCCCAGCAGGATCAGGAACACCATGCCGGTGGCCGCGGCTGTGCCCATGAGGCTGTCCAGGAACTCCTTGCGCCGCATCCCGCCGCGGAGCACCGCGGCCAGCCCGGTCGCCGAGGCCCCGACGGCGGCCCCTTCCGTCGGCGTGAACCAGCCGAAATAGATGCCACCGATCACCAGCAGGAAGATCAGGGCCACGGGCCAGGTCGCCGCGGCGGCCGAGAGGCGCGTCGCCCATCCCTCACGCGGCCCCGGCGGCCCGGCATGCGGGTGGACGCGCACATAGAGCGCGATCGCAGCGATATAGCCCAACACGGCCAGCAGCCCCGGCAAGAGCGCGGCGATGAACATCTTGGCGATGTTCTGTTCGGTGAGCAGCGCGTAGATGACCAGGATCACCGAAGGCGGGATCAGGATGCCAAGCGTACCGCCGGCGGCCAGCGTGCCCGTGGCCAGCGCACCGGAATAGCGGTAGCGCTTCATCTCCGGCAGGGCCACCCGCGCCATGGTCGCCGCTGTCGCCAGGGATGAGCCGCAGATGGCGCCGAACCCGGCAGAGGCCCCGATCGACGCCATGGCTACGCCGCCCGGCCGGTGGCCCAGCCAGACATAGGCGGCACGGAACAGGGCCCGGCTCAGGCCACCTCTTGACGCGAACTCCCCCATCAGCAGGAACAGCGGCACCACGGACAGCGAATAGCTGGAGAACTGGGGAAACACCGTCGTCTTCAGATGCGCCAGCAGCGGCCCCCAGCCGCGCAGGCTGGCATACCCGACGACACCGACGCCCAACATGGCAACGCCGACCGGAATACGCAGCGCAAGCAGCAGGAACAGGGCGGCAAAGCCGGCTGCCGCCGCCCCCAGATCGGTCATTCACTCAATACCCGTGGCCACGCGCGAGATCGGCGGCACCCCGCCAGGATGTCCAGACCGTCACGACGACCAGCAACCCCATGGCGAAGATCGCGGGCGGATACCCCCACCAGACCGGAATCGCAAGCACCATCGTCGTTTCGCCGAACCGGTGCAGATCCAGGGCCCCCAGGGCCAGTTGCCGCGTCATGACGATCGCCAGCAGGGCGAGCATCACGTCGCCGGCAAGGCGCAGCCACATCAGCCGCCGCGGCGAGGCGCCCCAGGTGAAGACCTCGACCGCCACATTGCGGCGGCTGATGTGGCAATAGGGCAGGAAGCTGAACACGGCGACGGCAACGCCCAGTTCCACAAGCTCGAAGTCGCCGTTGACGGGGCCAAGCATGCTGCCCAGCCAGGGCAGACCTGCTGCCTCGCGGCCAAGCACGCTGACGACCGTCAGCATGACCAGGCCGCACAGCACCAGGCCACCGCCGGCCGCCAGAGCGACGCACAACCGATGCAGTGCGCGATCCACCGCAGCTTCAACGGACATGGACTTGCCGGCTCCTCGTTGACGGTGACCGGAAACGGCTGCTAGAGAAAGAACAACGACAAAGGGGTGCCCGCGTTCTCGGACACGGGCTGAGATCATACCCGTCGAACCTGATCTGGGTAATGCCAGCGAAGGGAGTCGTGGCCAGAGACGAGTCAACATCCGTCCGCCAACCAGGTCGCGGCACCCTTCCACGGAGATACGGTGGAAGGACCGTGGTTACCATGTCCGATATCTGCACATCACGCCTCTCACGCCGCAGGCTGGCCGGGCTCGGAAGTGCTGCGCTTGCCGGCGGCCTCGCCGCCCCTGCCGTTGCCCAAGAGCGGCGGCTCTGGCGCATGGTCACGTCCTGGCCGATCAACGCGCCGGGACCGGGCACCAGCGCCAACCGCCTGGCGGAGCGCATCACGACGCTGAGCGGCGGCCGCCTGACCGTGCAGGTCTATGGCGCGGGCGAACTGGTGCCCGCCTTCGAGGTGTTCGACGCCGTGTCTCTCGGCACCGCGGAAATCGGTCATACGGCCGCCCTGTTCTGGGCCGGCAAGATGCCTGCAGCACCCTTCTTCACCGCCGTGCCATTCGGCCTGACGCCGCTGGGCCACGAGGCCTGGATCTATGAAGGCGGGGGCCAGGCGTTGTGGGACGACCTATACGGCGAGTTCGGCGTGAAGCCCTATCTGGCCGGGAATTCCGGCATGCAGATGGGGGGCTGGTTGAATCGGCCCGTGGAGAGCCTGGACGACCTGCAGGGGCTGGTCTACCGCATCCCCGGCCTGGGGGGCGAAGTACTGCGCCGGCTCGGTGTCACACCGATCAGCCTGCCGCCGGGCGAGATCTTCACGGCGCTGCAGGCGGGCACGATCGACGGGGCGGAGTTCCTCGGACCTTGGAGCGATACGGCGCTGGGCCTGAACCGGGCCGCGCAGTTCTACTATTGGCCCGGCTTCCATGAGCCGAACGGCTCGGCCGAATGCATCGTCAACCGCGACGCCCTGTCCGCTTTGCCGGACGATCTGCGGGACCTGGTGGCCGTGGCGTGCGAGGCCGAAGCGGTCCGCGGGCTGGCCGAAGCCAACTGGCAGAACGCCCAGGCCCTGGCGAGGCTGCGCAGCGAGGGCGAGATCGAACTGCGCGCCTTCCCCGAGGACGTCCTGTCGGCGGCGCGAGAAACGGCCGTGGCAGTGCTGGACGACCTGGCAGACAGCGACGTGATGGTGGCCCGCATTCTCCAGTCCTATCGCGAAGCGCATGGCCGATTGGGCGACTGGGCGTCGTTGACGCTCGCACCGATGAGCGCGATGGCGGCCCTGTGACAGCGCCCAAACCGTGGCAGGGTCTGATGGCGCTGCGCGCCCTGCGACCGGTTGTCCACAGCATCACCAATCCGGTGGCGATCTCGCTGGCGGCCGGCGTGCTGCAGGCCGTCGGCGCCCGGCCCGTGATGGCGCAGGCGCCGGAAGAACTGGAAGAGATCGTCAGGGGTGCGGCCGCGGTCACCATCAATATCGGCATGCCAACCGCCGAGCGTGCTGAGACGATGCGACTGGCTGCGGGGCTGGCACACCGGCACGGTCGGCCCTGGGTGCTGGACCCGGTCGGCGTCGGCGGCAGTGCCTATCGCCGCGCCCTCGCGCACACACTGATTGCCGAACGGCCGGCGGTGATCCGCGCCAATGCCGACGAGATCCTGGTGCTCGCGGAGATCGACCGGCCCCTGGGCGGTATCGGGATCGACGCCGAAACCTCCGCAGACTCCGCCCTGCCCGCTGCCAGGGCACTCGCCAGAAGAACGGGCGCGGTGGTCGCAGTTACGGGGACGGTCGACCATCTCACCGACGGTGTGCAATTCTGTGCGATCGCTAACGGCCATCCCATGATGACGCGGGTATCGGGGCTGGGCTGCGCGCTGAGCTGCCTGGTCGGTGCTGCTCTTGCGGTCGAGACCGATCCCCTTGCGGCCACGGTTCTGGCCCTCAGCCTGCTCGGCATCGCAGGAGAGGTCGCGGCTGAGACGGCCCCAGGGCCCGGAAGCCTGCCTGCCGCCATCGTCGACGCGCTGTACGCGCTGGATCGGCCGACCCTGGAACGGAAGGCGCAATTGCGATGACACCGTCGAAAGACTTCGATCTCTCCGTCTATCTGGTCACAGACCCCGCCTTGACGGCGGCCAAGGGATTGGCGGCGACAGTGGCCGAGGCCGTTGAGGGGGGCGCCACCCTGGTCCAACTGCGTGACAAGGAAGGCTCGACCAGAGCTTTGATTGATGCCGCTAACGCTTTGATGAGCCTACTGAAATCGCGCGGTGTTAAACTGATCATCAATGATCGGATCGACGTTGCCCTGGCAATCGGTGCGGACGGGGTGCATCTGGGGCAGGACGACATGCCGGTGGCCGCGGCGCGGCGCCTGCTCGGCCCCCGGGCCATCATCGGCATATCGATCTCGGAGATGGCGCATGTCCCGACCGCCGACCCCGCTGTTGTCGACTATGCCGGCATCGGCCATGTCTTCCCGACGCGCACCAAGGCGAAGCTGGGACCGGCCCTCGGCATCGACGGCTTCCGCGCACTGCGTGAGCGCGTTGCCATGCCGGTCGTCGCCATCGGCGGCATCGAGCCCGACACCACCGGCCCGGTGATCGCCGCCGGCGCAGACGGTGTCGCGATCGTATCCGGCATCGTTGCAGCACCGAACCCGAAGGCGGCCGCCACCCAATACGCCCTTGCCGTCGCCGCGGCGCGCGTTTCCCATTCCAGTACCGGAGGCAATCTATGATCCCCAATGTGCTGACGATCGCCGGCTCCGACCCCGGCGGCGGCGCCGGCATCCAGGCCGACCTGAAGACCTTCTCTGCACTGGGCGCATTCGGCATGGCTGTGATGACAGCGCTGACAGCACAGAACACGAAGCGCGTCAGCGGCGTACACACCGTACCGCCGGATTTTGTGGGCGAGCAGATCGACACCTTGATGGAGGACATCCGCGTCGACGCCCTGAAGATCGGGATGATCGCGACGGCGGAGATTGCGCGCGCCGTGGCGGACCGCCTTTCCCAATCCAAGCCTCAGGCCGTGGTTCTGGACCCCGTAATGGTGGCCAAGAGCGGCGACCGCCTGCTGGACCCGAGCGCGATCGACACGGTGCGTTCGGCGCTGGTGCCTCTGGCCACGGTGATCACGCCGAACCTGCCCGAGACCGCCGTCCTCTTGGACCGCCCCGAACCGAGGACTCTCACCGAGATGCGCGATGCTGCGCTGGCTCTGGCGGATCTCGGCCCGCGTTGTGTCATGCTGAAAGGCGGGCATTTGAGCGGCGGCGAGAGCCCCGACCTGCTCTATGACGGCAAGAGCATGATCGAGCTGCCGAGCCGGCGGATCGACACGAAGAACACGCATGGTACCGGCTGCACCCTGTCGGCCGCGATTGCCGCCTTGATTCCGCAGCGCGACGACATCGCCGCCGCGATCACGGACGCCAAAGCCTATGTGACCGCGGCCATCACGCAGAGCGGTGCACTATCCGTCGGCTCGGGCCACGGCCCGGTGCATCACTTCCACGCCCTGTGGGCGACCGCGGATACGAAGGAGACTGTCTGACCCATGGCCCGGTTCACCGAACGCGCCTGGCAGGATACGGCCACGCTGAGACGACGGATTCTCGACCTGCCCTTCAACCAAGAGCTGACAGCAGGCACGCTGAGCCGTGAACGCTTCCAGACCTACATGATCCAGGACGCGCTTTATCTGGAGGCGTACAGCCGTACCCTGGCGATCGCCTCAGCCCGTTCGCCGGAGCCGGACGCCATGGTGCAGTTCGCCCGCGCATCGGAAGAAGCGCTGGTGGTGGAGCGGGCCCTGCACGGCAGCGTCTTCGAACAGTTCGGCGTCAGCCCGGCCGAAGCGGCAGCGACGGAGCCGTCGCCGACTTGTGCGGGATACACGAACTTCCTGCTGGCCACCGCGCAGACCGGGACATACGCCGAGTTGGTCGCCGCGATCCTGCCCTGCTTCTGGATCTATTGGGAGGTGGGCCATCACATCTCAGACCGGGCCGCGGCGGAAAATCCCTATCAGGCCTGGATCGACACCTATTCCGACAAGGCGTTCGAAGAGTCAGTCGAAGCGGTGATCGCGATTACCGACCGCGCTGCCGCGGCCACGACAGACGGCGACCGGGAGAGGATGATGCAGGCCTTCCGCCGTTCCACCCGGTACGAATGGATGTTCTGGGACGCCGCATATCGCCTGGAAGGCTGGCCTGTCCCAATGGACTGACGCGAGCGCACGATCGCCCGTTGCTGCCTCCGGTCACGTAGAATATGCGCCCCCTGCCCTGGTAACATGCGATGTTACTCCCATATATGAGCGAGCGCCCACTCACTTTATGGTGCCCTTCGGATGGATGTGACGGAGTCCACGGCCCGCGAAACGCCGACACGCCCCCTGGCAAAGGGGCGTATTGCGGCTTGGTTCTTCTATGACTGGGCCAGCTCCGCACCGCCGGCGATCATCATCAGCTTCGTCTTCGCCACATTCTTCACGGAATCCGTAGCCGCCGACACCACGACAGGTACCGCATTGTGGGGCAACATGATGTCGGCATCCGGCATCACGATCGCCGTGCTCGCGGTCTTGCTGGGCCCTGTCGCCGATGCGGGCGCCGGCCGCAAGATCTGGCTCGGTGCCTTCAGCGGCCTTGCCATTGTCGCCGGCGGGTTGATGTGGTTCGTGCAGGCGGACACCTCATGGATCGTCACGGCCCTTGTTTTGGCCTTCCTGGTCAATGTCGGGCTCGAAGTCAGCATGGTGTTCTACAACGCCATGCTGCCCGGCCTCGCGCCGCCGCACATGGTTGGCCGCATGTCCGGCTGGGGCATCGGCTTCGGCTATGTCGGCACGATCTTCTGTCTGGCCATGGCGCTCGCCCTTGTGATGGCGGACCCGCCGCCCTTCGGCCTTTCATCAGAGACGGACGAGGCCGTGCGGATGACATCCGTTCTGGCGTCCGCCTGGTTCCTGGTATTCGCGCTGCCCCTGTTCCTGGGCGTCCGTGAGCCGCCGCACAAGGTGAGCATCGGCCGGGCGATCATCACGGGCGTGACGTCGCTGGCCGACACGGTCCGTATGCTGAAGACCCACGGCAATACGGCCCGGTTCCTGATCGCGCACATGATCTACCGCGACGGCATGAACACGATGTTCTATTTCGGCGGCGTCTACGCCGCGGGTACGTTCGCCATGGATCAGACGCAGATCCTGCTGTTCGGCGTGCTGATCTACATCACCGCTGGCCTCGGTGCCTTCGCCTTCGGCTGGCTGGACGACCGCATCGGCGGGCGCAAGACCGTTCTGCTGGGGATCGCGGGCCTGCTGGCCTTCGGCATCCCCTTGCTGCTGGTCGAAACGCAGACGGCGTTCTTCGTGCTGGGTGTGGGCATCGGCATCTTCTTCGGGCCCGTGCAATCCGCCAGCCGGTCGCTGATGGCCCGCCTCACCCCACCCGGCCATGAGGGTCAGATGTTCGGGTTGTTCGGCCTTTCCGGAAAAGCCATATCGCCGCTGGGGCCGCTGCTGGTGGGCTGGGCAACGCTGATCGGCGACAGCCAGAGGGTCGGCATGGCCACGGTCATGGTGTTCTTCGTCGTCGGCGGCCTGCTGCTCTTGGCCGTCCGCGAACCTCTCGGCGAAAGAAAGGAAACCTGATGAGCCCGCATGCCCTTCCCGCCATCCCGACGACGCATCTCGGTCGTGAGGGCCTGCCGGAGCTGGTATCGCGCTATCCCGACCGACTGGCCGTCATTCTGCGGGCGGCGCGGCGCCGCTATACCGGCCCCGGTGTCAGCCTGGGCGACAAGCTGACCCGGCGTTGGGCAGAGCGCACCGGCCTCGCCGAGACCGGCGAGATCGACGAGGTGGCGCGCCGCGTGGGGCGACCGGGCGCCTGGCTGCTCAACCTCAGCTATGAATGGGCCTGCACCTCGGCTGTGGATGTTCCGGAAGATGGGCGCCCTCGCCTCTTGCGCACGCTCGACTGGCAGTTGCCCACCCTAGGCACCGCGATCGTCGTGGCTGAGATCGACGATCCTGCCGGGTCCTGGCTCAACCTCACTTGGCCGGGCTTCGTCGGCTGTGTGCAGGGGCTGGCGCCGGGGCGGTTCGCCATCGCCATCAACCAGGCGCCGGGCCCGGCAACCCGTCTCGGCTTGCCTGGCGACTGGCTGGTCGCCCGGAAGATCGCGTGGCGGTCGGATGCCAGGCCGCCAGTCATGCTGCTGCGCGACGTCTTCCGCCACTGCCGGGACTTCGCCGAGGCAAAGCGGCGGCTGACCGAAACGCCCGTGACGCTGCCGGTCATCTTCACGATCGTCGGCCTGCGCCCGGGGCAGAGCGCCATCATCGAGCGCATGCCCACCCGCGCCCGCGTGCACGACGCCGCACCATCCGTCACCAACCACTGGCTGAATGCCGACTTCCCCGGACGGACGCATTCCCTCCTCTCGCCTGAACGCCTGGAGATGGCGCGGGATGTACTGCCTGCTGAAGCCCGGGATCTTGCCTGGGTGCGCCCGCCGATCTTGAACGAGCGGACCCGCCTTGCCATGGAGGCATCGCCCGCCGACGGATCACTGTTGGTGGAAGGCTATGAAGGCGAAACCAGGGTAACCGACCGGCTGAGCCTGCAGCCAGCCATGGCAGCCTAGGACGCTGCCGCAACCAGACCGAACCGGACACCACGAATCCGGCAGGAGAAATGCCACCATGCGCGATGACGGTCCCATTCAATGGCCAACACTTCGGGAGCTTGTCGAAGATCTCGCCCGACATGGGGACCGCACTGCCGTCATGGCCGTCCATAGCGACCAGACGACCGAGATCACGTTCACGGACCTCGCCGACCGATCGCAGCGCCTGGCCTCAGGCATGGTCGCCGAGGGCATAGGCCCCGGAACACCCGTGCTGCTGTTCGGCCCCAACAGCATCGACTGGATGGTGGTGCGGTTCGCGCTTGCGTCGATCGGTGCCCTGACGGTGGCGCTCGATGACTTGCTGACCGATGAGGAGGTGGCGACGCTGGTCCCCGACAGCGGGGCCAACCACGCCTTCGTCGCCATGCGCCATATCCCGCGCGTAGAGGAAAGCGCCAGCAGTGATCTGCGGATCCTCCGGCTGGACGGCGATGGCGACGGCGCGGCCTCTGCCCATCCACACTGGTCGTCGCTGCTGGCCGATACGGTCGATCCGCTTCCTGAGATCGACCCGCAGGCGCCGCATATGCTGGTCTACACGTCCGGCACGACCGGGCGGCCAAAGAGCTTCCTGCTGTCGCATGCCAACAACCTGCACAACGTCCGCGCCCTGATGGCGCAGCGCGTTGTCGGCGAGACCGACCGCATCCTGCTGCCGCTGCCGTTCCACCATGTCTATCCGTTGACCGTCGGCATCCTCACCTGCCTGGCCTCCGGCGCCATGCTGGTGCTGCCGGAGGCGGTGGACGGCCCGCGGCTGGCCGCCGCCATGCGCCACGGCAAGATCACGGCGATCGTCGCCGTGCCGCGTCTCTATGCGGCGCTGATGACCGGGATCGAGACCCGCGCCGCCGCGCGGGGCTGGCTTGCCAAACGCGCGTTCAAGACGCTGTTCGCCTTCAGCCTGATGGCGCGCCGCCGATTTGGCTGGCGGATCGGGCGCAAGCTGTTCGCCTCCGTCCACCGGCAGATCGCACCGGAGCTCTGGCTGCTTGCCTCCGGCGGTGCCCGGTTCGAGGCGGAGCTGATCTGGAAGCTGGAAGCTTTGGGCTGGGACGTTCGGTCCGGCTGGGGGCTGGCCGAGACCGCCTCGATTCTCACCAACAACGGCGGCGGGACGGACAAGCGGATTGGCAGCGAAGGCCGCCCCCTTGCCGGCATGCAGGTGCGCGTGGCCGACCCCGATTCCGACGGAGTGGGCGAGCTGCAGGCGAGCGGCCCCTCGGTGTTCCTCGGCTATCAGGACAATGCGGAAGCCAATGCCACGGCCTTCACGGAAGACGGCTGGTTCCGCACCGGCGATCTCGGCCGTGTCGACGCCGACGGGTTCGTGCATATCGCCGGGCGCGTGAAGGAAATGATCGTGCTGGGCGGCGGCAAGAACGTCTTTCCCGAAGAGGTGGAGAAGATCTATGCCGAGAGCCCGCTGATCGAGGAGATCGCCGTGCTTGAGGACGGCGGGGCGCTGGCGGCGCTGATCGTGCCGGACATGACCGCGATCCGGGAAGCCGGCCATATGCAGACGGTGGACGCCGTGCGCGTGGCACTGATGGAGCGGTCGAACGAATTGGCGTCATTCCAGCGCGTCAGTGGGTTCGCCGTGACCAGCGAGAGCCTGCCGCGAAACCGGCTTGGCAAGTATCAGCGCTTTCTGGTCCCGGATCTCTACCGCCGCGCCAAGGATGGCCTGCCGTCCGGTCGCAAGCGGAAACTGTCGGATGCCGACCGGGCCCTCTTGGACGGATCGCCGGCACGGGAGCTCTGGGCCTACCTGAAAGAGCGCTACCCGGCGGTCGACCTGCATCCCGATCTTTCGCTGCAGCTGGATCTTTCGATCGACTCGCTGGAATGGGTAACGCTGTCCCTGGAGATGGCCGAACGTTTGAACGTACGCTTCTCCGAAGACGATGCCGCGACGCTGTTCACCGTTCGCGACCTGATCGAAAGGGCGGCGGACCGAATGGGCGATGGTGCGTCTGCCGCCACAGCCGGCGATGGCGGCGCGATCGTGCCGCTCAGCGACGCCCAAGCACAGTGGTTGCGGCCGCTGCCCGGCAGCTACCGGCCCCTGCGCTGGTTCATCTATGCGGTGAACACGTTCCTGATCCGCGGCCTGTTCGGCCTGCGCGTGAAAGACCTTGACCGTGTGCCGACAAAGGGCCCGGTGATCATCGCGTGCAATCATGTGAGCGACATCGATGCGTTCATCGTGGTCGCATCGTTGGGCATGAAGCGCCTGCGCTTCACCTGGTGGAGCGGTGACATCAACAGGCTGTTCGGCAGCAAGATCTTCCGCCTCTTCTCCAGGGCCTCGCAGATCTTTCCGGTCGACGAGCGCGCAGCGGGCGCGGCGCTTGCTTCCGGTGCGGAGATCCTGAGGCGCGGCAACATCCTGGTCTGGTTTCCCGAGAGCTGGCGGTCGCCCGATGGGGAGCTGCAGCGTTTTCTGCCAGGCGTGGGACACCTGATGCTGCAGTCTGAGGCGACGGTGATCCCTGCACGTGTGACCGGCGCGTTCGAGGCCTGGCCGCGCGATCGGCATTGGCCACGCTTCATGCGTCTGGGGATCGCCTATGGTCCGCCCCTGGACACCGCCGCGCTGATCGCCGATGGCGTTCGCGACCCGGCGGAACTAGCCGAGCGCGTGCGCTCGGCCGTCGGAGATCTGTCGTCTGAGCGTCCATAGACGGTTCTGCTCGCCTGAAGCATCAAGTTTCGCTAGACGGCACAATCTCTCGGATGAGAAAGATATTGCGCTGACCACCGCGATCCGATCAGCGGTGATCGACTGAGTGAACTACAGTACGAAGGTGTGCTATGGCGGCTGTACTCATAATTGACGACGTAGAACACGTCCGATTGCTGCTCCGCAGCCTGCTTGAGACAGCCGGCCATGAGATAACGGAAGCGGGCACGGGCAATGAAGCGCTGGCTCAGATGCGCTCAGCGCCGTTTGATCTGATCGTCACGGATGTGATCATGCCCGACGTGGACGGCATCGCCGTAATCAAGGAGGCGCGCGAGGTCTGCCCTACCGCCAAGATCCTTGCGATCTCGGGCGGCAGCGCAGACCTCTCAGCGAACCTGTCCCTGAAGATGGGCGAAATGTTCGGTGCCGATGCCGTCTTGTTCAAGCCGTTCGACAACAAGCACTTTCTGCAGACGGTGGGCCGCCTGCTCAGCCAACATCCTTTCGTTTGGCATGACGCTTGAGCATCAGCCTCAGCAACTCCTCCAACCGCTCGGCAAGCTGGAACCTGTTGTCGTCCGACATGTCGGCGATCGAGAGTTCCAGTTCCCGCAGCGGATCGTTGGCCAGAAGGGTCTTCGCCTGATCGGTCAACTCAAGGCGATGAGTCCGCCGGTCACTGGGGATCGGCCGGCGCACCAGCAGCCCGCGCTTGACCAGGGCGTTGACCGTCTGTGAGGCGCTGCTGCGCGACGTCAGATTATGTTCGGCAAACGCGCTGACGGTGCACGCCCGTTCCTCCGCCCTGCCGAAGAAACGCAAGGCAGTCCATTGGGCGGGCCTCAGATCGCCAGCAAAACCGAACCGGTACGCTAACTGCGCAATCTGCTCCATCACCTCCGCTGTGGCGCGAGACGATGTCCGCGGTTGATCTGCAAGCGGCACGTTGAGACCCGGCCTCGTTTCTTCTTCACGCCATGTACGCATCACTCTCTACCATTCCTCTTGCAAACTGAAACGGTGGTCTTCCTCCAACCTGAAGTCTCCTGAGACGATGACCACTGTCCAGTCCCTTCCCTGGGTGCTTAGCGGCCCCAGCGACCCTGCCGAATCGGCTCGCGCCGACCCTCTGTCGCTCCGGCGCAACAGCCCGGCAAACCGACATCGCGGGGGTGGCTCGCTCGAACGGCAAACCGATGAAGCGCGCTAAAGTTGAACTTACTTTATCATCGCCGGCGGGGATGCGAAATGGAAAGATAATTCCTTAGTGAGAACAAGATAATTTTGCCTCAGTCAGATGATCCCCTCGCAGCCATCCAATGGGTCGATTGTCAGGTACATATGGGTACATATGGTGGGGCAGATCTTCAGGATCTCCGCAAGGACGTACTGAATGCGGAGGTAATCATGGGTATGGCTAACCGAAGGCCGGCCAGCGCCTCGGATCCAGCAAGTGCGGCGGAATGCCTGACGCAATTCGCCGCGCCTGCTCGACCACTGCATTACCTGGCATGGACTGAAGCGCCGCGAGATTCTCTTCCAACTCATCGCAATTGGCGATCCCGATGACGCCGGATTCAACTCCAGGTGTCAGGAGCACGCCCGCGAGGGCGAGCGACTGCAACCCGCATCCCGATTCGCTCGCCAAGCCGCGAAGCCTGCTGAGGGTGGGTTTGATGGGCAGCAGATGCTCGGGCAACTCATCGTCCGGTAACAGCAGAGCGCCCTGAAGGAACAGGCTGCGGGCGAACACCACGACACCCTGCTCCGCACATCGCTCGATCAAGCCGCTGTCGGCGAACCGCTGATCCAGCAAGCTTGCGGGAAGCTGAACCAGGCCCATGCCCGGCACGGCAAGCGCGTCGGCGAGTTGTTGCGGTTCGTAGACGGAAACGCCGAACGCGCCGATCCGGCCGGCTTCGACGGCATGCTGCAGCGACGCGACCACTCCGGGCCGGTGCAGATCCGGCGCACGGTGGATCAGGTATCCGTCAAGTCGCTCAAGGCCCAGCGCGGTGAGGCTGGTCGTCAAGCACTTCTCGATATGGTCCGGGATGTCGTTGTCGCCGATGTCGATCGGCGGCAGCTTTGACACGATCAGCGGCTTCGGCTCGCTGGCGGCCAGCCAGCCACCGATACGGGTCTCGGCATCGCCGTAGTTACGGGCGGTGTCCAGGCAGGTGATGCCGGCGCGCATCGCCGCGTCCAGGATATCGACGAGCCCATGATCGCCGGGCGGCTGCGTCCGCCTGGCCTTGCCGTAGGGCATGCCGAATTGAACGGTGCCGAGAGTGATGCGGAAGAGCGCATCGGCCGGAAAGGGCATGGTCGGATGCTCCTCAATCAGCATCGTGATCAGCATCAGGGGTCCGCGCCGGGATCTTGGCGCGTTCGCATGGCTGATCTAGAAATATCGGCCACGATCATTCAGCAAGGGCTTGTCGTCGCGAACCGGACGGACCGGCCGAGCCGAAGCGGTAAAGACATGCCCCATCAGCCAACCGTCTGCATCCAGGGACTGGGATTTGTTGGCGCTGCCATGGCAGCTGCCGTCGCGAATGCGGTCGATGGTGCGGGCGTTCGTTCCTTCAATGTGATTGGCGTCGAACTCGATACGCCCGCCGGACGCAGCCGGGCTGGGGCAGTCAGCGAAGGGCGCTTCCCTTTCCACTGTCCGGACGACAGCTTGCAGACTGCCATAACCGAAGCCCACAGGGCCGGCAATCTGGGGGCCACGACCGATGAAGCGGCCTACGAGCAGGCGGATATCGTCGTGGTGGATGTCCCGCTGGACGTCCAGGACGATGGCGCCGACCCGGCTTGCGATATGTCGGGCTTTGAGGCCGCGATCCGGACACTGGGCCGGCGGCTGCGCCCGGGTTCGCTGGTGATGGTGGAGACGACCGTACCTCCTGGGACCTGCGCGAACGTGGCCGCGCCCTGCCTGGCGGCGGAGCTTAGGGCACGGGGATTGCCCCCGGAGTCCGTGCTGCTGGCCCATTCCTATGAGCGCGTCATGCCGGGGCCGCACTATTTCGAATCCATCGTGAACTACTGGCGCGTCTATGCCGGTCATACGGACGAAGCGGCGGAGGCCTGCGAGGCCTTCCTTTCAAGGGTGGTCAACGTCGCCGACTATCCTCTTCGCCGGCTGCGGTCCACCACGGCATCGGAGACCGCGAAGGTGCTGGAGAACAGCTATCGCGCCGTCAACATAGCGTTCATCGAGGAATGGGGCCGTCTAGCCGAAGCCATGGGCGTCGATCTGTTCGAGGTCGTGGAAGCGGTGCGAGACCGGCCGACGCACAGCAATATGCGCCAGCCGGGCTTCGGCGTCGGCGGGTATTGTCTGCCGAAGGATCCGCTCTTTCCTGCTGTGGCCGCACGGCTCTTCCTCAATGATGGCAAGATGGCCTTCCCCTTCAGCCGCAGTGCCGTGGAGACCAACCGGCGGATGCCGGTGACCAATCTCGACCGCCTGGAAGCCCTGTTGGGCCCCATCAGCGGCAAAACGCTGCTGCTTCTCGGCATCGCCTACCGGTCGGATGTGGACGACACACGCTCAGCGCCGGCCGAAGCGTTCTATCGCGAGGCGACGGCGCGCGGCGCCCGGGTCCTCTGCCACGACCCGTATGTCAGCCGCTGGGAGGAAACCGGGCTGGAGATCCCGCCGGAGCTTCCGGACCCGGCGCAGGCGGACGCGGTCGTCTTCGCCGTCCCGCACAGGATGTACCGAGAGATGGATGTCGCCGATTGGCTGTCGGGTGCCGGTCCCTTCATCTACGACTGTGACAACGTTCTGGGGGACGATATGCGCAGACAGCTGCGCAGCCTGGGCTGCCGGGTGGAAAGCACCGGTCGGGGGCTCGGGCTATGAACCGCGCGCTGATCACCGGCGGGACGGGCTTCATCGGGCTGCACGTTGCGAAGGCGCTCGCCGGCCGCGATGCCCGCGTCGACCTGCTGGACCTGACACCGGCGGATCCGGCGGACACAGAGCTGACGGCGCTGCTGGCGGGCGGCACGGTTACGCATATTGTCGGCGATCTCCGCGACCCGGCGACCTGGGAGCGTGTCGGGCGCGACTACGACGTGATCATCCACCTGGCGGCGATGCTTGGCGTCTCGGCCGTGGCCTCCGCGCCCTACCGCGTGCTGAGCGAGAATCTCGAGACGACCACGGCGGCTATCGAGCTGGCGCGCCGCCAGGCGCAGCTCCGCCGATTCGTCTTCGCCTCCACCAGCGAGGTCTATGGCGGCACCCAGGAACAGCTGGACCTGCCGATCCCGACACCGGAGCAAGTGGTTCTGGCATTGCCGGACCTGGACCGCCCACGCACCTCATACATGCTCTCGAAGATCTACGGTGAGGCCCTGACCCGTCATTCGGGGCTTCCGTACACGATCATCCGCCCCCATAACGTCTACGGCCCTCGCATGGGGATGCGCCATGTCATTCCCGAAATGCTGAAGCGAGCCCGCGAGCTGTCCGAGGGGCAGGCCTTCGCCGTCTATTCGGCTGACCATACGCGGACGTTCTGCTACGTCGACGACGCTGTGGAGATGATCCTGCGTGCTGTCGAGGCGCAGGCCGGCGACGGTGTGGCGATCAACATCGGTGCGCCGGCTCCTGAAGTCACGATGGCCGCGCTGGGCCGGATGGTGCTGCAAATCGTCGGCCGGTCGGCACCGATCGATCCCCAGCCGGCCACACCGGGGTCTCCGGCGCGGCGTTGCCCGGATATGGCGCGGTGCATCGAGATCACCGGTTTTTGCGCCGAAACGCCTCTGGAAGACGGTGTCCGCCAGACCTATGACTGGTACCTGACGAATCACTTCGACCGGCCCGGCCCGGCCCACACATAGGCGTTTCGCACTGCGGGGAAAGCGCTTGACACCGCGTGTTCAGACGATGAACAGTGCGGAAGTTCATCGTCTGAACACGCTCTGATGCGTTCGGACGAACCGGGCCTGTGGCGCCCGGACGGCTGCAGGGGACCAGCTTCACCTGCAGTGCGGTAGCATGCGCGGATCGGGCTCCACCGACCTCGCCTATCGAACTTTTCAGGACATCGGTCCCGTTTCATGGCACGGCTGCTGCTGGCCGGGGCAAATCACGAAACCCTGGTCCTGGCTCGGCACCTTGGCCACACCGTCGTGGCAGTGGCGGATCCGGGCGCCGGCGACGGAGATTGGCACGGACTGCCGCTCCATCGCAGCGATGCGGACGCACTTCGGGACGGTGGCTATGACGGCGTCATTCTCGCCATCGACGATCCTGAGAGCCGGCGCCGGGCGTTCGGGACCTATGCGCGGGCCGGTTGCCCCCTTCCACCGCTGATCGGCGGCGACACGGCTGAGGGCTTGAGCCATGGCGATGGTCTGCTTGTGCAAAGGCATGCCGTGGTCTCTGTCGACTGCCGGTTCGGCATAGGCGTCAGGATCAATATCGGGGCAACGGTGATGCATGATGCCGCTGTCGGAGACTTCGTGACGATCGGGCCCCGCGCCGTCCTGCTTGGGCGCGCGACCGTCTGTGACGGCGCCTATGTCGGCGCCAATGCGACTGTCTTGGGCGGTGTCACCATCGGCCAGGGGGCCGTCGTCGGCGCCGCTGCGGTGGTCACGCGCGACGTTGCCGACGGCGCCGTGGTCAAAGGCAATCCGGCGCGCTGAGACATGGCGCAGATCCTGTTCAGCACCCATGCAACGGCGGATACCGGGTTCGGCCATGCGGCGCGCTGTGCGAGGATTGCCGGCCTGGTGGCGGCGCGGATGCCGAGCTTGGACATTGTGGTTGAGGGCGCATTCTCCGACAGCGCGCGTGCCCGGCTGGATGCCATGCCAGGCTTCAGGTTGGCCGCGCCCGGCGAAACTGCAGAGGTCGCCATCTATGATCGGATGGACGATATCCAGGCCCCTGAGGTCTGGGATCCAGCCCATCTCGACGATCTTCGCCGGCGGTGCCGCAGCGTCCTGTTCATGGCGAACGGCCGGCGTGATCCGGAAGTGCCTACGGACGTGACCGCCATCGGCTACAAGCCCGGCGGCCCGCCGGCACGGCCGCCGCGGCTTCTCTGGGGCCTGGAGTTCGCGCCGGTGGCCAGGGACATGGTTCCGGCACGGCCGATGGCGCGGAAGGACGACAGCGCCTTGGTCGCGCTGGGCGGCGCCCAGGGCACGGAAGGATTGCTGGCCGTGCTTGAGGCGTTGTCCCGGATCGACGCTATCCGCCATGTCGACCTGATCGACTCACCGGTGAACCCAGTGGCGGCGCCCCTGCCCGGCCTTCGGGCGGACCAGAGCCAGACGGTCCATCGCGGCGTGCCGTCGCTGACACCCTATCTGGCGTCAGCCGCCGTGGTCGTCGCGAGCTACGGCCACTTGGGGTACGAGGCCATTGCCTGCGGCGCGCCGTTGTGCCTCGTCGGCCAGAAGCCGTTTCAAGCCGACTACGCCGACCGGCTCGCCGAACTCGACCTTTGCGTCTCGGCAGGGCTTCTGGCCGAAAGCGGGCCGGACCGGTTAACTGAGGCAATCTCCGTGACGCTGTCGGCAGGCGACCGGCTGGGCCGGGCGGCATCGGCAGCCGTGGACGGCCGCGGGCTCGATCGGATCGCGGATGTGATCCTCCGCACCCTGGGCAGGGCCGCGGCATGACGGCAGCAGGGCCGCGCGTCGTCGGCGTAATCCAGGCGCGGATGAATTCCACCCGGCTGCCGGGCAAGATCCTGCTGCCGCTCGCCGGTGCCCCGATGCTGGAACGGCTGATTGGGCGCGTCCGGACCTCGCACAGGCTGGCCGCCGTCTGCGTCGCCACGACGGACACGCCGGCCGACGAGCCCGTTGTCGACCTTTGCCGGCGGATTGGCATACCGGCCCATCGCGGCAGTGAGGCGGACGTCCTGGGCCGCATGCTCGGCGCCGCGGACCAGCAGGACGCCGACATCATGGTGCGGCTGACGGCAGACAATCCCATCGTCGACGGGGATCTGATCGACCTGGTGCTGGACCGGATGCTGTCCGAAGACCCCGTCCCCGACTATGCGCATACGGTCGACGGCACCGGGTTTCCCTTTGGCCTGTTCGTCGAGGCCGCCACGATGCAAGCGCTTCGCCATGCTGCCGCCGGGGCCGACGCTGAGGAGCGCGAGCACGTGACCTTGTTCCTGCGTCGCCGGCCCGACCGCTTCCGCATGCTGGCGGTGCGGGCCCCCGGGCCGTTTGCCGTGGATCGCGTGTCGGTCGACACCCAAGAAGACTACGACACGGTGTCAGCCCTGTTCGAACATCACCATGCGCGGGACCCGCGCTTCACGTTTCGTGCCCTGCTGCGCAGCACGACCATCGCGATGCCCCATGACATGACAGCCGGACAATGACCAAGCAGACCGACACCTGGACCGGCGAATTCGGCGCCGCCTATACCCGCCGCAATACCTTCGACGCTGAGGGACTGAGGGGGCTGTATCTCGACCTCTACGGGGTCGAACGGCCGGAGATGAACCGGCGGTTCCTCGACGGCCTGGACCGCGACCTGGCGGTCCTTGAGGTCGGCTGCAATATCGGCAATCAGCTTGAGTGTCTGCAGGATGCGGGCTTCACCAGGCTCACGGGCATCGAACTTCAGCCGAACGCTGCCGCCAAGGCGCGGCAACGCCTGCCCGCGGCCGATATCCATGTTGGCTCGGCGTTCGCGCTGCCCTGGCCGGACGCCAGCTTCGACCTGGTCTTCACGTCCGGCGTCCTGATCCACATCGCGCCGGACGACCTGCCGCGGGCCATGGCCGAGATCCATCGGGTGAGCCGGCGGTGGATCTGGGGGTTCGAGTATGATGAGGAGAGCTTTCAGGAGATCCCCTATCGCGGGCATGACGCCCTGATGTGGAAGGGCCCCTATGTCGGGCTCTGGCAGAAGACCTGCCCCGACCTCACCCTGATCCGCGACGAGCGGTTTCCCTATCGCGCCCAACCCGGCAACCGCGACGTCATGTACCTGTTTGAAAAGCCGGCGGTCTCGGATGAGGCATAGCGGCGACCGGCGGACCCCCGACGAATGGCAGTGGCGACAATGAGGGCGATGCCTGAAACCGCAGGCACGACGATGAAGGTCGATGCGATCCGGCCGGATCGGCTGATGGCCGGCCAGCGCGAGGCGATGGCCCGCGACATCGCCATGCTGTCGTCGTGGCGAGACGGGTTCGTGGAGGTCGCTTGTCCCGCCTGCGACGGCCAGGGACGCATCGATCTGTACGCGAAGTACGGGCTACAGCATCACCGCTGCGCCGATTGCGGGACGCAGTACATTTCTCCCCGGCCCACGGACGAGATGCTGGGCCGGTTCTATGCCCTCTCTGAGAACTATGCCTATTGGGCAGCGCATATCTATCCGGCGAGTGCTGAGACGCGGCGGGTGCAGGTGTTTCGGCCGCGCCTGGAACTGGTGCGCCGGGTGCTGGCAGACCGGGGCCGGAAGGGCGGCACCTTGGTTGAGGTCGGAGCCGGCTATGGCATCCTGCTGGAGGAAGCAGCGGCCACGGGGCTGTTCGATCGGTGCATCGGCCTAGAGCCGTCGCCGCGGCTGGCGGAGATCTGCCGCGACCGTGGCATCGAGGTGATCGAACGGCCTTACGAGACGACCGAACTGGACCAGCCGGCCGACATCATCGTCGCGTTCGAGGTGATCGAGCATCTGTTCCGGCCGGCCGATTTCACGGCGTGGCTGTTCCGCTCCGTCCGGCCCGGCGGTCTGATCCTGCTGACCTGTCCCAATATCTCCGGTTTCGACACGCTGTTGCTGGGACACCACTCCACCGCCGTCGACCACCAGCATCTGAACTACTTCACGCCGACCAGCATTGCCCGGCTTCTCGAACGCTTCGGCTTCATCGACGTGACGGTCACGACACCCGGACGGCTTGACGTGGACTTGGTGCGCCGAGCCTGGCGCGAGGGGCTGGTCGACGAGGCCACGCTGGGGCCCTTCGTGGCGCATGTCCTGGCCACAGGGGACGATGCACTCGACCAGCACCTGCAACAGTTCCTGCAGCAGGCGAGCCTTTCCTCTCACATGATGGCCGTCGCACGCCGGCCGGATGCCGCGGGCGCGGAGACGGCGCCGTGATTGCGGTCTTCCTCAACAACAAGCTGATCACGGCGGATACGATCCTGCCGCTGATGGTTTCGGTCGCCCGCCGCGCGCCGGGGCGCCGCATCCGCTACTACTGCTTCGACCGGGCGACGGAAGCAGAGATCCGCCGCAACACTGTGCTTCACGACGCGGCGATCGAGACCGGGCGGATTGTCGGTCTTGGCCGGCCAGCCGGTGCGGGTCCGTTTCGGGTTCTCCTTCATCGTCTTCGGGTGCTCTGGCATCTGGCCGGACTGTTCTTGCAGGCCCTGCGACCGAGCACCGTCTTCATCCATTTCAAGGCCCTGAACTTCCGCCCGTTTCGGCTGCTGGCGAAGCTGCGGCCGCGCGCCACGCTTTTCGTTGAGGCCAATTGCTGGGGTTATCACCCGGTGATGATGGAGAAGGTCGGCAATCTGGGGCGGCCACCCCGCCGCCTTCCCCCGCCCGGCGCCGGCGGCGTGATTGTCGGGTTTGCGAAGGAATGGCCGGAACTGACCCGCGAGGAGAGTGCCGGAAAACAACGCCTGGTCGTACCGTCGACGCATCTCAACCGAGACTGGCTCGACTGGGTGCGCACCCGTGCCGACAGGTATCTCGCTGCAGATCTCACGGCGGCCGGCCATCCCGCCGACACGCCGTTTCTGGTCTACATCCTGTCCTACTTCGGCGAACTCGGTTTCCTGCGCAGCCCCGACAGCATGCTCACCCTTTTCGACGAGACCATGGATGCGCTGGCCGCGGTGTCAGACCGCGCCGTCATCCTGTTGAAGCCGCACGCCATTACCGACCGGGCGGTCGTCGACGCCGCCATCGCGGCGCGCCCTCATGCCCGATTTGTGGTGACCCACCTGCACCCCGCTGTGCTCGCCACCAGGGCTGCCGCCTTCGTCGGCAACTACTACAGCACGACCTTTGGTGATGCGACGGCGTTCGGCGTGCCGACGGTCGAGTACACGGACTATTCGGACGAGACCCTGGCCGTCACCGAAGGCGGCTCGATGCGCGGCGAGTTCGTTCGGCACTTTCTGCTGAGGAATGCGGAGGGTCCGACGGGAGTCCATCGCCTGCTCTCCGGGCTGATCGACGAGGATCGGGGCGAGCGGGTTCCGACGCCGGCCGAGGAGGATCGCCTGCGGCCCATGCTTGAGCTTCTGGCGGCCTGATCGGCAGACTTCGGCTTAGAGAGAGCTGTCACCGGTGCATTCCCAATCCCGGATCCTCGACCGGTTCGAAGAGTTCGTCAGCCCTGTCAGCCTGGCCCTGCGCGACGTCATGGCGCGCATCACGTCGCACCGCGACCTATTCCAGGTGGTGGTGGACACGGCGGGCCGGGTGGTCGGCACCGTCACGGATGGCGACATCCGCCGTGCGCTTCTCGCCGGCCACAGCCTGGACGAGCCGATCGAACGGTGCATGGCGCGACATCCGCTGCTCGGTCGGATCGGTGACGACGACGGCAACCGCCGCGCCCTGGACAAACTGAGGACCAACAGCCCGCACGCCATCTTCCTGCCTGTGGTCGACGATGACGGGCGGTTGCAGCACATCCTGCTGGGCAGCCCGGACGACCATGCCCCGCCGGTCGCGCTTGTAATGGCTGGTGGTTTCGGGCGACGCCTCGCCGAACGCACGCGGGAAACGCCGAAGCCGCTATTGACCGTCGGTGACCGGCCGATCCTCGAGCACATCTTAAGGCAGCTCGAAGGGACCGGCTTTCGCCGCATCTACATCTCCGTCCATTACCTGGCCGATCAGATCGTACGCTTCGTCGAAACACGCGACAGCCTGGCGGATATCACCTGCCTTCACGACGGAAGCCCCCGCGGGACGGCCGGCGCCATCGCCGGTCTGCCGGACCAACCGGAGGGCAGCGTGGTCGTGCTGAACGGCGATCTGATCACCAATGTGGACTTCGGTGCGCTGGTGCAGTTCCACAACCGCAACGATGCCGACGCGACCCTGGCGGTAGCACAGCATGAGTTCGAAGTGCCCTACGGCGTCGTGCGCCACGGGTCCGACGGTCAGTTCCATGGGATCGACGAGAAGCCGACGGTTCGCCACTTCGTGTCGGCCGGCATCTATTGTCTTTCCCGCGAGATCTGTGCGCTGGTCCCCAACGATCGCCCAATGGATATGCCGGATCTCATCAACCGAGGGCGGGAAATCGGTCTGAAGGTCGGATTGTTTCCGATCCACGAGTACTGGACGGATATCGGACGTCCGGCCGATCTGGACGAGGCGCACGCCCGCGCCAACGCTAACCTTGCGGCAACATGATAGCCGTGCGGCGCGAGTCGAGCTGAAGGAGACTGGTGTTCATGAGGTTGGGGGGACGTCGCGGGCTGCGCTGGCGCCTGCTGCCGGCGGTGCGTGTCGCATTTCGCATCTTCGGCCGCGGCTGGAACGACTTCTACGCCTGGATGCTGGACCGCCAGGAACGGCACAACAACATCAACCGAATACTGGCGCGGGACCGTCATGTGGAAGGCAAGGACAAAGGGCTCTATGACATCTCCCGCGGGCCCGTCCACGCCGCGTTCCTCAAACGCCACGGCTTGCGGCCGACGGACCGGTTCCTTGATTTCGGATGCGGCTACGGACGGACGGCCGTCGCCATCCTCGACTATCTGGAACCCGGCAACTATGTGGGTGTGGACCTTTCGGCCGAGCGCATCCGCATGTGCCATGAATATGCGGACCTGGAAGGTCTGAGCGAACGGCGTCCCCGGTTCGTCGACAGCACCGACAACGCGATGCCTTATCTTGAGGACGCCAGCATCGATGTCATCTTCGCCACGTCGGTGTTCTCGCACATGCCGATGGACCAGTGGCATGAAGTCCTGGAGGCGGCGCGGCGCGTCCTCGCCCCCGGCGGCGCCTTTATCCTCAACTACCATACCTCCGGCACGACCGAGAGAAATGTGAGTGACCTGAAGGACTATTACTATCCGCAGAGCGAGGTCGATGCGGTGTTCGCCCGGTTCGGCTTCGAGGCGGAGCTGCTGGATGGGTGGCACGACGATCTGTCGCCTGAGAACCGGGACCCACTGCTTCGCATGGTCCGCCTGCGTCTTGCCGACGGAGCGGGCGCACGCGCCGCGGCGGCGAGCGAGGCCGCCGTCTGATGTCTGAGGCCGTGTCCGAACCGCCCCAGACCCAGCCGCTTTGCTATTGTTACGGCGTCACCAGGGACGACGTCCGGGAGCATTTCCGCAGAAGCGGATCAACCTATGAGAGTCTGGTCGACGAGACGCGCATCGCGACCAAGTGTACAGCCTGCCGGCTGGACCTGGATCTGCTGCTGTCCGAGCTGCACGCCGTGCCAGGCAGCCCGTCGGCAAATGTCCGCGCCCCGAAAACATCCGACCAAGGAAGCGGTCTCGGGTCGTGGGCTCGACCGCAAGACCTCAGTGACGCCGGCTTCGTCCATGTAGACGGCGACATCACGACCGTGCTGCGGGTGGCCAATCAGGGGCTGCTGTTCGACGACACCACGCGTGTCGTCCCGTACAAATGGACGTTGCGTGTCTTCACCGGTGCCGGTCGCCTAGCCGTCAAGCGCGGCGGTTCGTTGGCGGTGGAGCAGGACGTGTCGATCGACTTCGCTGATCTGGTGGACCCGCCATTTTCCGGCTGGTTCCTGATCAGCCTCTATCCGCGCGGTGAAGGCCTTTGCGGCACAACGCGGCCTCAGTTGATCGTGCTGGGTCCGGGCTGGGCAAGCCCGGTCCATACGCAGTTCCTGTCAATGGCCTGCCGACACAAGGCAGCGTTGCTGTTCAGCGAGGGCGGCCGCACGGGGGCGATGATCTCGCTGATCAATGCGTCGCGGGCATCGAACGCCGTCACCATCTCGCTCGCCACCGAAGATGGGCGCGCGGTTGCGAATGCGGAGATCCGCCCCGTCGGCTATGGCTCCCGCCTCGCCCACCTCGATGAACTGTTCGGTCCCCTAGACGCCGAGGGGATCTTGACGGTCTCCGTGCAGAGCCGCGAGCCGGTGGCCAAGCATCTCATTCTGCGAAACCGGGACGGCTCCTGGAGCCAGAACCATTTTCCGAACGTGAAGTGACACAGAATATCGCCCACTACCTGTCGCCGATGATCTTCCCCCTGTTTCCGGAGGAGGCAGGGACGGTCTACATCGACTACAACCTGAACCACATCTTCGACGTCCGTGGCGGTGGAGGCTTCAACGGCCAGGTCACCGTCACGGTCCGTCAGTTCGTCGAAGGCGACTGCGGAGCCGACGACGTCTGGACGGTGGAGGTGACGGAGAACCGCGTCGCACAGCCGGTTATCCAGAGGCGGCTTTCGGGCCAAGGATACGGCTATGTCGAGATCCACATCGAAGCCGACGCGCCGGCGTTCCGCAAGATCTTGGCACCTCCAGGCTACGCTCTCCTGCGCACCCGTTCGGGCAGCGCCATCGTCCTGGTATCCGATCAGAAATACGCCAATCCCCGCGTGGTCGACGAGATCCGCGAGACGGGAACGTTCTGCATGGTGCACACCGCCGGATACGTCGATCCGGCCTCGGGGTTCGGCAACTCTCTGCTGCTGATCAATCCCTACGAGCAGACGGTGGTGACCCGCATCCACGGTGAGAACGGCCGCCGCGTGACGGAGCGGTTGCCAAGCCGCAGCGTGCGCCAAGTTCCCTTGGATCCGGTTCTGACACCCGGTCAATGGGGCACCTATATGGTCACGGGCAACAACCGGATGATCACCTACGACGTCCGTCACGCCCACGGCCAGCCGACCGCCATCACCAGCCTCGACCATCTGGACGTGTTCAGCGGCATGCGGACGCATCGCGAACATGGCGCGGTGGACTGGGCGCGCTCTGCGTCCCGCCGTTTCCTTCGCGAACACGGCCTTCGCTACAGCTGACGGCCGCCAACAAGGACTCACGATGAAAGCAGCGTTCACCACCTGTTTTGATGACGCCATCGCGCTGGATGCGCAGTACCGCGAGATCGTCGGCAAACCCGTTCGCACGGATTCGCCGACGCACCTTTACGAGGTGCATTATGCCACGGCCGCGCCGCCCCTCACACTCGGCGCCTTCAGCTACAAGCACTACGAAGGCTGCATGATCTACGATGCCCTGCGCCGTGCGGGCATCGGCCTCGGTTTCGAGTCCATGCTGGACATCGGCTCGGGCTTCGCCGCGATGCCTCGGATCACATGGGTGCGAAACTACGCCCGCGACGTCACGGCGCTGGATCTCTATCCCTATGGCGTCAGCGCCCTGACCAACGGCATGGTGCGGCGCCGGCTGGCGCAGCTTGCAGCCATCCAGGCCAGCGGCATGCGGAACCTGCGTGGCCCGATGGGCAAGTGGGAGTGGGTCGTGGAGCGTCAGAACTTCCGCATGCCCCCTCCCCAGTCATCCGGCCGGTTCGACTACAAGGTCGCGAATGTCTTCGAACTTGAGGGACAGTACGATTGGATAAACTCCAGTCTGACGCTTACGCATTTCGACCACAAGATCCTGTTCGACAAGGTTTCTTCTCTCTTGGCCGACGGCGGTATCTTCACGTTCACCGTTGAATGCTGGTGGTATCCGGTGAACTCCACACAGATCACCGGTGCGGCACCTTGGATGTGCCAGCG
>JANQQD010000072.1 GCA_028285185.1 Anaerolineae bacterium | reverse complement strand
GGTCGCCCGTGCGGCCGGCATCTTGCCGATCATCACCGTCGGCGCGCCCTTGATGATCGTCAGCGGGAGCGGCGGATGGGCCACCGGGGTCGGCGTGGGCGCAGCCGGATGGATGGGCGCGTGGCAATGCGGGCCGTTCTGGATCACCTTGTCCGTCATCCGGGCGGCGGGCTGGCCCATGGGCGGTCTCTCCGCTGGGGTGAGTGAAGCTTTCGGATTATTCGCTTCGGCACTGCATCTGTCGAGACCCGAGACCCCTGCCTAAGGCGCAAGTCGGAATCCGTCTGGCGGCAGGGTCGGGTCGAAACTGATGACGACGCCGTCGCCCACCACCGGCATGGCGACGATGATGCCTTCGTCGTCCTTCTCGGCAAACAGGCCCCCTTTCTTAAAGGGCTGCATGCGCACGCGGCCGCTGGCGAACACGTCCAGCCACAAGTCGAAGCCGCAGAATGCCACCTGCACGCGTGTGGTGTGTCCGGCAATCGCGGCGCCCAGCTCTTTCAAGCCCATGCTCGAACGGCTCCCCGGTGTTTTCCGCAGCATAGCAGGCCCCGACCGCAGACGTCATCGCACCGGTTATGCGTCCGCGGTGGACGGTGCGGGCCGGGTCGGGCACTCTGATGGCGAAGCAGCGTGAACCACCAGACCACCGGCACCGTCCATGAAGGTCCTGTTCCTGGAGGTCGATCTGGAGCGCAGCTGGTCGGTCGCCTCGATCGGACCGGCCTGCCTGGCCGCCTATCTGCGCCAACACGGCCATGAAGCCTTGTTGATGCGCGTGACGGCGGACACGCCGGCAGAGGGGATTACTGAGACGATTCGGGCGGAAGGTATCGGCCTGATCGGCGTCTCGCTGACTACACGACAGTGGCTGGCCGCGCGCCGCATCCTGACGGCGCTCCGGCATCACATCACCGTACCGGTCGTCGCGGGCGGCCTGCATCCCACCTATTCGCCGGAAGAAACGCTGGCTGCCCCTGGGATCGACTACATCTGCCTTGGTGAGGGCGAGGAGGCGCTTGTCGGCCTGGCCGACGCGATCGGGGCGGACCGTGAAGTCCGGGATGGCGACATTCCCAACATCTGGGCGAAAGGCGGTGTGCGACCGGCCCTGGCGCCGCCGATCGAGCCGCTGGACGCCCTGCCGCCCATGGCGCGCGACCTGTTGGACGAACGCGATGGCGTGGTCCACATGGTCACCCAGCGCGGCTGTCCATTCCCCTGCACCTACTGCGCGGCGCGTCTCTATGAGGAGATGTATCAGGATCTCGGGCGCTATGGCCGGCGCCGGTCGGTGCCTGCAGTGATCGCGGAGCTGGAGGCGATCCGCGAGGCCGGGCCGCTGAACTACGTCATCTTCCTGGACGATACGTTCACCCTGCACCGGCCCTGGGTGCTGGAGTTCTGCAAGGTCTTCAAAGAGCGCATCGGCGTCGGTTTCTCGCTGCATGCGCGGGCCGAGACGATGTCGCCGGCGATGATCGAGGCGCTGGCCGCCGCCGGCTGCTGGCACGTGACCTATGGCGTGGAAAGCGGCAGCGAGCGGGTCCGGCGCGAAGTGATGCAGCGGCCGGTGGGCAACGACCGCCTGATCGACGTGTTCCGCCGCACGCGCGAGGCCGGCATCTTGGTCACCGCCAACTACATGATGGGCGTGCCGGGCGAAACGCGGGACGACCTGGATGCCACGCTGGCGCTGCATCACGCGCTGGCGCCCGACGATTTCGGCTATTTCGTCTTCTACCCCTATCCGGGCACCCGGCTGTTCCATGTCTGCCGCGAGCGCGGGTATCTGCCCGACGACTATCTGGACCGGCCAGCGTCGCACCGCGAAACCATCCTGACCCTTCCGGGACTGAGCGACGACGACATCTGCGAATACTATGACCGTTGGACGGACGTGCGGGTCGCCAGCACCTTGGCGCGACTGGGCCCGGACTGCCCGGAAGATGTCCGCAAGGCCTCGATCGCTTCCGTGGAGGCGAGTGCGGCCCTGGGCTGATTCCGCCGGCATGCCGTTGCGGTCGGCACTCCATGATCAACAATCCCTAAGGGAGGCAGATGATGGAAGAGACGGTTACCGAGGGTGCATCGGCCGCCCTGTTGTTGTGCCGGCTGTTGTTCGGCGCGGCCGAGTGCGAAGGCGGGATGCCGCCGGCCATGGTTCCGACGGACGAATGCGCCGGCCTGGTTCCTCGATACGAACTGGTGATCGGCAGTGACGAGGTGGTTCTCGACCAAGACGCCGTCGTCGTTCTGGAAGACAGGCTGGCGCGGCCGGGTCTGTGTAGCGTGGCCACTCGACTGAATGCCGATGGCACCCTGGTGCTGGAGATCGCGACGGCGGAAGAGCCGGAGGCGTTCGTCGATCCCATGCTGCGGCCGGGCACGCTGACCTTCCACGCTGTCGTGCCGGAGTACCAGCCCGGCGAGACGCTCCCGTCTGGCCTGACGACGTTGCCGGGCACCGATGACCAGGGCGACTATGTCGTGGAGGAAGAGCCGCTGATGCATGGTGATGCCATTGAGTCCGTGGCGGCCGAATTCACGTCATACGGTCAATGGGCCATCAATATCGCCTTCTCCAGGAAAGGGGCCGAGCGGTTCGGCCAGATTACGTCCGAACTGCTGGGGCAGCCTCTGGCCATTGTGTTTGACGACCGGGTTCTTTCCGCCCCGATGATCCACGAACCGATCCTCGGCGGTCGGGGGATGATCAGCGGCAGCTTCTCGGAATCCGAGGCACACGAAATGGCGGCGATTCTGGCCAGCGGCCCGCTGCCGCCGGGGTTGTCGATCCTGTCGATCGAGGCGTTGCCGCTGACCGAGTGACCGGCCCGGCCGGACGGCCGTGCTTGAGGAGAAACCAGATGACGGCCGAGGCAAAGGCCGGCGACGCAGTGGCGCCGTGGCTTCAGCATGTCCCGGTGCCGCTGTTTGCCATTGTCATGGGCCTCGGCGGCCTTGGCCTGGCCTGGCGCAGCGCTTCAGACGTCTTCGCGGTGCCCACCTTCATCGGCGAAGCGATGCTGCTGGTGGCGGCAGGGGTGTTCGTTGCCGTCACGGGGCTCTATGCCGCCAAGGCTATCCGATTTCCGGCCGCTGCGGTGGGGGAGTTCCGCCATCCCGTCGCCGTGAACTTCTTTCCGACGATCACGATCAGCCTTTTGGTCCTGGCGGCGGCGGCGCTGCCTTACAACCGCACAATATCGGCCGCTCTGTGGGTGGCCGGTGCGGCCGGGCATCTGGCGCTGGCGCTGGCGATCCTGAACCGCTGGATCACCCATAATGTCGAGATCCTGCACGCCAGCCCGGCTTGGTTCATTCCGATCGTCGGCACCATTCTGGTACCTCTGGCCGGAGTTCCGCTTGGCCATGCCGATATCTCCTGGTTCTTCTTTTCCGTCGGGCTGGTGTTCTGGCTGGTGCTGTTCCCGGTCGTGCTGAACCGCATCGTCTTCCACGACCAGATGCCGCGCCAGTTCCTGCCGACCCTGTTCATCCTGATCGCACCCCCGGCAATCGGCTTTACGGCCTATCTCCAGCTGAACGGCGGGGATGTGGACAGCGTTGCACGGACGCTGTTCGCCGTGGCGCTGTTCCTTGCGATGGTGTTGGCCACCATGGCGCGGCTCTTCCTCAGCCTGTCCTTCGCCGTCGGATGGTGGGCCTTCACCTTTCCGTCCGCGGCCCTGGCCGGGGCCGCGCTGCACTGCCATCAAGCGTTGGCGACCACGACCACCGCAGTGATCGCGGGCATCGTGCTCGCGGCGGCAACGATGATCATCGCCGTGGTGGCGGTCCGGACACTACAGGCTCTGCTGGGCGGGCGGCTGATCGCGCCGCCGGCCGGTGGCCCCGGATGACCGGTCAGTGGGCCGGGAAGTGGGATAGTCCGGACGCGACCATCACCAGGCCGACGATGCCGATCAGCGCGCTCGACAGATAGGGCAATCGTCCCGCCCAGCGGTCGAACAGCCGGGACCGTTTGGCGACGAATTTCGTGCCCCAGGCTGCAACGACGCCGACGGCCACCAGCGTTACGCCCAGGCCGATGCTGAAGCCTGAAACCAGGCCGATGCCGAGAAGCACGTTGTTGAGGTGCAGGCACAACAGCAGCACGGTGATAGCCGCGGCACAGGGGATCAGGCCTCCGGTTAGGCCGAACAAGATCGTCTGCCCCGTGCCCGTGCGCCCGTCAGCCAGCCGCTGCCGGATCTCTGTCGCATGGGCACGAGCGTGTGCGTCGGCCCCCGCAGACTCCGTCTCGTCCCCATGCGCATGGTCGTGGGGATGGTGATGGTGATGCGCATGCAGCGCCGCTGTCCCACCCTGCGCAACGGCGAGCGCCGGCCTGCCCGCCCGTTCGCCCGCCAGGCGGCCGGCCATCCAGGCGGCGATGACGACGATGATCAGGCCGGACAGCACCATGAAATAGGGTTCGGCCGTCTCGGCGATCAACTCGTCGCCCAGATACAAGGCCAAGCCCGCCAGGACCCAGACGATGATCGAATGCGACAGCGCCGCACTGACGCCCAGCAGGATCGCCTGGAACACCGTGCCGCGGATCGCGACGATATAGGCGGCGATCATCGTCTTGGAATGCCCGGGCTCCAACCCGTGCAGCCCGCCCAGCACGAAGGCGATCACAAACAGGATCAGCGGGTTGCCGCCGTTCTCGATAAGGCCGGTGAGATCCATGGCTGCCTCGTCGTGCGTCCGCCGATGCTTCGCCCGTTCACAGGTACTTCGTCAGGCCCTTGAACTCGCCGATCAGTGCGCGGGCCGTCTTCGGGTCCGTCTCGCCGTTCAGCGACTCTTCCAGGCAGTGGTCCACATGGTCCTGGATCAGGATGCGCTTCGCCTGGCCAACCGCCCTCTCCACGGCATGGAGCTGCTGCGCGAGTTCCGCACAGGGTCGCCCCTCCTCCATCATGCGGACGATCTTCTGCAGATGACCGTCGGCCCGCTTCAGGCGGTTGATGACGTCGGGATGGCTTTCGTGGCGCATGTTCGTTCGATCCTATCCCCCTGGTGAGGATAGGACGATCCTATCCTGGGGGAGGGGATACTGCAAGCGGCCTGTCAGCTCTGCCCCTATGGCCGGCAGCAGAAGGCTAAAGCACGTTTGATGGCGCGACCGAGATCCGTACCGAGGGACGAATCTCGGTCGCCGCGGGTCAGTTGGTCGCGCTGAGCGCCACGAGAAGCGTGCCCAGGTTATGCTCGAACATGGCGAGATAGCTTGTCGCCGGTCCGCCACGGTCCGACAGAGCGTCGGAATAGAGCCGGCCGCCGATCTCCAGACCGGTCTCGTTGGCGATCTGCTGGACAAGATCGGGGTTGGTGATGTTCTCGACGAACAGGGCGGCGACGCCCTGCTCCCGGATCTGGTCGATCAGGGCTGCCAGCTGTTGGGCCGAAGGCTCGGCTTCCGTATCGATGCCCACCGGGGCGAGGAAGGTAAGGCCGTAGGCATCCGCCAGATAGCCAAAGGCGTCATGGGCGGTCACCACGGTCCGGTTGTCGGGCGGCAATGCGGACAGCAGCTGAAGCGTGTTCACGTGCAGGGCCGACAGCCTTTCGATATAGGCATTGGCCTTCGCCAAATAGGTGTCCGCATTGTCGGGGTCGACCGTGGCCATCGCGGCTGCAATGTTGGTAACATAGACGACGCCGTTCGGCAGCGCGTTCCAGGCGTGCGGGTCGATCTCTCCGTCGACCAGAAGCGGCTCGATGCCCTCGGTCGCGACGAAAACCTGTGCCGTCGTGCCTGAGGACTCGATTAGGGTCTGCGACCATGTCTCGAACCCGAGGCCATTGACGAAGATGACATCGGCGTCACTCACCGCGCGCGCGTCTTCGACGTTGGGCATGTAGACATGGGCGTCGGCGTCGGGGCCGACGATCGTCGTCACCTCGGCCAGATCGCCGACCACCTGTTCGACCATGTCCCCCAGAATGGAGAAGCTGGCGACGACCTTAGTCTGCGCCGCGGCCGTCGCCGGCAGCAGCAGCACCATAACGAGAAGCATCACGCGCATTGACTGGCTTCCTTTCGCTTCGGATGCGGCGCCCCAGGTGAAGACCCTGCGGGCCGAACAGGAGACTGAGCGCAAAGCCCGCGCCAGCCACGAGGACGATCGCGGGGCCGGACGGAACCGACGGGACGAGGAAGGAGACGAACAGACCGGCCCAAGAGCTGGCGAGCGCGATGGCGAACGTCAGCAGCAGATAGGCCGTGATCGTCCTGACCCAGTACCGGGCGGCCGTCGCCGGCAGGATCATGAGCCCGACGGCCATCAAGGTGCCGAGCGCTTTGAACGCGGCCAGCAGGTTCAGCACGACCAGCAGCATGAACCAGAGTTCGACGAAGCCGGGCCTGCGCGACTGGCTGGCATGGAACACCGGATCGACGGTGTTGACGATCAGCGGCCGCAGGAGGAGGGCGAAGCTGACCAACGTCACGGTCGCGGTCACGGCGATGAGCACCAGCGTGTCGTTCCCGATGCCCAGGATGGAGCCGAACAGGAAGCTCTTGAGCGGCACCGCGGAGCCTGCCGCCGACAGGATGAAGATCCCGAGCGCCAGCGCGATGAGATAGAGCGAAGCGAGCCCCGCGTCTTCTCGGATGACCGTCCACCGGGCCAACACGCTGGTCAGCACGGCAACGCCAAGACCGGCGATCATCCCGCCGATGACCATGGACACGGCGGATAGGCCGAAGATGACGAACGCGATGACGATGCCCGGAACGATCGCATGGGCCATTGCCTCACCGGCCAGGGCAAGCCGCCGCAGAACCAGGAAGGCCCCGATCGGCGCCACGGAAAACGACAGCACCGTCGTTGCGGCCAGCGCCCGCTTCATGAACGCGTAGTCCCACCAATCAAGCATGGGCCGCCCCCTCTTCCGGTGCCTGGGGCGCGTACATGCTTTCGATCCAGGCGGACTGGCCGGCCGACATATAGCCCTGGTCGATCAGGTTCCGGGGGGACAGTACCGTTCGAGGCGCGCCGAACAGGGCCCGGCCCTTGCCCAGCAGCAGCGCCTTGTTGCAATGCCTGAGCACGGCGGACAGGTCGTGCACGACCAGGATGACGGCGCGGCATTCCCGCGCCCAGCCTTCGATCAGCAGAAGCAGCTGCTCTTCCGTTGTCTGATCGACCGCGGTGAAGGGCTCGTCCAGCAGGATCAGCGGTGCGTCCTGCACGATCGTCCGGGCGAACAGAGCGCGCTGAAGCTGGCCCGACGACAGCTCATGCAGCGGCATGTCGGCAATGTCGGCGATGCCGGTGCGCTTGAGCGCACTGTCGACCAGGCGATGTCTTGCGGCGTCAATCGCACCCAGAAAGCCGAGGCCGTGCCACGCCCCCATGGTCGCGAGATCGCGTACCCGGATCGGGAACTTGCGGTCGAATTCGTTCAGCTGGCCGAGATAGGCGATGCGCTTCGGCCGCGCGCCCGCCCAGCGCAATCCGCCGGCGACGGGCGGCAGAACGCCAAGCAGCGTCTTGACGAAGGTCGACTTGCCCGACCCGTTATGGCCGACCACGGCCATGATGTCTCCGGCCGCGAGGTCGAAACCGACCCCGCGCAAAAGCGCCTGTCCGCGATAGCCGAGGTCAAGCTGAGAGGCGGCGACCAACATGGCGCGCAACGCCGGCCGGAGCGGTGTCGCTTAAGTCTGCATGGCCGCCAGAACGATCGCCCAGAGCCCGCCGCAGACCAATGCGACGGCTACCAGAAGCGTGCGTGTGCTGGACGCGGTCAGGTCGAACGAACGCGGTCGTCCGCTGTGCGCAGAGGCATCCGCCATGGGACCTCCTTCTTGGGGTCACCCGCCCCAAAAGAAATGAACGGTCGGCTTGGCAGGTCTTCTGGCTTGCGATCGACGGTCGAAGCACCCGCCTTCCCAGGCGTTCAGCCCAGTGGCATGGAAGGGCGCGACCTAGCGCTAACAGTTGCGGGGACAGCCTCGGTATTGGTCCCTGATGGGTACGCCGCACCGAGTTCCCTTTTAAGCCCCTACCTTTGGAAACGGAGCACCAAGCGAGATTTGCACTACGTGGTTCGGCCAGGGGTGTCAAGCGAAGCCCCACGCTTGGCTGGAGACGGCAGGTGCCGCGACTGCGGCGCGTATCCGAAACCGCATAGCAGTCCGTGCTCCCAACGCGGCAGGTAGCGGCCCTATCCGGTCGACTGGCCGCTCTCCCCGGAAACTGACAGCTATACCCTCAGCTGCGGTCAGTCGTTGATCTGCGGGTCATGACCCGGTGCGGACATCGATTTCCATCTCGGATGGCGATCGAGATCGCCATCCGATGGCGAGCGGAACAGCCTCGCCCAACATAGCGTCGCCCTGGCTTAGATCGACGCGTTGTTCGGAGTGAGATCCGCTAGATCATGTTGCCCGAAACCTCCTCCACGATGCGACCGCGAAGGCTGCCGTCGAGCTCGAACTTGTGCATGACACCGTCGATGAGAAGCACGTTCACGCACCGAAGGCGCATCGGCTCGTCTCCGTATACGCCGATGCATATGTGATCGGAGAGGTCGGTCGCATAGAAACCCTCCATGCGCTCGTCCGAGTCCTCTGGCCTCAGGATCGTGCCGTTGCGCGTGTCATAGTACACAAGCCACCTTGCGCCAGTGTTCGCGTTCTCGAACGTGACCGTCCTGTCGGCGAGCCTTTCGACGATCTGATCGGCAGTCAGTCGCGTTGCGCCTTCGTCGAGGGCGTCCCGCATTTCCGTCTCGGACGCATTCGTCGTCGAGAAGGAGGCGGCGACAAGCACGCCGATCAAGCTTGGTAGTGTCCGTGCCATGGTTTCGGTCTCCTCAGTCTTGGCGGTCAAGCCGCCCAATCCGATCGCGCGCCACCCCGCGCGATGTCGAGCTTCGATCAGATCCGCTGCTTGTGCTTGAGGGCGCCATGAGGAAATCTAGGGATCGGTTGAGTTTTCCTTTCCGTGAGATGGGGACCAGCCATGCCCTACCGGTTCGGACGCTTCGTCTTTGATCCGGATCGCGGCCTGTTCAGCGCCGGCGCCCCCGTGCCGCTGGAACCCCGTGCAGCGGACCTGCTTCGGTACTTCCTGGAAAATCCGCGTCGGATCGTTACGCGCGACGAGCTGAGCGAGCGCCTATGGGGCGCCAGCTTCGTTTCGGATGCCGCAATCAGCACGCAGATACGTGCGGTGAGAAAAGCACTCGGCGACGACCGAACCCGGCAGACATTCATCAGGACGCATCCGCGACGGGGCTTCAGTTTCGTGTGTCCCGTCGAGCAGATTGCGACCGACCTGGGCGAAGAGGAGGCCGCCCGCATCTCGAACGGCCTAGCTCGCCGGCCGAACGACGATGCGGTTCCGGCCGATCGCGAGATGCCTGCGCCCGGGACCGGGCGGCCGCTGGCGCGGCTCATGGCGCTCACGGCAATCCTGCTCGCGATTGCATTCGGCGTCGGTTTCTGGACCAGAATCGACGGCACAGCACCCACGGTTGCCCGCCCTCTCTCGATCGCCGTTCTGCCCTTCGACAATCTCTCAGGCGATGCGTCGAAGGACTATCTGTCCGACGCCTTCACGGAGGATTTGATCACCGATCTTTCACGCATCAACGACGCATTCGTCATTTCGCGGAGCACCTCCTTCACCTATCGGCGCATGGGTGTGGACGCGGCCACTGTCGCCGCCGAGCTTGGGGTCCGCTATGTTCTCGAGGGAAGTCTGAGGATCGACGGCGCGAGGGTGCGGATCAACGCCCAGCTCATCGACGGAGCAACCAACGGCCACCTATGGTCGGACCGTTACGAGCGCAACCTTTCCGAGCTTTTTGACCTGCAGGACAATCTCACTGGACAGATCGCCGCGGCGCTGCGAGCCGAACTCCGCATGGCGGACAACAGGCGCCAGGATCCAGAGATCACCGAGGATGCGTGGGACTATGCGCTTCGGGGCAACGTCATTCTGTATAATCACCAAAGCGTAGCGGACTATCAGCAAGCGCACGCCCTGTTGAGCGAGGCGGTGTCGCTCGATCCGAGCATTTCCTCAGCTTGGGGAGGCTTGGCTTTCGTCCATTTCGTGGCCAGCTTGGCCGAGATCCCGGGGGTCAGCCGGCCGGACTCGGCCGTACTCTCGCTTGAGGCGGCACAGATGGCCACGCAGGCCGACCCGATGAACGCCGAGCCCTACTGGCTGGTGGGCGCCGGCTATGTCCGCACGGGTCAGCCTGAGCTCGGCATGGCCGCCTGCGAAACCGCGATGGCTCTCAATCCAAACATGGATTGCGGGCATGTCTGCGCGGGGCTCGTGCATCTGGCCAGGGATGAGCCCGATATGGCTGTGCCGTTCTTCGAGCATGCACTGGAGCTCAATCCGAGGTTCCGGCCGTTCGTCAAGGAGAGATACCTCGGTCTCGCTCACATCCAGGCCGGGCAGTACGAGCTCGCAATGGCGGCGCTCAATCGGGCGCTCGCTGAGGCGCCGACGGACGGCTTCGCCAATCTTGCACTCATCTCCACGCTCGCGCTAGACGGCCAGACGGCCGCCGCGCGGGACCTGCTGCTGCGGCATTTGGAGAGAAGCGAAGGGGAGTACCCGAACCTCTCGTCCATGCGTGAGCATTTCGGCTGGCTCGGGCCAGGCGTCGAGCGAATGCTGAGCGGGCTGCGGACGGTTGGCATTGCCGACGGCTAGATCTCTGCGGCAGCTCGTTTCCGGGCCAACGCCAAAGTCCGGGCGTGTGGCGCTCAACTCGACCATTCAAGGCAAGCTTGCCGCCAGAGTTCACCAATAAGCAGATGGTCCGGAGATGTGAAGGGTTTCGGATGCCGGCCCAATGAGGCGTCACCGCGGAACTGGGGCAGGCGTCCGAAACCCTTCACACGAGCGGCAGAACGCTGACTGTCTGCAGCTGAGGGTACAGCTGTCGATCTCCGGGGAGAGGGCCCAATCGACCGCTTCGGGCCGACTGCGGAACTGTCGCTCGCGCTTGTGCTGGCATCGCTCCGGCGGGCCGTGCTGCAATGGTTCCGGTTTCCGGCCGGTTCTTTTGGGTACGATCCCTCCCTTAGATCAGCGCCTCCACCCCCGACCCGATCGCATACGCCAACCCCGCAGCGCCGAGCCCGATGGCCATGGTTTCCACGCCCGACCGCCACCATGGCGTCACGGACCAAGCGCTCTTTATGGAGCCGATCGCCAGGAACACCGCGGCGGTCAGGGCGATGGCGACGGTGAAGGGGTTGGCCAGGCCCAGAACCAGCGGCAAGAGTGGGACCAGGCCGCACAACAGGAAGGCGGCGAAGGTGCTGAGCGCGGCGCGGCGGGGGCAGCGCGGCTGGGCCGGCAGGCCATATTCCTCGGCCATCATGGTGGCGATCCAGCGCTGGCGGTCGGCGGTGATCACGTCGACCGCGCGGTCCAGATCGGCACCGCGGAAGCCCTTGGCGGCGAAGATCTGCCGCACCTCTTCCGTCTCACCTTCCGGCGCCAGGCGGATGTGGCGATCTTCGATCGCCTGGATGCGGCGGTAGTCGTCGCGTTCGGCCTTGGTGCCGCTGTAGTTGGCGGCGGCCATGGAAAACCCGTCGGCCACCACATTGGCGATGCCCAGGATCAGGGCGACGCGGTCGGAGAACCCCGCACCGACCGCTCCGGCGACGATGGCGAAGGTCGTGATCGCGCCGTCGATGCCGCCATAGACCCAGTCGCGCAGATAGCTGACGGCCGGCCCGCGCGCCAATCGGCGGCGGATGGCGTCTGCGGAATGGTCGTGTTCCAGGCTGTGCATCTTCGCCTGATCCCTCCCAGCCGGAAGATCGTAGCAATTGAACAGCTGTTCAGATTGCCAATTGCAGAACTTGAGATCTCATAATCTGAACAAAGTACTTGATGTTATTTTGAGTCTCGAAGACTTGATCGAGAATGACTTGGAGCCAGATTAGAATTTATCAAGGCAATATGCAGGGTCATCTGAATGTGGATCCTGAGATACAGTCTGTCTTTGCTGCGGACCGTGGATCGGGCGATCGACGCCCATCGGCCGGAGTCGCCTGCGCAGGCGCCATCTTGCGCGCCCGGCGCTGAACGGGAGTGCCGCAGGGATGCGTGCCCGGGCGCCCTACCCGCAGACGCAACGGCCGAAACGGGCAGCCGAGCCGGCCGCCCGAAGATGCCGGTGACCGAAGCCGCAACCGTCCCGGAGGGCCAGCCGGCCTATCGAAACTCCGATGCGCGCCGCGAGCGCTAGAAGCCCATCATCCGGTTTCGGGGCACCGTCGTCGATCGGGTGGGCGATCAGAACACGGCGTGATCGCCGCGTTCGATCGTGGCCTCGCCCCTGACCAGGCGTGCCTGGAAATCTAACAGCGTCTCGGAGCCGACCGAGGGCGTGGCGTCGGCGTCGTAGCGGCCCGAGACCGGGTCAAGGACCAGCATGGACTCCGTGGCGTAGTAGCGTCCGATACGGGCCAGCTCCGCCTTCTCCGCAGCCCGGGGGACGACGCGGCCGATCGCGCTCAGGGTCCAGACGATCGTATCCAACAGTGCAACCGGCACCTGGCGAAACCGGGGCGTACGCCCCAGCAGGGCGAACAGATGCTCACCCTGCTCTCTCGGTGTGATGGCCTTCCCCGGGCCGCCGATCGGCAGGATGCGGTTGTGACGGCTTGTGTCTTCCAGACAGTCGGCAAGATAGCCGGCCACATCTTCGTCGCTGATGGGCTTGCAGGCCGTCAGCGTACCGTCGCCGAACACCAGGAACGGCTTGCCCTGGGCCACCCGGTCCACCTGTCCCGACAGGGACTTGAAGAACGCGGTGGGCCTGACGATGGAATAGGTCACGCCTGAGCCCATCAAGACCTTCTCGAACGCCAGCTTGGCATGCTGAAAGGCGAGGCGCGGTCTCTGAACGCAGATTGCGGACAGCAGCACCATCTGAGAGATGCCGGCCTCTTTCGCCGCGGCGAGCGCCTGCACATGGGCCTCGTGGTCGATGGCCCAGGCGTCCTTCGGGGCGCCGGTGCGCGAGGCCATGCACGACACCAGGGCGTCGAAGCGCTCGCCGCGAAAGCCATCCCGCACGAGCGATGCCGGGTCCGTCACATCGCCGAACCGCACGGCCGTTCCGCTGAGCAGTTCGGTGATGCCATCCGCCGTCATGGCGCCGCCCACGCCGGCGCGGGGGCGCACGAAACAAACGACCTGGTGACCGCGACGTAGCAGAGCACGCGCGGTCGCGCGGCCGATCGTGCCCGTGGCGCCCAACAGGAACACCCGTCGTGGCTGCGGAGATCGGTCCGCTGGAGGCCTTGTCGCCGCTGTGGGGGGCATGTGGGTCCCAGGCTACAATATTCGCCTGTCGGTTGTCTGATCCGCCCTAATCGTACAGGGAAGGCCGATCCAATTGCATCCGATAAGCCCAAGGCATGAACCCCATCGGCCAACCTCTCGGCGCCGACCCACCGGGCAGGCGGGCCGGCGACCGCCGTGGGCCCTAGAAGCTCATGATCCGGGTGCCGGGCGCCATCAGGATCTGCCGCAGTTCCGGAGAGCCCGGCTCGACGCCTTCGATCCGGTCGTCGACGTCCAGCCCCGCCTGACGCGTGCAGCCGGGGCAGACGAAGACGCGGGCGCCACCGTCGATCAACCGCGCGATCATCTCATGCGCGGTCAGGCCGGTCATCGCCTCGGTATGCTGGGGGATGTTGCTGTTGGCCAGCGTGGCGGCGCGCACGTTCAGGAACACGACAACGGCGTGCCCGTCGTCCAGCATGCCCTGGGCCAGGCCCAGCGCCATCTGGCCGGACCAGACGTCGTCCGTCGTGAGGTTGAAGACGATGGTCGGATCGTCCTGGTCTTGCGCGTGTGCGTACGGTGCCGGCAGCGTTGCCAGCAGGACGAGGCAGAAAGCAGCCAATAGGCCCCTCATGATCGGTTCCTTTCGAGGACCGGGCAGGTTCGGCCGACCCCAAGGGGTAACCGGCCGCGTTTCTCAGGATGGGTGCGGCGCAAGCACGCTTAGTTCAGGTGCTGCGAATGGCCCTCGTGATCCTCGGCCGGGCCGCCGGTGGTGATGCTTTGCACCATTACGTCCACCGTGACCTCACCGGCCGTGTCGAACACCAAGGTCAGTGGAAAGGTCTCGCCTTCCACCAGCGGGCTCTGCAGGCCCATCAACATTACATGCAGGCCGCCCGGCTCAAGCACTGTGGGCGTGCCGGGCGCGACCTCGATCGCCTCAACCTGGCGCATGCGCATTATGCCACCGTCCATCATGTGGGTGTGCAGCTCCACCCGCTCGGCCACCGGTGTGGAGGCGGTGACCAGCAGGTCCGGCGCCTCGGCCTCTGTGGTCAGCACGAAATAGGCGGCACCGGCCTGAGCCGCCGGCGCCGTCGCCCGTGCCCACGGATGGTCGATGGTAACCCCGCCAATCTGGAAGTCATGGGCATGGGCCGCCGTTGCAGCGGCGATCATCAAACCGGCAAGAAGGGTACGCATGGATTTGCCCCATTTTCGCGTAAGGAC
>JANQQD010000071.1 GCA_028285185.1 Anaerolineae bacterium | reverse complement strand
AAGGATGATCCGCCGCTGGCCGGTCATCTTGAGACCCGCCTCGATACATCGCTGCTCGAGAATCGTCATGTCCCAACCCTGCTTGCGGGCTGCTCAACGAACAGCCCAATTGCCGTTAGACTAACTCCAATGTTCACCGTAGCACCAGACATCTGTGTCAATTCGCCAGCCAGTTCCAAGCCGCGCATCAGTCCCGATTGACCCGGGCCGCGCCCCTGACCCATACCACTGCCCAAAGACAAGCTGACCAAGGTCCATGATGGCCAGCCAACCTGACCGCGATACCCCGCATCTGCGCAATCTCTGGTACTTCGCCCTGCCGGGCGCAAAGCTGAAGCGCGCGAAGATGACCGACACGGTGCTGCTCGGCGAACCGATCCTGCTGGCGCGCGACAGCCAGGGCCAACCCTTCGCCATCCGCAACATCTGCCCGCATCGGGGTATTCCGCTGACCCATGGCCGATTCGACGGTGCGGAAGTCGAATGCGGCTATCACGGCTGGCGCTTCAACGGCGAAGGCCGCTGCACGGCCATCCCGTCGCTGACGGAAGACCAGAAACTGGACGTGAACCGCATCAAGGTGCGCCGCTATCCCTGCCGCGAGGTCCAGGGAAATATCTGGGTCTTCTTCGGCGATGAAGACCGCGATACGGGCTATCCGCCCGAGGTCCCGGATATCGGCGACCAGAAGCCGAAGCTGGTGGAAACCCAGGTCTTCGCCTGCGAGGTCGACCATGCCGTGGTCGGCCTGATGGACCCGGCCCATGGGCCCTACGTGCATGCGGCCTGGTGGTGGCGCTCGCGCCGGTCGATGCACGAGAAGGCCAAGACATTCGCCCCGGCGCCGCTCGGCTTCCAGATGGTGCGCCACAAGCCGTCATCCAATTCCGCCGGCTACAAGGTGCTGGGGGGCGAGATCTCGACGGAGATCACCTTCAAGCTGCCGGGCGTGCGCGTCGAGCATATTCGGGCGGGCCAGCACGTTCTGTGCAACCTGACGGCGGTTACGCCCACCGGCGAAGGAACGACGCTGGTCAACCATGCGATCTACTGGACCCAGCCCTGGTTGACGCCGCTGACCCCCGTCTTCCGCCGCTTTGCCAAGACCTTCCTGGGCCAGGACCGGGTGATGGTGACCAAGCAGCAGGAAGGGTTGCGCTACAATCCCAACCTGATGCTGATCAACGACGCCGACACGCAGGCCAAGTGGTACTACCGCCTGAAGAAGGAATGGCAGCGCTGCCAGACGGAAGGCGGGGACTTCGTCAACCCGGTGAAGGAAACGGTGCTGCGCTGGCGCAGCTGACGAAGACCGTCACAGCATATGGCCGCTGCGCTGGCGTTTGGTGCGCAGGTAGAATTCGTTGTGGCCGTTGGCAGGAAACGCGTGCGGCACACGGGCGGTCACCTCAATGCCGAATCGGGCCAGCTGATCCAGCTTATCGGGATTGTTGGTCATCAGCCGGACCTGGCGAAAGCCGAGCTGGCGCAGCATCTCCGCCGCCGGCAGGTAGAGGCGCTCGTCGGCGTCGTAGCCCAGCATCTCGTTGGCATCGACCGTGTCGAAATCCGCGTCCTGCAGACGATAGGCGCGCAGCTTGTTGATCAGGCCGATGCCCCGGCCTTCCTGCGCCAGATACAAGAGGATACCGCTGCCCTGGCGGGCGATCTCAGCGATCGCGCCGCGCAGCTGCTGCCCGCAGTCGCAGCGCAGCGAGCCCAGCAAATCGCCGGTGAAGCATTCCGAATGCAGCCGCACCAAGACGGGAACGTCGGCCGCGGGCTCGCCGATCACGATCGCCAGGTGCTCTTGCCCACCGTCGCCGGGCCGGAAGGCGATTACGCGGGTATCCGCCGCCGCATCCAGCGGTACGGCGGCGTCGGCGACATGGCGCAGACTGCGGGCGGCGTGATGCTGGTAGTGATCGATGTCGAAGGCGGAGACGGACAGGATGTCGAGCCGCGCCACCAGACGTTCCGTCGCCAGCGGGCGTTCCACCGGCGCCACAACGGCCGCCGGCAACAGCCGGGCGAGCTTTGCCAGCTGCGTCACGGCGACGGCGCCGTCCCGGCTGGCGGGGCCGACAGGACGGCAATTGAAGTCCGCGATGCGGTCGCCATCGACGGCCTGCGACGGGTCGCTCAGGCGCCGTACCAGATCGGCCGTCAGGGCATCGCCAGCTTCGATCACGATGACACCCGCCTGTTCAGCGCACAGGCCGATTGCGGCCGCCCGCTGCATCGTGATGACCAGTGCGGGCGCCACGCCGGTCAGTTCGCGCATGCGCGCGATCCCAACATCGGTCAGCGACTCCACGGAGTAAGCCAGAAGAGCGGGTCCGAAATCCGGGCGGACGAGAACGGGATCGCCGCGGCGCAGCTCCCCGGACGCGCGGTCGACCGCACGCAGGCTTGCCTGGCGGTCGAACGGACCCGGGGGCGATGTGTCGGTCGATGCGGTCATGGCCGGCCACGCTACACCAAACCGCCGGTGAGAGGGAGGGCCGCCCGCGCCGCCGGCTTGCGGCCGGTCAGCCAGCCATCGCAACGCCACACTATCGGTGCTATGGTCCGCATCGTATGGTCGCAGGGTGCCCGGCCAGCACGGCCCGGCTGATCGACAATTCAGGCTGGGTGCTGCTATGTGGGGCCATGTGCGATGACATCAGTGCAGGACCATGACGACCAATAAGAAGATCCTGCTGGTCGATGACGACGATACGCTGCGAGGGTCATTGGCCGAGCAGCTTGAGCTCCTCGAGGAGTTCTCGACCAGCGAGGCGCCGACGGCGTCTGAAGCGCTCGCCAAGGCCAAAGACACGTATTTCGACTGCATCCTGTTGGATGTAGGCCTGCCGGACATGGACGGGCGCGACCTCTGCCGCCTGATGCGGCGCAGCGGCGTGCGCAGCCCGATCATCATGCTGACGGCGGTGGATACGGATGCCGATGCCATCCTCGGCCTCGACAGCGGCGCCAATGACTATGTCACCAAGCCGTTTCGCCTGGGCGTTCTGTTGGCACGGATTCGCGCCCAGTTGCGTCAGTTCGAACAGAGTGAAGACGCCGTCTTTACCATCGGCCCGTATTCGTTCCGGCCCAGCGCGAAGATGCTGATCGACGAAGCGAAGAACATGAAGGTCCGGCTGACTGAAAAGGAAACGGCAATCCTGAAATATCTCTACCGCGTTGGAAACAAGGTTGTCGGGCGTGATACGCTTCTGGGCGAAGTGTGGGGTTATAACGCCGGCGTGACCACCCACACGCTTGAAACGCATGTTTACCGTTTGCGGCAGAAGATTGAAGAAGATCCTTCTAGTGCCAAGTTATTAGTCACTGAACCAGGTGGCTATCGTCTCGTGACTTGAGATTGGACTGCGGGCAGACGCGTTGGCTTTTCCCTCGACTTCCCCTTCCGGCACTGCCACAGTGCCTCTGATCCAGCGCTCCCGGCCCCGGATCGGCGCTTACTTGAAACCACCTAGTGCTCGCCTATGACCGACCGGGATCCATTTCACGTCAAGTTCTGGGGCGTTCGCGGCAGCATCGCCTGCCCCGGTCCGGGCACGGTCCGGTACGGCGGCAATACTACGTGCCTGGAGATCCGCTGCGGCTCGCATCTGCTGGTGATCGACGGTGGCACCGGGATGCGGCCGCTGGGCAGCGCGTTGCTCAAGGAACGGCCGTCGCATGTCGACGTGCTGTTCACCCACACCCATTTCGACCATGTCGTCGGCGTGCCGTTCTTCCAGCCGGCCTATTACAAGGATGTCCGGGTCACGTTCTGGGCCGGACATCTGTTGCCGGAAACGACCCTGCAGGCGGTGCTGTGCGATATGATGATGGCGCCGCTGTTCCCGGTGCCGCTGCACATCTTCCAGTCCTGCGAGTACCGGGACTTCACCGCCGGAGACAGCTTCGAGATCAAGCCGGGCGTCGTGATCAGCACCTGTCCGCTCAACCACCCCAATCGCGCCACCGGCTATCGGGTCGATTTCGACGGCCGCAGCGTGGCGGTAATCACCGACACGGAACATGTCCCGGACAACCCGGACAATGCCATTGTCGAGCTGGTCCGCGGTTGTGATGCCATGATCTACGATTCCATGTTCACGGATGAGGAGTTTCCACGGTTCAAGTCGTGGGGCCATTCGACGTGGCAGGAATGCCTGCGCATCGCCGATGCCGCCGATGTCCGGCTCGCGGTTCCCTTCCACCACGATCCCAACCAT
>JANQQD010000058.1 GCA_028285185.1 Anaerolineae bacterium | reverse complement strand
AGCGAAAAGAGGGGCGGCGGGGCATCCGCCGCGGCCGGCAGGAGAACGCGATGAGCGCCGTCGAAGAGACGATCCAGCATGTCGATGCGGCGACCGGGGGCACGTACAAGTACGGCTTCGTCACCGATATCGAGCAGGAGACAGCGCCCAAGGGCCTCAACGAAGACATCATCCGCTTCATCTCCGCGAAGAAGGAGGAGCCGGAATGGATGTTGGAGTGGCGGCTGAAGGCGTTCGAAGTCTGGCAGGCCATGCCGGAGCCGAACTGGGCCAAGGTCAACTTTCCGCCGATCGATTATCAGGACGCCTATTACTACGCCGCCCCGAAGCAGAAGCCGCAGCTGGAGAGCCTGGACGAGGTCGACCCCGAGCTGCTTCGGACCTATGAGAAGCTGGGCATTCCGCTGGACGAGCAGAAGATGCTGGCCGGTGTGGTCGCCGTCGACGCGGTGTTCGACAGCGTCTCCGTCGCGACCACCTTCAAGGCGAAGCTGCGCGAAGCCGGCGTGATCTTCTGCTCGATCTCCGAGGCGATCCGCGAACATCCGGAGCTGGTGCGCAAGTATCTCAGCTCCGTCGTACCGGTGGCCGACAACTATTTCGCCGCGTTGAACTGTGCCGTGTTCACCGACGGCTCCTTCGTCTACGTGCCGCCGGGCGTGCGCTGCCCAATGGAGCTGTCGACCTATTTCCGCATCAATGCGGAGAACACGGGCCAGTTCGAGCGCACGCTGATCATCGCCGATGCCGGCAGCTATGTGAGCTATCTGGAAGGCTGTACGGCGCCGATGCGCGACGAGAACCAGTTGCACGCCGCGGTGGTGGAATTGGTGGCTCTGGATGATGCGGAGATCAAATACTCCACCGTGCAGAACTGGTACCCCGGCGACGCTGAGGGCAAGGGCGGCATCTACAACTTCGTGACCAAGCGCGCCGCCTGTCGCGGGCGCAATTCCAAGGTCTCGTGGACGCAGGTGGAGACCGGCTCTGCCATCACCTGGAAGTATCCAAGCTGCATTCTGCAAGGCGACCACTCGGTGGGCGAGTTCTACTCCGTCGCCATCACCAACAACCGCCAGCAGGCCGATACGGGCACCAAGATGATCCATATCGGTAAGAACACCCGCTCACGCATTGTTTCCAAAGGAATTTCCGCAGGGCGTTCAGACAACACCTATCGCGGTCTGGTGCGCATGTTGGGTGGGGCCGAAGGGGCCCGCAACTACACCCAGTGCGACAGCCTGCTGATCGGCGACCAGTGCGGCGCCCACACGGTGCCCTATATCGAGAGCCGCAATCCCAGCGCCCAGGTGGAGCACGAAGCCACCACCTCGAAGGTGAGCGAGGACCAGCTGTTCTATTGCCGCCAGCGGGGCATCGGCGAAGAGGAAGCGCTGGCGCTGATCGTCAACGGGTTCTGCAAAGAGGTGCTGCAGGTGCTGCCGATGGAGTTCGCCGTGGAAGCGCAGAAGCTCGTCGGCATCAGCCTGGAAGGCAGCGTCGGCTGAGGGCCGGCGCAGCAGAGGAATGAGGGGAAGGAGCGAGTTCGTCGCATGTTGAGTATCAAGGGCCTGCACGCAACGGTCGATGGCAAGGAGATCCTGAAGGGCGTCGACCTGACCGTCCGCGCGGGCGAGGTGCATGCCATCATGGGCCCCAACGGCTCGGGCAAGAGCACGCTCAGCTATGTCATCTCGGGCCGCGACGGCTATGAGGTGACGGCCGGTGAGATCCTGTTCGACGGCGAGGACGTCACAGAGATGGAGCCGGAAGAGCGGGCGCGGGCCGGGATGTTCCTGGCCTTCCAGTACCCGCTGGAGATCCCCGGCGTCAGCATGACCAACTTCCTGCGCACGGCCGTGAATTCGCACCGCCGGCACCGTGGTGAGGACGAACTGGACCCCATGCAATTCGTCAAGCTGGTGCGTACCAAGGCCAAGGCGTTGGGCGTGAAGGACGACCTCTTGAAGCGTTCGGTCAATGTCGGCTTCTCCGGCGGTGAGAAGAAGCGCAACGAGGTCTTGCAGATGGCGCTGTTGGAGCCGCGGCTTGCCGTGCTGGACGAAACCGACAGCGGCCTCGACATCGATGCGCTGAAGATCGTGGCTGACGGCGTCAATGCCCTGCGCGGGCCGGAGAACGCCACGCTGGTGATCACGCATTATCAGCGACTGCTGGACTATATCGTGCCGGACCATGTGCATGTGCTGGCCGGGGGCCGCATCGTGCGGTCCGGCGGCGCGGAACTGGCGCATGAACTGGAGGCCAAGGGCTACGCCGGCATTCTGCCGGAAGCGGCGTGAGCGGCGGGAACGGAGCCAAGATGACGGATTTGGCAACCCAGGCCGGCGGCGCGGCACCCGTGCCGTTCCAGGCGCAGCTTGATGCTGTCGCACCGACACTGCCCGGCGCCGGGCAACCCTGGGCGGCGACCCTCCGCCGCGAGGCGCGTGACCGGTTTCGCACGCTCGGTCTGCCCCATCGCAAGATCGAGGCCTGGAAGTACACCGACGTTCGCTCTCTGGCGAAGCGGGACTACCGGCCGGCGCCACAGGCGGCCGACGGCCTGTCCGACGGTTTGCGGGCGGTCCTGGCAGCCGACCGGCGGGAGGCCGGGCGGATCGTGTTCGTCAACGGCCATCTTCGCCGCGATCTTTCGCGGCTGGAGGGGCTGCCCGCCGGGGTGAGCGCCATGGCGCTTGCAGATACGCTGGAGGCCGGAGACCGACTGGTGGCCGACAGGCTCGGCCAGCTGGTGAGCGTCGACGATCGCCCGTTCCATGCCCTGAATACCGGCATGATGGCCGACGGCTTGGTTCTGCATCTGGCACCGCGCGTGGTGCTCGACGTTCCTCTCAACGTCGTCTTCCTGACCGAGGCTACCGGCGATGCGGCATCCATCGTGTGCCCACGCGTGCTGGTGGTGGCGGAACCCGGCAGCCACGCTGTGATCGTGGAGCGGCATGCGGGCGCGGACGGCGCCCACTACTTCTCTGCGCCAGTATTCGAGGTCGACGTCGCCGACGGCGCACGCATCTCCCACTACAAGCTGCAGCAAGAGGGCGACCAGGCGACCCATCTGGCCACGATCCTGGCCAGGATCGGCCGCGATGCCACCTACGACAACTTCGTGCTGTCCGTCGGTGCGGAACTGGCGCGCAATGAGATCGTCACGCGCTTCACGGGCCGCGGCGGCGATTGCCGGCTCTCCGGCGGCTACATGGCGCGCGACAAGCAGCATCTCGATACCACCACGCGGATTGAGCACGCGGTGCCCGATTGCCGGTCGCGCGAGGTCTACAAGGGCGTGCTGGACGACCGCGCGCGCGGCGTGTTCCAGGGCAAGATCGTAGTGTCGCGCGATGCCCAGCGCACTGACGGCTATCAGATGAACCGGGCGCTCTTGCTCTCGCGCAATGCGGAGATCGACAGCAAGCCCGAGCTTGAGATCTATGCCGACGACGTCAAATGCAGCCATGGCGCGACGGCGGGCGAAATCGACAGCGACGCGCTGTTCTACATGCGCGCCCGCGGCATCGATGAGCAGGCGGCGCGCAATCTGTTGATCGAGGCCTTTGTGCTCGAAGTGCTGGACGAGATCGCCGATCCTGCCGTGCGCGAAGACTTTGCCGAGGTCGTGATGCACTGGCTCGACGGCCACAGGAACGACTGATGGGAACCAGCTTGAAGATCGCCGAGCCGCTGCACGCTTCGGGCGTGAATGCCTACGACATCAACGCCATCCGCGCGGACTTCCCGATCCTGTCGCGGACGGTCTATGGCAAGCCGCTGGTCTTTCTGGACAGCGGCGCGTCGGCGCAGAAGCCGCGCCAGGTGATCGACCGCATGAAGGATCTCCTGGAACAGGACTATGCCAACGTCCACCGTGGCCTGCATTACCTGAGCGGTGCGGCGACGGACGCCTATGAGGGCGCCCGAGAACGGGTCCGCCAGTTCATCAATGCCGCTTCGGTGGAGGAGGTCGTGTTCACCAAGAACGCGACCGAGGGCATCAACCTGGTGGCCGCCAGCTATGGCCGCAGGTTTCTGGGCGAGGGCGACGAGGTCGTCATCTCTGCCATGGAGCACCACGCCAACATCGTGCCGTGGCAGCTTCTGCGCGACGAGAAGGGCATCGTCCTGAAGATCGCGCCGATCGATGAGGACGGCAATTTCCTGATCGATGCGTTTGCCGAGCTGTTGAGCCCGCGCACTAAGCTGGTAGCCGTCACCCATATCAGCAACGTGCTGGGCACCGTCGTGCCCGTGCGGCAGGTGATCGATCTGGCCCATGCCCGCGGCGTGCCGGTGCTGCTGGACGGCTCGCAGGCAGCCGTTCACATGCCCGTGGACATGCAGGCGCTGGACGTCGACTTCTACGCCTTCACCGGGCACAAGCTCTATGGGCCGAGCGGTATCGGCGTGCTCTATGCCAAGCGCGAGCACCTGGACGCGATGCCGCCCTACCAGGGCGGCGGCGACATGATCCGCTCGGTCTCGTTCGAGAAGACCGTGTTCAACGACCTGCCGTACAAGTTCGAGGCCGGAACGCCGCCGATCATGGAAGCTGTCGGTTTGGCGGCGGCCATCGACTATGTGCAGGGCATCGGCCACGACTTGATCGGCCGGCATGAGGCGGAATTGTTGGCCTATGCGACGGAGCGGTTGGGCGAAGTACCCGGCCTCACGATCCATGGCCAAGCGCAGGACAAGGCGTCGATCGTCTCGTTCACGCTGGACTGCGCCCATCCGCACGATGTGGCGACCATCGTCGATCGCAAGGGCGTGGCGGTGCGTGCCGGCCATCACTGCGCGGAACCGTTGATGGACCGGCTGGAGCTGCCGGGCACGGTGCGCGCGTCATTCGGACTCTACAATACCAAGGCGGAAGTCGATATCCTGGCCGACGCCTTGATGAACGTACGCGCGCTGTTTGCGTGAAGAAGGTGCGGCAAGACAGGCGGAAGAGAAGGCGACGAAGGCGATGAGCATGGCCGAGGTAAGCGTGGACGCCGGCACGAGCGTCGGTGCGGTAGCGACCGGTGCATTTCCCGATCATCCCCTGACGGATCGGATCATCGACGCATTGCGCGAGATCTATGACCCGGAGATCCCGGTGAATATCTTCGATCTCGGCCTTATCTACGGCTTCACTTTCGACGACGCGAACAATGTGCAGTTGGAAATGACGCTGACCACCCCGGCCTGCCCGGTGGCGGGGGCCATGCCCGCCCAGGTGCGCTCAGAGGTGCTGGCGGTCGGCGGCGTCAACGACTGTGAGGTGGAACTGGTGTGGGATCCGCCTTGGGATCCCTCGAAGATGTCGGAAGACGCCCGCTTGGCGCTGGGCCTGGATTGACGGCGCGCCTGAAGGACCTGGAGACAGCGAGATGCGACCGTTCAAGAACGCAATCACCCTGACCGACCGCGCGGCCGCCCGCGTGCGGGAACTGATGGACAGCGCCGACAAGCCGATCATCGGACTTCGGGTCGGCGTGAAGGCGCGCGGCTGCTCCGGCATGTCCTACACCATGGAATACGCCACCGAGCAGAAGCCGTTCGAAGACGTGGTCGAAGACAAGGGCGTGAAGATCCTGATCGAGCCGACCGCGTCCATGTTCCTGATCGGCACGGAGATGGACTGGGTGGAAAAGGACCTGGGCGCCCAGTTCGAGTTCAACAATCCCAACGAGGTCGACCGCTGCGGCTGCGGCGAGAGCTTCCGCGTGGCGCCGGAAGCCGCTGCGAACGGCTGAGGCACGATCTCAGGGCACGACGCTCGCGGCATCCATGAATAGTCTGGGCATCGCCAAGCCGGCGGCGGAAACCCGCGTGGTCGTCGCCATGTCGGGCGGCGTCGACAGCTCCGTGACCGCTGCCTTGTTGGCGGAGGAGGGGTACGACGTCGTCGGCATCACGCTGCAGCTCTACGACCACGGCGCCGCCGTGGGCCGCAAGGGCGCCTGCTGCGCCGGCCAGGACATTCATGACGCCCGAAGCGTGGCCGATCGGCTGGGCATCCCGCACTATGTGCTCGACTATGAGAGCCGCTTCTCCGTCGCGGTGATGGAGGAGTTCGCCGACAGCTATCTGAAGGGCGAAACCCCGATCCCCTGCATCCGCTGCAATCAGCGCGTGAAGTTCCGTGACCTGTTGGGCACGGCCCGTGATCTCGGCGCCGATGCGCTCGCCACCGGCCACTACGTCCAACGCGTGGACGGGCCGGCAGGGCCGGAGCTGCACCGCGCCGTCGATGCGGACAAGGACCAGAGCTATTTCCTGTTCACCACCACGGCCGAGCAGCTCGCCTTCCTGCGCTTTCCCTTAGGCGGCCTGACGAAGGAGCGCACGCGGGACCACGCCGCGCGCCTGGGCGTGCCCGTGGCGGACAAGCCGGAAAGCCAGGATATCTGCTTCGTCCCCTCAGGCCGCTATGCCGGCGTTGTGGAAAAGCTGCGCCCCGGGGCGGCGGAGCCGGGCGACATCGTCGACCAGGAAGGCCGTGTGCTGGGCCGGCATGACGGTATCATCCGCTATACCGTTGGCCAGCGCCGCGGCATCGGCATCGCCGCGCCGGAGCCGCTCTATGTGGTCGCCCTGGATGCCGCCAAGCACCATGTCGTCGTCGGCCCGCAATCGGCGCTGGCGCGTGATCAGGTGCAGCTGCGGGACATCAACTGGCTGGGGGACGCGCCGATCGCGGAGGCAGGTGAGCGCGTGCAGGTGCGCCTGCGCTCGATCCAGCCGCTGACCGACGCGGTTCTTTACCCGGCTGCCGCCGGCGGGACCATGCTGATGCTGGATCGCCCCGTCCTGGGCGTGGCACCCGGCCAGGCGGGCGTATTCTACCGCGGCACGCGCGTGCTGGGCGGCGGCTGGATTGCCGCCGCCGATCGCCGCCTGGCGGCTTGAGCGGGACCATCCCCATAGGCTGATCAGGGCTCGATGCCCATCTCCCGGCCGAAGATTCTGCATCATCGCCTTGATCCCGACCTTGGATCTCAGCTGTTCAGCGCCTCCATCAGCCAGGCGTTGAGGGCGGCGATCGAATGCTCGCTGTTGAGGCCGAATGCGGGATCGAGAATGAGGGGGCCGGGCTTGTAGCCGCGGCTGTGCATGCCGCGCTGGACGGACTCCACCAGGCGGATGTCTTCCTCCACCGTGGTGCGGCGATCCTGGTCCGCCATGCGGGCCACGACCTCGGACTCCGCGCCATCGACCGTGTACCAGCCGCGGTAGACGATCGTCCTTTCCGTGTCAGTCGGTCGCCAGAGATAGGTGTTCAAGAGTCCGCCCGGATAGACCTGGAACGAGAAGGTGGGCCACAGGTACCAGCTGCTGTACTCGGTGCCGTGCGGCAGGCTGTCGTCTATGGGATAGCTGAGGCGCGAGAGATCGGCCGACCGTGTTGTGTGGCGCAGGCAATGGCCCTGCGGTCGCACGTCATAGCTCTGCGGGTCGATCACGCCGCGCGCGAAGGTCGGGTGGTTGAGGCTGCAGTGATAGCACTCGCTGTAATTCTCGACCGATATCTTCCAGTTGCAGTTCTCTTCGACGCGCACCCATTGCACCGGGTGCAGGCGGTCGATGAACGGCACGAAGGCGCGCAGCTCGGCTTCCACGTCCGGGAACCACTCGTCCATTGGCGCGGCCTTGGCATCGAGATTGACGAAGATAAAGCCGCAGAACACCTCTACACGAACCTCGGTCAGGCGCACACCGCGTGGATCGAAGGCCTTCGCCTTCTTCTGGTTCGGCGCCTTTCTCAAAGCCCCGTCCAGGTCGTAAGACCAGGCGTGATAGGGGCAGACCAGCACACTGCAGTTGCCGTCGCCGGCCACCAGCGCGTGCCCGCGATGGGCGCAGACATTGTAGAAACAGCGCACTTGGCCCTGCCTGTCGCGCACACAGAACAGGTTTTGGTCCGCGATCGCGAAGGTGAAGAAGTCGCCCGGCCGGCCGAGCTGGCTCATGTGCCCCGCATACTGCCAGGTGCGGAAGAACACCGCCTCGCGTTCGCTCAGAAAGATGCGCGGGTCGGTGTAGTAGTGCGGCTCCAGCGCACGGACGGCGCCGATATCGTCCTGATCCACGATGGCTGCGGCCATAGCCCTCCCCCGACACTGTGGGCGGTCTATTGCAATGAAGCCGTCACTGTAGCGTGGCGTTGAACGATTGCGCCAAGAAAATGATACAATGGTACAGATGTTACGAACGGGTCGTCGTGTGCCATTGCGACCGGGCGGGGTCGTCGACATAGATGCCGGCCTGGTAGCGGGCGCTGTGGAAACGCTTGATGTTGTCCACGATGGCGGCGTCTCCATCGGCAATGACGAATGCGAGAAGCGTTTCCAACAATACGAAGGCCGCCGACAGCGACGGGAAGAACTGCGGTGTCGTGGTAGGCGCGACGAATGCGTGGTCCGCCTTCAGTGCGATCGGCGAGGTGCGGCTGTCGCTGATTGCGACAATCGTGGCCCCGCGATCGCGCGCCAGTTCCACCGCCGTCAGCACCTCGGTGCGGTAGGGATTGAAGGTCATGGCGATCAACAGATCGCGCGCGCCGATATGCGCGATGTCGTCGATCGGCAGATTGCCCTGGCGCGGCACCTGCACCAGGTTCTCCAGCGCCATGCGGCCGATGTACCAGAAGAGATGGGCCAGCGAATGGGCGCTGCCGACGCCCAGCACATAGGTGGTGGCGGATTTCACGATGCGGTCGGCGACCAACTTCACCTCATCGGGTGTGGCGCCTGAAAACAGCTGTTCGACATTCGCCAGGCTGGTCGACGCCATATCGCGGTAGAGCTGGCCGTGGCTGCCCCCTTGCGCCAATGACTGCAGCCACCGGGCCCGGTCGGGGAACTGGTCTTCGCTGCCTTTGCGCAGGCGTTCGCTGAAGGGCTGGCGGAAGCTCTGATACCCGTCGAACCCCGCTGCCCTCGCCAGCCGTACCAGCGTGTTCGGATTGACGGCGGCACTGCCGGCTATCTGGCGCATCGACCGAACGCCGACCTCATTGGGATTGTGCAGCACATAGTCGGCCGCCTGACGCAGCTGGGGGCTGAGCCCGGCATAGATGTCCGCCAGCCGGCCCAGGATGTCTTCGGTCGTCTCGGTCATGCGTTGGTCCTGCCGGATCTGTGTATGTTACGAATGTACGAAACAGAATTGACGATGGTACAGATAAACCGCATCGTAGGGTGTCCGGTCAGGTCCGTATCGAAGCGGGGACGCGCATGCTCGACAGCGCACAGGTGGTCATCGTCGGGGGCGGCATCATGGGTGCCTCTCTTCTCTATCACCTGACCAAGGAAGGCTGGACGGACTGTGTGCTGATCGAAAAGGCGGAGCTCACTTCGGGCTCCACCTGGCATGCCGCCGGCCAGATCAATCACGGCCTCGCCCATTGGGGCCTCGGCATGATCAACAAGTACGGGGTGGAGTTCTACCGCCATCTGGAGGCGGAGACCGGCCAGTCCGTTTCCTGGCACGGCTGCGGCAGCCTGCGCGTCGCCTACCACGACGACGAAGTCGACTTCATCCGCCATATCCTTTCGGTCGGGCGTGGCCTCGATGTGCCGATGGAGATCATCGGACCCGATGAGATCCGCCGCCTGCACCCCTTCTTCAATCTCGACGGCGTTCAGGCCGCGCTCCATACCCCGGATGACGGCCATGTGGACCCCTCCGGCGCCACCTTCGGGATGGTCAAGGGCGCACGCGACCGCGGCGCGCGGGTGATGCGGTTCAATCGTGTCACCGATATCAGGCAGCTTCCGACGGGCGAATGGAAGGTCTTCACCGAACAGGGGGACATCGTCTGCCAGCACGTCGTGAATGCCGCCGGCACCTATGCGCGGCAGGTCGCCGAATGGTCCGGCTATGACCTGCCCATGGCCAACACCACGCACCACTATTTCGTCACCGATATGGTGCGGGAGTTCGAGGATCTGGCGCGCGAACTGCCGGTGGTGCGCGATGACCAGACCTATTCCGGCTATATCCGCATGGAGCAGAAATCGGGCCTGATCGGCATCTACGAGAAGACTGAACCGCGCACGATCTGGGACGACGGCACGCCTTGGGAGGCGGAGCACGAGCTGTTCGGCGCCGACTACGACCGCATCATGCCCTACTTGGAACAGGCGCTGGAGCGCATGCCGGTCTTGGAGAGTTACGGCATCAAGCGCGAGGTGCACGGTGCCATCCCCATGCCGCCGGACGGCAACATGCTGCTGGGGCCGGCGCCGGGCCTGCGTAACTATTGGTGCTGCTGCGGCAGCCATGTGGGCATCGCCTGGGGGCCGGGGGCCGGCAAGTATCTGGCGCAGTGGATGGTGCACGGCACGGCCGACATCAACATGCGCGATTTCGACCCGCGCCGCTTCGGTGCCTACGCCGACCGCGGCTACCAGATCGAGCGGGCGAAGGAAGACTATGTGCTGCGGCACGAGATCCCCTATCCGGGTCGCCACCGCCATTCCGGCCGGCCGAAGAAGACCAGCCCGCTCTATGACCGCTTGGCCGAGGCCGGCGCGATCTATGAAGAGATCTACGGCTGGGAGCGGCCGCGATGGTTCGCCCGAAACGGCCAGGCGCGGGAAGACATCTACGGTTTCCATCGGCCCGGTTGGTATCAGGCGGTGGCGGAGGAATGTCGCGCCGTGCGGGAGCGTGCGGGCATCATGGATCTGTCGGCCTTCGGCAAGATCGACGTCGCCGGCCCCAACGCCCACGCCTTCATTGAGCGCATGATCGCCAACCGGGCGCCGCGCAAGGTCGGCGGGATCGT
>JANQQD010000044.1 GCA_028285185.1 Anaerolineae bacterium | reverse complement strand
TCGCGGGCAGACGCAGCGGTGGTTTGCCTTCCGGTTCACGGGCACCGACGCCGATATCGATCTGACCGCCCATGATCAGGAATTCGACGCCTGGAAATGGGCGGAGCCGGGTGACGTCGTCGGCCAGATCGTTTCATTCAAGCGTTCGGTCTATGAGGCCGTGGTGGCGGAATTCGAGCCGATCCTCGCGGCGCAGCGTGCCAGCCGCAACGATCTGGGCGGTTAGCTGTCAGCAATCGGCCATTCAATCGCCGTTATTTGGGGACCATCCTACGCCAGTTTAGTCGATATCGTGGCACACCCTATATCTGGCGTGGTGGCATATGGGCAGATCGACGTCTTGCATTCCACTGTTGCGGTTCGTGGTGTCGGGCTTCGCCTTGCTGGCTTTGGCGAGTTGTGGCGGCGACGACCCCCCGGTCGGGCGCTCCGCGCCGGTGGATGTTGCCGGCGGCGAGGCATGCCTGTTCGAGCTGGCATCCTTCGGTGCGCAGTTTGAGCGGGATGAGGATTTCCGGACCGATCGCGGTTGCGGCATCGACACCGCGATCACCCTTCATCAGTCCACAGTCGCGTTGAGCCAGCCGATGCGCACCGGCTGTCCGCTGGCGGTCACTCTGGCCCGGTTTGAACGCCAGGTCGCGGCCCCGGCCGCACGGCGGCACTTCGATCAGGACCTGGTGCGCCTTCACCATTTCGGCTCATACGCCTGCCGCGGCCGGTCGAGCAACCGCGGACGTTTGTCGGAACATGCGTTTGCGCGGGCCGTCGATCTCTGGGGGTTCGAACTCGCCGACGGGCGCATCATCACGGTCGAGGACGACTGGGATGCCGGCGGCTCGGAGGAGCGATTCCTGCACCAGGTCGCCGAAGGGGCTTGCCAGGTGTTCAGTCTCGTCCTGGGCCCCAATTCCGACAGCGCCCACTACAACCACTTCCATTTCGACATCGGCCCCTGGCCGCTGTGCGAGCCCTGACCGTCCCCGGCCCCAGACCAGCCTGTCGGACGTTCGCCGCGGCTATCCCTCAAGGACGATGTCGAAAGTTCCCGAGAACGTGTCGGCCCCGGCCGTGGGGTCCGCCATCAGTGGAACGATCACGCTGGCCCTCTGGGCCGGGTCGCGGATGCGGTTGAGGATGCCGTCGGTCTCATTGCGCGGCTCGCCGGCCACGTACATCTGCGTGACCAACGGTTCGGCGGCCGGTGGGCGCACCAGCACATGGATGTGGGGCGTGCGCCCGCCATAGGCCACCGGGCGGATGGTGCGGAAGGAATAGGCGCCGTCCTCATCGACGGTCGTCCGCCCGAAGCCCTGGAAGCCGCCGTCGCGGCCGCCTGGCCGATCGGTCGAATGGTGGTAGCGGCCGTTGGCGTCGCACTGCCAGATCTCCACAATCGACTGCCGGATCGCGCGGCCCGCGGTGTCCAGCACACGGCCAGTCAGACGCAGCTCGGCACCAGCGGCCGTGGCGGATTGGCCGGCGATCGCCACCAGATCGTTGTCGATATCGGCAGGGAACTGGTCGGGATAGAACGGCCCGGCGGTTTGCCGCGGCGTCGGCGTCAGCGGGCTGGCGACCGCCGCCGGCAGCCGCGGCAGAGCGGACACGAGCGCCGCACCGGCAATCAGCCGACCGACTGTGCGGCGGGGCAGCGGCATCGATCGATCCATGGCGAGCCTTCCCTTTGTGGGTCCCAATGCGCGAGCCAGACAATCGTTGACGCTAAATCCGGCGGCAACTTGGCATCTGGATCACGATCTCGTGCGGAAGGCGATGTTGCACAGACTCCCGATCCGCCGATAGCCCACGCGCGGATAGATCTTGTTGGTGATCGGGCTGCGATCATCCGTGATGATCAGGCAATAGCGCCAGCCGAGCGCAAGCTGCCGCCGGCTGAGGGCGGCGACGGTGGCAGTGGCATAGCCGCGCCCGCGCGCCTCGGGTCGCGTCCGCACCAGGTTGATGCGCCCGGCATCGCCGGTGAGCCCTGTCGGCCTGATCCCGGCGATCGTCCCCGGGACGCCGCCATCCTCCCAGACGAAGACGCGGCCTTCGGTGATGGAGTGCGCAATCCGCTCGCGGGCCCCTTGTGCCTCCGCCGGCGACAGTTCGACTTCCTCCACAAAGCGCAGGAACCAGTCGGCGATCCACTCGGTCTCACCCGCCCGCGCCGGCCGCAATGCGCCGGGCACCGGCGGCACGTCTGCCACCTCCGTCAGCTTGTGAAGGTGCATCGTCATCGTCGTCTCGGCGTCGATCGCCCTGCCGGCGGTCCAGGCATCCGCGAAGGCCTCAGCCAGCGAAGGCTCTCCGACAACGCCCTCCAGTTCGACGCCCTCGTCCCTGAGAGCGGAGATCAGAGCCGGCAGGGCCTCGACATCGCCGATCGACAGACAGAGCGGAAAGGGCGGTGTTAAGCTGGCGGCGAGCCGAACATGGACGTCATCGCGCACCGCATAGAGCGCAGCCCCGTGGGGCATCCGCAAGCGAACGGCGGAGGCAGCGCCCAAGAGGATCGTGTTCTCCGCCTCATGCGCCGACAGGAAACCATCGGCGGCATCGAGGAATGAGGCGGTATCACCGAAGCGATGGCATTGAAGTGTCATGCGGTCTTCCATGCCCGATCAGCCGAAGGCCGTCAGCATAGACCTTTGGCGGTCGGCTGCGATCCCCGTATGCTCGGCCCACGGGAGAACCACGGAGGCCGGGCGCTGGAATGCGAAGGATGATCGGGCGAAGGGGGTGGTTGGCCGCGCTGACCGGTGTGACGCTGGCCGCCTGTTCCACGCCGCCTGCCGGGATCTATCCCGATCTTGGCTTCGCCCACCGTGACCCGATACGCTTGGCGGTTGCCCGCATCGAGGTGGTTGAACAGTACCGCCCGCCGGGTGTGGCACCGAATATCGACCACCGCGTGCCGCAGCCGCCCTTGACGGTGATGCGTCGCTGGGCGAACCAGCGGCTGGCAGCGGTCGGAACGGACGGCGTCGCCCGCGTGATCATCACGGACGCCAGCATCGTGGCGGAGCCCGTGCAGCAATCCGGCGGCGTGATCGGCCTGGTCAGTGTCGAGCAGAGCGAACGCTATGCCGCACGGCTGGCGATGGCGGTCGAGGTGGAGGCGGCGGCCGGCCGCGGCCGGGCCGATGCTGTCGCCGAACGGTCGGTGACGGTGCTGGAAGACGCCACGCTGGCGGAAGTGGAAGACGCCTGGTTCCTGATGGTGGAACGTGCGGCCAACGATCTCGATCGCGAGCTGGAGGCCAATATCCGGCTCTACCTCGAACCGTTCCTCGCGCGGTAGCGGCGGGCGCCTCTTGGGCGCCCGCCTTTGGAACCGTCGGTCAGCCGCGGACATACTCCTTCGATTTGAAGCTCACATGGCTCACCGCACCCGGCGCTGCGGATAGCCGGCGGATGTCCGCCCAGGTCTGCTTGTAGTTGGGGATCACCAGTTCGTTGGTGCCCGGGTTGACCACATTGCCCTGAACGCCCGTGGGATAGGCGAACAGCATGAAGGTCTCGCCGCGTCTGGCCGTCGGCGTCGGGTAGGCCATGGCCTGGGTCGACCCGGCATCGTTGTAGACTTCGACCAGATCGCCTTCGCCGACGCCCAGATCCGCCATGTCGTCGGGGTGCATCTCGATATAGGGGAACGGCCAGCGGTCCATGACATAGTCGTTCTGAACATCGAGATAGGCCGACTGCCACACATGGTTCGCCCGGCCGTTGTTGATCAGGAAGGCGTAGGCGTCGCGTTGCTCCGTCTTGCCGGGGGCCTGCAGCCCGCGCCAAGGTGCATCCATGAACCGGGCCTTGCCGTCCGCGGTGGAGAAGGCACCGTCGGTGTAGAGCCGCGCAGTGCCGACGATGCGGTCTCCGTCCAGGCCCACCGCCGGTTCCTGGAAGCCGTTGGTGCCCATGGCGCTCAGGCGCTCATAGGTCACGAACTCGCCGCCGCCGGCGTTGGCGTGATAGCCGTCCGTGAAGGCGTCCTCTTCCGTCTGCCAGTCGAAGCCCTGGAACTGGTCGGCGTAGTCGTCACGGCCCATGTCGCGCAGCACGCGCTCCATGTGGTTGGCCAGGCGGGCGGCGATCAGGCAATCCGGCATCGCCTGGCCGGGCGGGTCCATGTACCGCTCGGTCAGCCGCATGCGCCGCTCGCCGTTCATCGAGGTCAGGTTCATCTCACCCGAGGTCGCGGCCGGCAGGATCACATGACAGGCCTCGCCGATGCGCGTGGGCACAATGTCGACATCAACGGCGAACAGCCCGCCCAGGCGGATGGCGGCGACAATGGCATCGACCATGCCGTCGCGGTCGCCATAGGGCACCGAGTTCATGGCGTCCTTCACCATGTCGGTGCGGCGCTTGTAGACCGACTTGAACCGGTGCGCGTTCAATGTCGTCTTGTAGTGATCACACGCCCAGATGTGGTGGACACCGCCCTGGCCTGAGATCAACAGCTGATCGACATAAGCCGAGGGCCGGCCCACATGGCCTTCGTTGGGGCGCACATAGCCTTCCTGGTGTCCGCCGAGGCGCACCACACCGCCGCCCAGCCGGCCGATATTGCCGGTCGCCAGCGCTATGTTCACCAGCGCGCCGTTGGTGCGGTAGTTGTCGTTGCCCCAGATCAGGCCCTTCTCATACCCGATCATGGTGCGGCGCCGTGTGCCATCTTCCTTCGGCATCGCGATCCATTCGGCGGCCTTGACGATGTCGGCAGGATCAAGCCCCGTGATCTCCGCCGCCTCGTCGATCGACATGCGGCAGCCTTCGACAGCTGCTTCAAAGCCAGTGAGATGGCCGGGATTGGCGTCCGCCACGCCGCGCGCCGGGTAGAGCGGCGGCCTGTCCGGGCTTTCCTGAAGGGTCGACTGGTCGATGAAGTCGCGGTCGATCCAGCCCTGATCGGCGATGTGGGTGAACAGCGCATTGAACAGGGCAAGGTCGGTGCCCGACTTGATCGCCAGATGCAGGACGTTCTCCGGTCCGGCCTCCATCTCGGCCGCATTCACCGTTACGGTCCGGCGGGGGTCGACGACGATGATGCGGGCCGGCGCATGCGCCTCGTCCGGCATCAGTTCGCGCTTCTTGCCCAGTGACGACCCGCGCAGGTTCGGGACCCAATGGTTGAGGAAATAGTTGGTCTGGGTTTCCAGCGCGTTGGTGCCGACGGCCATGATGGTGTCGGCCAACTCCGCATCCTCATAGGCGTTGTTGAGCTCACCCACCCCCATATCGCGGGTGCCGTGGACCTCGGAGTTATAGGCGGGCCGATTGTGGATGCGGATGTTGCGCACCTTCATGGCGCCGAAATAGAGCTTGCCGGTGCCCCAGGTGTTCTCATACCCGCCGCCGGCGCCGCCGTGGTCGAAGGCCGAGACGATCAGGCTGTCTTCCCCGTCTTCGGTGATGATCCGGGTGGTGACGCGGGCCACGAGATCGAGCGCGTCGTCCCATGAGGTCGGCTGCAACTGTCCGTACCGCCACACCTGCGGATCGGTCAGGCGCTGCTGCTGGGTGGAGCGGACTTCGGAATAGCTGAGCTCCGCTAGGCGCGCGCCGCGGATGGAGCCCAGGCCGGAATTCACAACGCAGTCAGGGTCGGGTTTGATCACCAGGTGGTGGTCCTGCCCGTTCTGCTTGACGATGTTGTACATCGAAGGCGAATACCACGCCTCGGTCTCGGCGAATTGCTGTTCCGCCAGGTCGACGCCGAACACGTTGTCCGACGGGGCGGTGCCGCCCTGCCGGTTGGCGGGCCAGGAATAGGCGTGGTAGCCGCAGCCGACGATGCAGAAATGGCAGGTGACGTTGTGGCGCTGGGCATCCGGCGGGATGATCGGCAGCCGGTCGACGTGGCGTTTGTAGGCCATCGGTGTCTTCCTCCCGTTCAGAGCACGTTGGACAGGCGGCCATAGAGCAGTTCATCCACGCCCTCGGCGTAGATGTCGCCATTGGCCTCGACCCGCAGCATGTACTGCGGCAGGTTCTGGGTCGCCTGACCCCATACCTGCTGGCCGCCCTTCTCGGCGTCGAACACCGAATAGTGGCCCGGACAGTTGAACGTGCGCCGTTCGGACGAGTAGGACATCGGAAAGCCCTTGTGCGGGCAGATCGTGGTAAAGCCGACCACGTCGCCATCCGGCCCGGCCCCGCCCTCGACCGGCGTACCCAGTTTCAAGAGCACGCCTGGGGCATCGGCGTCGGGATAGGCGACGTCGAATGGAACGTTGACCTCAAGATCGGCGATGTTGGCGAGTTTGGTGGACGGATAGTCGACCCTGGCGGCCGCGGGTGCGGCCTTGGCGGGCCGGGCCATGGTTGCCGCCGCGACACCGGCGGCGGAGACGGACGTTCCCCGCAGGAATTGGCGCCGGCCGATGTCAACCTGTGCGTTGCATCTCTTCATGCAATCCTCCCATGATTTTTGTCGGCCGTTTTTCTTGTTTGCCGACTTGTGGTTCGGGGTCCTCATGTCGAGAGTCCTCGAAATGTTAATATTGCATTCGAATGGTTCGATAGGCAACGGACTCGCTGGGAGCCCGATCCCGCCTCGTCAGCAACCGGACTCCGCGGCTTCAGACCACCAGAACGCCGGCGTCGCCGGGTTCCTGCAAGAGCGCGGCGATCACCGCCAGCCCTTCGGCGACACGCTCCTGCGTTGCCTCATGGCTTAGGCAGAGCCGGATGGCCTGGGGCGCGGCTGCCTGATCGACGGCGAAGGTCTCTGCGGTCAACACCTTCACGCCGCGCCGTTCGGCCGCGACGCGGAAGGCATCGGCCCGCCAATGGGGCGGCAACGGCAGCCACAAATGGAAGCCGAAGGGGTCTGCGCTGAGATCATGCCCTTGCAGGGTCCGTCGGGCGATCGCCTGGCGGGCGTTGGCTTCCGACCTCTGGAAGGCGTTGAGGCGCTGGGCAGTGCCGTCTTCGATCCAGCGGCTCGCGATCTCCGCCATCAACGGCGGGGGCATCCAGCAGGTCAGATTGACGGCGGCGCGAAGGGATCGGCGATACTGGTTCGGCGCATGCAGGTAGCCGACGCGCAGGCCCGGCGCCAGGCTCTTGGATGCACCGGTGATAAATACGGTCCGCTCCGGTGCGAAGTGCGCCAGCGGTGGCGGTCGGTCCGGCAGCAGAAAACCGAACACGTCGTCTTCGATGACCGTCAGATCGTGCGTTTGAGCGACAACCGCGATCTCCTGCCGCCGATCCGCCGTCATGGTGATGGTCGTCGGCGTATGCAGGGTCGGCAGGCAATAGAGCGTCTTTGCCGCCGTGGTCCGGCAGGCCGCGTCCAGCGCTTCGGGCGCCAGACCGCCCGCATCCATCGCGACTGGATGGAGCTTGAGCCCCAGATGCCGGGCCATGGCCTTGACCGGTGCATAGGACATGGGCTCGGTCAGCAGTACGTCGCCGGGGCGCATCAACGCCAGCATAGCGACCATCAGGCCGTGCTGGGCACCGACGGTCAGCACCACATCATCGCTGGAGACATTGAGGCCGAGTTGCCCGATCCACGCGGCCGCGGCGTTGGCATGGCGAACCTGATCGCCATCGGTCTGATAGTCGAGATAGGAAGCGAGGGCTGTTGTGGCCTGCAGCGATCCCAGTGCCGCGGCCAAGGCCGCCTGGGCCTGACCGGCAGCCGGCAGATTGAGCGAGAAGTCGATCGGGCCATCCTTTGGTCGGGTCATGTGGGCCGCCGGTTCGTCCGCCGGCAACGGTCCGCCGGTGCGCACATAGGTGCCGCGCCCGACCTCGCCACGGAGAAACCCGCGCTTGACCGCCTCGGCATAGGCACGGCTGACCGTGTTGAGCGAGACGCCGAGCCGGAAGGCCAGATCTCGTTGCGTCGGCAACCGGTCCCGGTCGGTCAGACTGCCGTTGGCAATGCCCTCACCGATTGCTTCGACGATCAGCCGATACTTGGGGCCGGGCCTGTCGGCAAGGTTTGGGAGCCATATTGTCATGATAGCAATGTTAAGATTGACTCGATAAATGCGTCAATACTATCGATGCAAAATCAGTCATTTGCTTCGACACATGATGAGGTGGAGGCACCGATGGTCGGAACGGCAATCTCACATGACGACAGCTGCCACTTCGGCGGCGGTCAGAGCGCCTTCTATGCCCGTGCAAACACCGTTCCCTTGCCGCTGATCGACCGGGCGGCCGGCATTCACATGTGGGACGTTGAGGGCAATCGATACATTGATGTGTCGTCAGGCCCGGTCGTCAGCAATATCGGCCACGGCAATGCCCGCGTCGCCGCCGCGATGGCACGCCAAGCCGAAACCCTGGACTATGCCTTTCCGCGCCTGGCGCGGAACCGGCCCAACATCGCCTATTCCGAGCGGCTGGCGCGGTTGGCCGGCCCTGGCTTCGAGCGTGTCAGCCTGACCTCAGGCGGCAGCGAGGCCATGGAAAATGCCGTCAAGCTGCTGCGTCAGCACGCGATAGCCACCGGCCGGCCTGAAAGGACAAAGGTCATCACCTGCGAGCCGTCCTATCACGGCGCCACGATCACGACCTTGGCGATGAACGGCGAGGTGATGATGGCGCCCTTTCTTGCCGGGTTCGCAGAGCCCACGCCCAAGGTACCGGCGCCGTTCGGCTATCGCTTGCCGCCCAACCATGATGCCGCCAGCTATGCCCGGCACTGCGCGGACTGCCTTGAGGCGAAGATCCGGGAACTGGGCGCGGAGAGCTTGCTGGCCTTCGTGATTGAGCCGGTGGGCGGGCTGTCGACGGGATGCGTCGTGCCGCCGGCAGCGTATATGCGCCGCATCCGTGACATCTGCACGGCCCATGGCGTGCATCTGGTTTTCGACGAGATCCTGTGCGGCATGGGCCGCACCGGCAAGTTCCTGGCCGCCCATCACTGGCCGGACGCGCGGCCCGACATCGTCACCCTGGCCAAAGGCATGGGGTCCGGCTACAGCCCGCTGGGCGCGGTTCTGGCACCGGCCGCCCTGGTCGACGAGCTGGCGGCCCTGACGGGGTTCGAATTCCAGTACTCCTACAACGCCAACCCCATCGCCTGCGCCGGCGGCATGGCCGTGCTGGACGAATACGAACGCCTGGACCTGGTCAGCCGCGCGGCGACGATGGGCCGAGCGCTTCGCGACGGCCTGGACCGATTGAAGGCAAACAGCCCCATCGTCGGCGATGTCCGCGGCCTGGGCATGCTGCTGGCCGTCGAACTGGTCGCCGACAGGCAGACGAAGGTTCCCTTCCCCAGCGAGCTGAAACCGACCGACCGGGTCCGCATACATGGCCTGAACAATGGCCTTATGATCTATTCTCGCCCGACCTCAGGCGGCCGATACGGCCACTGGTTCATCGTCTCCCCGCCGCTGACGATCACCGAAGGAGAGGTGGCAGACCTCCTGACGCGGCTGGAGGCGACGCTGGCCGATCTCGAAGGTGATCTTGGAGGAAGGCCCGGGGACAAGACGGTTCTATAGGGGCCGTCACATCACGGATCTCCATCTAAGTCTCGAACCCCGATCAACACCTCCCCCAAGAGTTTGCCATCCTCCATCTCCGCCTTGATCGGCGACTATCGGCCCGTTGCTGCCGGTTTGACATCCCCGGCTCAGTCCGACGCTGACACTCGCATGATGGGCACTTGCTGGCCCTTCACTGATCGAAGGCGTCAACAGGCTGTCGGTAGACCAACGGGTTGCACCACCAGCTGGTTTCCGTCACGCTCAACAGGCCGGGAAGGCTCCCGATGAGGAGGCCCGGTTTCGGCTGTTTCGCGCACATTCCGCCGACAAGATACGCCCCACAAAGAAAACGGGCGGGCGCGCCAATACAGGGAAGTGTTCAATGAGAATTCGCTTCGTCATGGCAACCGCGGCGGTCTGTCTCAGCGCCGGCGCCGCTTGGGCCGATACCACCGACGTCACCTGGAGCACGGAGGTCGTCATCGCCAAGGACGGCGAGCATTGTGTCGACGACCCTAACTGCTTCAACCGCTTCCACCCAGCCATTCCGCCGGTGGCCCACGCCGCCCCCGGCGACATGATCGTGTTCCACACTCGCGATGCGCTGGATTCCGATCTGACACTGGATTCGGTGGCCGACGACCTGGCGGCGCTCGACCTCAATCTGGTCCATCCGATGACCGGGCCGGTCCATATCGAGGGCGCTCAGCGTGGCGACGTGCTGGCGGTGACGCTGGTCGACATCGATCCCGACGAATACGGCTACACCGTCATCGTTCCCGGCTTCGGGTTCCTGCGGGACATCTTCACCGAGCCGTTCCTGGTCAACTGGCGGCTGTCGCGCACCCACGCTGAATCAGACGACATGCCGGGCGTGCGCATACCCTACGAGGCGTTCATGGGCTCCGTCGGTGTGCTGCCCGGCGAGCCGGAGGTGGCGGCTTGGCTGGAGCGCGAGGCCGCGCTTGCCGCGGTCGGCGGCATTGCGCTGCCGCCCGAGCCGATCGGTGCCCTGCCGACGGCAGTGTGTGGACCTGGCGGCTCCAACAGCGACAGCTGCCTGCGCACCATCCCGCCGCGCGAGAATGGCGGCAACATGGACGTTCAGCAGATGCAGATCGGCACGACGCTCTTGTTGCCGTGCTTCATCGACGGCTGCGGTCTGTTCGTCGGGGACGTGCACTACGCCCAGGGCGATGGCGAAGTGTCCGGAACCGCCATCGAGATGGGCGCAGTGGTGACGGTGACGACGGAAATTCGCGCCGGCATGGGCACGGTCATCACGTCGCCTGAAGTCGAAGGCGGCACGCAGATCCGGGATATGGAGCCGACGGCCTTCTATCAGACCATCGGCCTGCCGCTGAAGGAAGTGGGCGAGGTGCCGCCGCCGCACACCTATTTGGAAAGCGAGAAGATCGAGAACCTGGCCAACCTTTCGGAGGACCTGACTCTGGCCGCCCGCCACGCGCTGATCAGCATGATCGACTACATCCAGCGCGAACATGGGCTGACCGCAGAGCAGGCGTATGTTCTGGCCAGCGTGGCCGTGGACCTGCGCGTCGGCCAGGTCGTTGACGTCCCCAACTATGTCATGACGGCGGTGCTCAACCTGGACGTATTCGCTGAATGAGCCGGCGCGATGTTCTGAAGCTGGCCGCCGCGGCCGCCGCGGGCTTCGCCCTCGGCGGCCACACGCCCTACGGCCAGTGGGTCGTGTACCGCATGGAACATCTGGTGATCGGCTGTCATCGCGACGACCCGCGGACCTACGAACTGGCACAACTGGTCGTGGCGACGCTTGACGAGCATCTTCCAGAGGCCAGCGCGCGGATCGCGCGGGCGCGTTTCGCCGGGCGTCTGGCCAGCCTGCTCGGTACTGACCAGCTACAGGTCGCGATCCTTAATGAGGCTGACGCCGCCGCAATGCTGGAGGGCGTCGGCGATTTCGCGCCCTATGGCGCGGTCGAGCTCAAATTGCTGGCACGCCTCAACGATCGCCTGTTGGTCGCCCGCCGCGACTTTCCCGATCGCCACGCCTGGCTGGTTTCCGCCGCCTTGTCCGACAGCGACCTGAGCCCGGCGAACGATGACGCGGCGACGCCATCTGCGCTCGACTGGCATCCGGGCAGCCTGGCTTTCCGAAACGGCGAACTGGCGCCGGAATACACGCAGGAATAGGGCGTGCGCGTGGTTGCGTTCACCCTTCGGCATCGATCTCAGGCAGCAGGATCGCGGGGCCCTGTCGCTGACGATCGCCGAGGGGCAGGTGGCAGACCTTCTGATGCGGCTGGATGCTACGCATGCCGACCTGCAGGTCGAAGTCTCGGAGGCGCCCGAACCGCGATATGCGCCAGCACGTCCTGCATGCGCATGACGACAACGGCGTAGGTCTCAGTCGGCCCGACGTGCCTTTCCGTCATCCCGTGGACACCAGCGAAACCACTCGGCGCGCCGCGTCCGGCGTATCGCAGGCAGGTCGAACTCGGCGAGCAGGATGTCCCGATCGGTGCCCGCTATGGCGACCACTTTGCCTTGCGGATCGACCGCGATGGAATGTCCGTCGCATTTGGGCGCCGGGTAGTTTGTAACGGCAATGCCCATGACGGATTCGAAGGCTCGCCCGCGCAACTGGGCAAGCCGCACATCGCCCACGTCAGGATCCGTCGCGAGGTCACAGCAATTGGGCACCAGAACGATCTCAGCACCCATTGACGAAAGCGACGCCGCGCCGTCGGGGAACTCGCGGTCCATACAGATCATCAGGCCGACCGCAACACTGCCAGCCTCGGTCTCGATGTGCCCGACGTCAAAGGATGTACCCCGGCCGCATGCGCTTTCCGGGCTATCGAAGTCACAGATATGAACCTTGCGATGATGCAGCAAGATGGCCCCGGTCGGATCGATCAAGAGGGCGGCGTTGTAAGGATCGGGTTCACCGCGTTCCAACAGGGTCATCACGACATGTGTGGAATGCTCCGCTGCTGCCGCACGGCAACGCTCTACGAACCGGCTCTCAAGGCCGAGCGCACCGGCTCTCCACTGCGCCTCTGCGAGCCGGTCGCCCGGCTCGAACCGCGCATAGCCGTTCGAGAACATCTCCGGGAAGACAACCACATCCGCCCCCAAAGCGGCGGCTTGGTGCACGACATCCACCGGATCTCGATCGGCAGGCTGTTGCGCCAGCGCGACGGTCAGTGTTCCGGTCATCGGCCCTGACCCGCTGAGCGCGCCATCGCCGTCATTCGGGAAGACCGGCCCTCTGGTCGGTCTTCCCGCAGCGGCTCAGGCGGCTTCCTGCACCATGTTGCGCAGCACGTACTGCAGGATGCCGCCGTTCTTGTAGTATTCCAGCTCGTCCAGCGTATCGATGCGGCAGAGCAGGCTAACCTCGCGGGGGCCGCCCGCGCCGTGGATGGTCATGGTCAGGTCGGTGCGCGGCTTCAGGCCTTCGGCGACCCCGGCGATGTCGAACGTCTCCGTGCCGTCCAGGTTCAGGTCGGCGCGGGTCATGCCGTCCTTGAACTGCAGCGGCAGGATGCCCATGCCGACCAGGTTCGAGCGGTGGATGCGCTCGAAACTCTCCGCAATCACTGCCTTGATGCCCAAGAGGCGCGTGCCCTTGGCGGCCCAGTCGCGGGATGAGCCGGTGCCGTATTCTTTGCCGGCGATCACAACCAGCGGCACGCCTTCGGCCTGATAGCGCATGGCGGCGTCATAGATGGGCATGACCTCGCCCGAGGGCTGGTGCTTGGTGATGCCGCCTTCGACGCCGGGCACCAGCTCGTTGCGGATGCGGATATTGGCGAAGGTGCCCCGCATCATGATCTCGTGATTGCCGCGGCGGGCGCCATAGCTGTTGAACTCCCGCACTGCGACCTGGCGGTCGGTGAGGTACGAGCCGGCGGGGCTGTCCTTCTTGATGCTGCCGGCGGGCGAGATGTGGTCCGTGGTCACACTGTCGGCCAGCCGTGCCAAGAGGCGCGCGCCGACCACGTCGGTGATCGGAGCGGGTTCGTCGCCCATATCCTCGAAGAACGGCGGCTGCTTCACGTAAGTTGAGCCGACATCCCACTGATAGACCTCGCCTTCCTCGGTCGCCACCTCGCGCCATTCCTTCGGGCCTTCGAAGACGTTGGCATAGCGGCTGCGGAACATCTCTGGCGTCAGGAACTGTTCCATCGTCCGGGCGATCTCGTCGTTCGACGGCCAGACATCGCGCAGATAGACGGGGTTGCCCTCGGTGTCTTCGCCCAGCGGGGCCGTGGTGATGTCCTCCCGCATCGTGCCCAACAGGGCGTAGGCGACGACCAGCGGCGGCGAGGCCAGATAGTTCGCCTTCACATGCGGATTGACGCGGCCTTCGAAGTTGCGGTTGCCCGACAGCACGGAACAGACCGTGAGATCGCCGGCCTCGACGGCCTTGGCGATGGGCTCGGGCAGGGGGCCGGAATTGCCGATGCAGGTGGTGCAGCCATAGCCCACCAGATGGAAGCCCATGGCGTCCAGATCGGTCTGCAGGCC
>JANQQD010000033.1 GCA_028285185.1 Anaerolineae bacterium | reverse complement strand
TGAAGGTGAAGGCCGTGCTGCCGGACGCCCCTTCGGCCTTCACGGCATCCAGCACTGTGATCGAAAGCTGCCCCGGCGGCGCGTCGTCGTTCTGGATGGTCCCGTCCGCCGTTGCCGTCGAAATGGTGGTGCCGGACGATGGATTGGACAGGGTCACCCTGAACCCTTCGTCCGTCTCGACGGTCGCGTCGCCGGCGACCAGCACCGTCAGGGTCTTCGATGCTTCTCCGTCGGCGAAACTGACCGTGCCCGACGGCAGTGTGCCGCCGGTGAAATCGGTGCCATCGGCCGGGTTCCCGCCGATGCCGCTGATCCCATAGTCCGCCGTGGCGCTGCCGCTAGTATTGCCGGACCGCGTCACCGTGAAGGTGAAGTCCGTACTGCCGGATGCCCCTTCCGCCTTCACAGCATCCAAGGCTGCGATGGACAGCTGCCCCGGAAGCACATCGTCGTTCTGGATGGTCCCGTCGGCCGTCTCTGTTGTGATGGTGCCGGACGATGGGTTGGACAGGGTCACCGTGAACCCTTCATCCGTCTCGACAGTCCCGTCGCCGGCGACCAGGACAGTCAAGGTCTTCGATGCCTCCCCGGCGGCGAAGTTGACCGTGCCCGATGGCAGGGTCCCGCCGGTGAAGTCGGCGCCGTCGGCGGCATTGCCGCCGCTGCCGCTCACCGCATAGTCCACGGTCGCGGCGCCGCTGGTGTCGCCGGACCGCGTCACGGTGAAGGTGAAGGCCGTGCTTCCGGACGCCCCTTCCGCCTTCACCGCATCCAGTGCGGAGATGACCAGCGCAGAGCCCACCGGTACACCGCCCGCATCGTCGTTCTGGATCCTCCCCGTGGCCTCGGCAGTCGTGATCTGCGCACCACCAGAGGCATTCGAGAGAGTGACCGCGAAGCCCTCGTCGGGCTCCAGGCTGGTATCACCGTCGACGGCGACAGTGATGGTCTTGCTGGTCTCGCCGGCGGCAAAGCTCACCGTGCCGGAGGGCAACACACCACCCGCGAAGTCCGCCGCATCGGCCTCCGCACCGCTGACCCAGCTCCAATCCTCAAAGGTGCCCTTCGGGATCGCCCCCGCCGGCATGGCGTCGTCCACCCAGACGGTCTCGCCGCTGCCATCGCTGACCCCGGCGCGGTCCCATAGCGCCGCACCGTCCCAAAGGGCGAACGACATGCCCGTCACCGTCGATCCCTCGAGGTCGACGATGCTTGCCGGCACCTCCAGCCGCACCCACTCGCCGGTCGTCGGCAGCGCGCCCATGTGGTAGGCGGCCGCCGTCCCGTTGACCGGGACATCCCAGTTCGCACCCCAATAGGCCCGATGGTCCCACGTGCCGTCGTTCCACTGCAGCATCAGCCGGCTGGGGACCGTGGCCGGATCCAGATAGACATAAGAGAAAAGCGTGTCGCCGGCCCCGACCTGCAGCGTCTCGGTGGCAGCCACAAAGTAATGCTGGTGATAGCCCGCCAGGTCCGACGACTCATGCGCCAGCGTGCCGGAGTAGACTTTGACGTCTTTGCCGGAGACGGCGTAGTCGACGGTCGTAGCCACGCTGGTGGGGCCGGAGCGCGTGACGGTGAAGGTGAAGTCGGTGCTGCCGGCACCCCCTTCGGCCTTGTCGGCGTCCAGCGCTTCGATCGACAGCTCCGGTGCCGCCATGGCGACGATCGCGTCGCCCAGGGCCTTGACGTCCACCCGCTTGAAGGTCTCGCCCGTGTTGGCGACGTTGTCGTTCTCGTCGTCGCCGTCGACGATGCTCACACCGGTGGACGAGAGCAGGTCCTTGAACTCCGTCACCGTCAGCTTGCGGCCCAGGGTCTCCACCGCCAGCTGCTGGGCCAGCACCGCGATCCCGGCGATGTGCGGGGCGGCCTGGCTGGTGCCATGCATGGCCACCGTGCCGCCATAGGCATTGGCCCCGGTGATCGGCGCGCCCGGCGCGAAGATGTCCGACAGTTGATCGTCGCGCTGGCTGAAGGGCGTAATGGCGTCGGCGGCAGTGGAATAGGCGGTGGCGCCGCTGCTGTAGCTCCAGCCTCCGGTGTTGCCGTCATAGACGGCACCCACCGCCAGCGAGTTCGGATCCGCCGCCGGGTACGCCACCCCCATGACGGAGTTGAACCGGTAGAAGTCGTTGCCGGCGGCAGAGACGACGATGACGCCCTGCGCCGCCAAGGCCGCCAGTTCATCGGCCAAGCCGTAGAGCTGAACGGCCGAGCCGTAATTGCCGCTGTCGCTCAGCGACATGTTCACGCTGACGATATTGTAGGCGGCGGCGTTGTTCACCACCCACCGCAGCGCATTCTCGATATAGGAGAAATAGCCGGTCCCGGCGTCGGTGAAGACCTTCAGGGCAATCAGGTCGGCGCCGGGCGCCATACCCTTATAGGTGCTGTCCTGGGACCCGATGATGCTGGCGACGTTCGAGCCGTGGCCGTTGACGTCGCTGGCATTCGCGTCGCCGTTGGCGAAGTCGTACTGATAGACGATCCGATCGGCGACGCCGTCGCCGTTGCCGTCCGGCCCGAAGAAGGAATGGTTCAGGTCGATGCCGGTATCCAGGATGACCGACGCATAGCCGCTGCCGTCGATGCCGGCGTAGGCCGGGTCAGACCGGAAATCGTCGATATTGATCAGCGGGCTTGAGGCATTGGTGGCCGGCGAGACGGTCGTGTCTGCCGCACCGAAATCACCGACCAGATAGACGGGGGCATCTGAGCCGACGGCCTTCACCGCCACGGCCGCGCTTGCTGTCGCCTCACCGCGCCAGGCGGCCGATGCGTCCTGGGCCAAACCGGAGGCGACGGGGCTCAGGACGGACAGTGGGCGCGGATCCGCCCCATCCGCCCTGACCTCCACGCCCTCGGGGCTGTAGCGGTGAAACGAGAAATCCTCGCCGTCCTCTCCGCCCAGTCGCACGAACGGACCCGACCTTGCGGCGCCCAACCCGAAATCGGTGGCGGCCGGGCCAAGGGCAGACTGGCTGTTGCCCTCACCCGCCAAGTCCACCCATAGCGACATGTCGCCGTCGACGGGGCTGTCCAGCCAACCCGGGATCGCACTGAGCCCCTCGCCAAGGCCGCCCAGATGCGGCGCCACGGCATCGATCGTCGCGACGACATCGTCGAGGACGAGAAACTCTCCGAGCCAGCCATCTGCGGGGAAACCGCTGCCCTCGCGGCCTTGCGCGACGCCGGGCGCACCGCTCGCCGCCGGCCACAAGAAGGCGTCCGGCAGCTCGGTCATAAATCTTGTCCACAATTCCATTGGCTGCAGCTGAGCTAACCGGTGGTTTCAACGAACTGGGCACGGCGGGTGAGCCGGTCCGGTCAGTCTGGGATACTGCTGTTAAGAAGCAGTGACCGAACTTAGGATAGACCGCATTCCGATAAAAACTAAGAAAAATTGCGCCCGCCAATCTTGTCGTTCGTGTGGCGGTGCCGCCCAGCGGAGAAAGGGCGGCCGCTCTCGGTCTGCCATCGATGGTCAAAGCGAGTCTTCAGGCGTGGCTGCACGGGCGACACAATTGCGCACAACTCCGTCGTTGGCGCACGCTCCCGCGCCTCTCAATCCATGTCGGCTGACGCAATGGTGGGCGCGACTGGGATTGAACCAGTGACCCCTGCCGTGTGAAGACAGTGCGCCTATCGTAAGCTACGGAGATCATTGAATCTCGTCGTTGCGCTTCCGGGCCGATTCGCGTTGATCATCACCCTTTGTTCCGGTCTTCTGGTTCATCTGCTGGTTCCGTGCACTGTCTTGCGTAAGTGTCACGGGCGCGGCGCAGGTCTCCGATAAGGACGGGCGCGGGCTTGTCGTCATCTCGGTGATCCCACCTGTTAGCTTCCTCGGCAAATGGCCGTAGCGCTTCCCGAAGCCGCTCAATCTCGTCGGCGGCTTGCGTCTCCAGCATGCGCGCCCGCTTGTCGTCACGCTCGTGCGACGGACAAGGAATCGGCAGACCGACGGCGTTGTACGCCCAAAACTCAAGGTTCCTTTCGACCCTGTCGCGCAGTCGCTTGCAAAGGTCGCTCATCCCTCGCCTTCCTTCCTATCCAGCTCCAGCGCCTTCGCCACATCCCGCAGATAGCCGGGCGTGAACCGCGCGTAGATCCGATACGTCGTGGCCAGGCTGGTGTGGCCAAGGTACTCGCGGATCTTCTCGACGACGTTGTCCCCGCCGCCCTGTGCCATCCACACAGCGGCGGTATGGCGCAGGTCGTGGATGTGCACATCGTCCAGCCCGGCGGCCTCTATGGCCCGCGAGAACGCCGTGCGCACGCTCGTGACGGCCTTCCCCTCGTACTCCACCACATGGCTACACGACCCGACGTCATGGGCGCGCTTCAGTTCCGCGCGCAGCGTGTCGGTCATCGGTACCGTGGCCCGCCGCTTGCCGTTCGGCTTCCTGCCCAGATCGACGAAGCCGCGGTCAAAGTCGATCCGATCCCAAGTCAGATCCAACAGCGCTTCCTTCCGGCCCGCTGTGGCGATGGCGAGGTGCAGAAAGATCCGCAGATGCGGCGTGTCGTCGGCGGCATCCAACAGCCGTTGAAACTCGTCGCGGCTTAGCCAGCGGTCACGCGGCGGCGGCTGTGACGGCGTCTCGACGATGGCGGGCGTGTTCTTGTCGTGCCAGCGCAGGCCCGCCCGAAGTGTGTTCAGCTCCTTGACGATCGTCCCGTCTTGCCGCCCTGCCCGCTTCCGTCTGGCGACATACTGGCGGCACGCATCGCGGGTGACGTCTTCCGGGGTCAGCTTGGCGAAGGTGGGCTCCAGCGCTTTCCAAGCGTTCTTGAGCCGGGCCACATCGATTGCGCGGCTATCGGCCAGGTACGCCTGCATGATCGCGCCTACGGTGTCGTTGACCGGCGCGGCGAGTTGGCGCCCAAGGTCACGAGCCTCCCGCTCCGCAGCCTCGCGGTTCGCGGCTGTGGCGTCAAATCCGAGGCTGGTCCGCTGCCGCTTTCCATTGACGTAGGTGACTGCGGCCCACTTTCCCCGGTAGTCGACGACTCTGATCCCTCGTACGCCTCGACCGCCGCTCTCGTAATCCGCCATGACTTTTTGCCCAGCCGAAAGCCGTCAAGCTCCCCGCGGCGGAGCATATTGCGGATGTGATGGTCGCTGCAATTCCAGCGGATGGCCAGATCGGCGACCTTGAATACGCGCGCCGGCAGCTCAGCCATCGCCGTCGGCCTTGACTGGCGGCATCAGGGCCGGGAGCTCGCGTCCTTCATAAGCATCGGCGATTGCCGGGATTGTCCGCTCGCCGACGGTCTCGTTCGTCGGCAGGACGATGTGTGCGAGGAACGCCTCTTCGAAGGTCTCAATCCCGCTTTCGATGGCCTCGAACTTCGCCTTCACAACCAGCACCAAAGCCCGAAACCGCCGCCGGCATTCCTGATGATGGGCACGTGCCGCGGCATCGTTCGCGCGCGCCTTGCCGGTTGGCGTGATCCGAAAGCTCTTGTCCGTCGGTTCCGGAAGCGTCACCACAAACCGGATGCGCCGATCGTGCATGGCGAACTGCAGCCCGACACGCCGATCCTGCTCCGCCCACTGATAGGCAGATGCGCCATGACGTTTGATCAGGCCGACCAACTCCGCCTGACTACGCTCGACGGGGACGTTGGTCTGTTCGGCAAAGCGTCGCTCACCCACCATCCACCTCCCTCACCTCCACGCCGGCCGCGCGGGCGCTAGCCTTCATCGTCAGGCTCGTCCGGTATGTTGAGGTCCAGCCGGTGCATTTGCGACGGCAAGACATCGATGTTCATCATCAGTCGCTCGCGGTACTCGCCTCTCGTAAAGATCACCAAATGGCCCGTCTCATGGTCTTCTAGCCATTGCACTGCGCCAGCGATTTTGTAATCAAACCTATGGCAGTCCTGCCAATACTGATACGCAGCTTCCAATAGCTTATGCGCCGACAGCTCTAGGTCTTCCCTGGTGAAGTTCGGATCTTGACGAGGAATGCTCACAACCGCTCTCCTGTGTCTTGGGTCGGGCGACTATGCCACACGCGCGCCGGGCTAGGCATCGGCGTCCATCTCGAAACACACGAACGGCTGTGCCCGTCTGATTGCGTCCGCCGTCGCCATGTGGACCGTCAGCGCCAACAAGACGAGGGCCACAAGCCCTATGCCCGTCATCACCACCCAGCGGCCGAGGAAGTCAAACATCGCCCGGCTCCGGCTCCTGCGGCGGGGGTGGGCGAGGCTGCCAGTGTGTTGGGCGCGCCAGAGTTCGACACACTCCGCGACCAAAGAACCAACCGTCATATTCTTTGCCGCGCCAATCTGTCATCGTCTCCCATCGACAATCGGTAAACCGACATGGGGGCCGCTGATCGTGGAACACCATCCATAAATCTACAGGGGTCCCATCCTTCGGCGCCGTCTCGATCGGCCTCCACCCACCGCCCTCTGCGGCGGCGATGGCGGCTTCGGCCTCCGCGATGATCTGGGCAACGTAATCAGCGCATTGACCGATGTTTCCGATGTGCCGATGCGCCTCGAAATACTCATGCGTCGACTTTGTGGCGGCAAGCATCCGCCGCGCGGCGTCCAGGAGGGTCGGGGCGTCGGGGTTAGTCATAGCGCTTGTCCTTCAGCTCTGCATCGCGGTCGTGTTGCCCGCGCATGAAGCCTTCGTCCCAGCAGCGCTGGTGTTCCAAACGCTTGTATGGGTTGCGCAACCCCCAGTCATATAGGCCGTTGTCGTATCCGTCCTGCTCCGCCCGCTTCAAGCCGTAGACGTAGCTGTTCTTCTGTCGCTCGCTCACCCCTTCGCCCCCTCGTGCTTGGTCCGGCTCCAGAGGGCGTGGCGGCCTGCGTCGGTGAGGACGAACCACGGCCGGATAAGACCTAGCGATCTGAGCTTGTCGACCGCTTTCGGCAGCGCATTGTCGGTCCCGATAGGGTACGACCGATCGCCGTTGATGTGCCGCAACACCTCGATCTCGTAGTCTGTCAGTGTCTGGTCACTCATCGGACGCCTCCTTCGGCGGATCAGGCGGCAGCATGCCCAGCATCTTGATGACGGCATTGCGGTGCAGCTTCGCCGTCACGTCGCCGTCGCTATCAACAAGGTCGATCGTGTCTGACGCGGGGTTGTATCTGGGCTCTACGCTACGCCACATCTTCCCCTCCATCCCCGGCCGCGGTCGCTGCGGCGAGGGCCTCAAGTCGCGCATGCACAACGTCTTTGTCGTGCCCGTCATACTCATCTTCGTACGGCGGCAGGTCGGCGAACAGGTACCCCTGACTGTCGTGGTAGTGGTAGCTGATCTGCCCGGTCGGCAAGTCGATGTAGACGCACCCGTGCCAATCATCGCTCCAGCCGGGAATGTCGGTGCGCCGGACGCCGGACGGAAACAGGCGAGCCAGCGCAGCGACAAGGTGATTGCGCTGCCGATAGGCTTCGTCTTTGTCCGCCCGCGTCTCCGCAATCACCGCGCGCTGGCGGTCGATCTCTTGCTCCTGCTGATCCAGCGATGCGCAGTGCGCGTCACGTTCTTTGCGGAGACGCCGGATCTCGTCGACGAATGGCTCGACGTAAGGCACTGGAACTTCATCAAATGGATTGAGGCAGTCGATGATGCTCATCCGTTCGTCAATATCGCCCATCACTTCCCCTCCGCGTCCGCGGGCTGGCCGGCGAGGGCGGCTTTGGCCTCATCGACGGTCGCATGCTCCGTCACATGCCATCGGTCGTCCATATATCGACCAGCTGCCCACATGCTCGGCAAGGAGCGTGCGCACTGCATTTCGAGAACAAGCGTATTCTCGCCTTGGTCAGACGCGTCAATGAACGCCTCGCTATCGCAGAACTGTTCGCCACACATGTCCCAAAACATATCAGGCGTCTTGAGCTTGGCGTTCTCCGCCTCCAGCTCCGCCACGCGGGCCTGGGCGGCCAGCTTCTCGCGTTGCAGGCCGCTGATCCGGGCCGTTACCGCGCTTAGAGCATTGTCCAGCTCCGCCACGCGGGCCTGGGCGGCGGCCAGCTTGTGACCACGATCGATGCACCGCCTCTCTACGATGTCGTAGCCGGAATTCAGTTGCCGCACCTCTTCGTCGCGGGCGCGGATGGTGGCGAGCGCTTGCGGCAGGGCGGTGCGGGCGGCTGCGATGAACGCAGCAGTTCCAGGCGCATCGCCACCTGTGAACACCTCGGCAATCGGGCCGGAACGAGCGCCCAAGCCATCCGGCGCATAGATCCGCAAGTTGCCCGTCTGGCCGCGACGCCATGGCCCTACCCTGGCCGCCTCGCACAGCCGCTCCAGCGCGTCCAGGTCCAGGCCGGTGGGGTCAGTCATGGCGGGCGTTCTCGCGGCTATAGTTGATGGTGAAGGTCATCTCGCCATCGGTGCAAAGCACGAGGTAGCCTTTGCCCGGCTTGATGTATCGCTTTTGCTCCACGTTACTTCGCACGTCATCAATGGTCAGCGGTCGGCCGAAGATAGTTTCCGCGCCTTCGTCGGTAAACCAATCGACCTCTAGCCACGTTTGCGGATTGCCTCCGCCAAAGCAGAAATTACCGCTTGTTGGCGCGATCTCTAGAACTCGGAAAAGCCTACTCATGCGCGACCTCCGATCTTGCATGGCATCGTCACAGACTTCGGATCGTCAGGGCGCCCAGCTGTTGTCATGGCTACCGAATAGCCGCAGACACGGCACCGGACGACGTAGACACCACATCGCGGCGCCGGATAATCCACTTCAGCAACGCACGAAGGCTTGGCTCCGAAAGCGGCATCGACATCCATGCCGTTTGGATAGTCCGGGTTCGGCGGACACTGCGGTTCACGCTCACGGTCAATCCACTGGACGTCGAACTGTCGCTCGCTCACGCCCCACCCCCTTCCGGCACGCGAGCCAGGATGGCGCGGAGTTGGTCGCGCATCTCGCGGACGTTCGCCATCATCTCAGAGAATGCCGATGGGTCCACATTCGCCGCCTCCTCAATCGTGCCAGCGTCGATTTCGTCGATCAGCGTCGCCAGCCATTCAAGGCGCCATAGCTGCGGACTTTCATGCCCCTTCAGCACCTCGACCATCTTAACCAGCAAATCCGCTTCCGCCGCTTCGACGGCGGCGGGGCCGAAGGCGCGGTCGTAGCTGGTGTAGGCTGCGGCCAAGAGGCGGGCGTCGTGTTCGTCTGGGTCCGTCTTATCGGCACGATGCTTTGCCAATTCCTGGTCGCTGCAATGTGCGTGCGCCCGGCACACAGCGACAAGACGCCCCGGCAGTCCTTCAGCCTGTTCTTCCGCGGTCCGTTCGGCCCTGACGTAGCCCCAATCGTCATATTTGTGCGGCCGATAAATGAGCGGTCCCGGCGTATGCATCACCCCTCCTTGCCGCCGCGCGGGGCGGCGAGTGCTGGAAAGGCCATCCAATCGGCCTTGGGAAACCGGTCGCAGAAAGGCGACCAATCTGCCGGTCGCTCACTGACGAACCTCCATTCGACGTCATCAGGCCGAACATCATAGGCAGCAATGACGATGCCTTTTGCGGCATCTTCATCATCGGCCTGCACGGCGGCGCAAATGGCTGCGTCGTCCTGTTCGTCGCCGCCATCCCGGTAGCCGGAAACCCACCACGGCCAGTTCAATTCGAACGCGCTTAAGTCTTGGGTGTGCCACCAGCTAAGCCAATAATTAGTCATCCCCACATCCTCGCAATCCACGCCGGCAACGCGCCGGTCAGCAGGCCCAGCCACAGCGTCAGCGTCACGAACGACGCGATGTAGTGGAGGGCGGTCATTTGCCCTTGCCGTTCAAAGCCCCATCGCCTGCGTTCATGAGCTGGGCGACGGTTTCGGCCGCCTCAGCGCCAACGGCTTCATGCATCGTGCAGATTGGAAAGCCGATGGTGATGACGGTCATCTTGAGGCCGTCGTCGCGTTCTTCGATCGGACGCTTCCAAACGACACCGTCCTTCGCGTAGTAAAGCGGTTCAGTTCTCACGCCGCAGCCCTCCGTTCGCCGTCTGCCCGCCGCTCCGCTTCCGCGGCCTGCTTGAACGCATCGCCAAGCGCGTCGAGTTCGTCGGCGGTGTCCGCGAAGATCGTGACGGTGTTCCAGTCGTCGTCGCGCAAGGTCACGTACGGCGAGCCGTCAGCCAGCCCGGAGGTGTGGAAGCGCGGGCGGTGGAAGTTGACTGAGATGCTCATGCCGCGGTCTCCAGCGACTGTCGTTCGTCTTCCGCCCTGGCGGCGGCTAGGGCCACCGCATAAGCGTCCCAGGCGCCCTGCGCACGCATCTGGGCACGCGAATCCCTTGGGCGATCGTCTGCATAGGCGCTGCGCTGTTCGGCCTTCGCCAGCGCGTCGACTGCGGCCTGAACATGCGCCGGGAGATCGACGACATCGGCCGTGTAGATGACGGCGTAGGGCGGGTCGACGACGCCCTGTTCGATGTAGATGGTGCGGCCGTATGCGGTCCACTCATCCACACCGATGACGTTGACTACGCCTAGCGCGTCTTCCGGCATCACCAAGCCGCGGTGGTAGCCCATGCTAGGCGCTATGTCGGCGCTCGGTGACAGCATCGCGATACGCTCAGCGCACTTCGGCGCCAATCGGCGCAGCACGACGCGACGAGGTGAATTCAGGTTCTGGCCGCTCATCGCCCATCGCTCCAACAAAGCCCGCCGAGGCCGGAGCCCCGGCGGGAGGTTCAGGGAGGCGCATCCGAGGATGCTGGCACCGCAGCGGCTGGTCAGGGGCGATCAGGGCCGCGGTGATGGGGATGACGGTATTTCAACCCCGTTGAATTGTCAACGGGAAAATTCAAGCCAGTTGAAAAATCGTAATCGGCTATGCAGTGGCTCGACGGGCAGTCACCTTGGCGGCTTGCTTAGTGACATGTTCCAGCACGCCACGCCTAAAGTCGTCAGGAAGGCCGACGAGGGAACCCTTAAAAATCCAGTCAAGTGTTATGGGGTACACATCTGTAAGCGCGAGGGCGTTAGGCAGACCGGGGCGTGAATTACCCTTAATCCACATACTGTACGTGCTTGCATTGATTTGCGCCGCTCTGGCGAACGTGCCTTTTGGGATCTTGGCGTCGCCGCCAAGCAGCACGCGGCTCATTTCGATCCGCGCGCCGATGTCTGCGTCTTCCCTGCCATGGAGCACATCGACCATGTGTCCATTGTCATGCATACCCGAGGAATCCAATAGGCCCTCTACAAAGGAATTGACAAAATTCAATCCTGTTGAAATTATGGGCTCATGCGTATCGACGACGTGATCACCGCCCTTGGCGGTCCGGAGGCGACGGCGAAGCTGTTTGGCGTCGGCCGCACCTCGATTTCGAACTGGAAAACGTTTCGACGATTTCCGGAATATCTTCATTGGCGGGTTGTTAAGGAGTGCCGCAAGCGGGGGATCGACTACGACCCGTCGGCTACGGAAATCGACGTACGTGATACTACCCATGGCGGCACCTCCGATACGCGGTCTTCTAATGTGAAGACACATATTGAAGGCCAACATGGTAAACAAATCATTAACGAATGCGACAAAAAAGTTACAGAAAGCAATTCGCCTAAAACCCTAGGTAATTCCGTTGCGCCAGACGGTACCATCGTAGGCACCCCCGACGAAGGCGCCGCGGCATGAGGTTTGATTGCGGCCCCACGTGGCAAGAGCGCGAAGCTGCCAAGAAGGCGTGGCACCGCTGGTTCGCATGGCATCCCGTCAGGATCGGCGATTCACATGATTGTCGGTGGCTGGAAACGGTCGAGCGCAAAGGCGAGCTTCATAGTTGCGGCTCGTTCGGCGGTGACTGGTGGACTTGGGAGTACCGCACGCCATGACCGCCCGCCCCGCGTCGCCCACTTTGCGCTGGTCTGCCGAAATCACGTACCGGACGGATGCCGGGCCGATCGACGTGCTCCACACGCTAGAAGAGCTGGAAGATCTGCATGATGTCGTTGAGAGCGGCCCGCACTGGGACACGATTATCTGCATCAAGATCCACCGGTACCGGCCGTACATACCCGAGCTGACGGTTGAGGCGGCGGAGCGGCTGTGATGCCTAATCCCCCCACATCCCGCGCCCCTCGCGGCGCGCTTCGGCCTCGGCGGGGGCGTAGTGGCCTCCCGAATACAAAGGCCAGTCGATGGCGAAGCCGCGGCGCACAAGGTCGGCGGCAATATCGCCGCGGCCTGTCGCTACGCAAAGCGCTACGTGACGTCCATAGCTACGCCCGCGCACGTCAGTACAGTCCAGCGTCGCGCCAACTAGCATCGTGGCCAGTGCGTCCCGAGCTGCTGCGCCAGCGTCTTCGGATACTTCAGCAGCGTCGACGCCCCAAAGCCGCACCCGGCACCCCTCATCCGCCGGCAGGATCTGCAGCGTGTCGCCGTCGATCGCCATCGCAGCGCCGATCAGGGCGCACGGGAGTCTGAGCATGAGTGATCCCCGCAAGATCATTGCCGAAGCGCTGTTCCTTAACACCTACGGCGGTACGGACGATCCGACGCTCACCGAGCTTGCCGAAGGTATCGCATGGAGCGGCGCTGACAAGGCGATCGAAGCCCTCACCGCCGCCGGCCTGGCCGTCCGGCCCGCCTATGAGCAAGAGGCGCTGGCCGATGCCCATCGGACCATTACCAACCTGCGAGGCTGGATCGGGCGCGGGCAGTCCGAGACTGCAGTCACCGCCATCCACGAATTCTGGGAGCGATGGGGCGCCATGCTCGCCACCGCCCGCCCCTCGGTCGAGGGCAGGCAGGGCCATGGAGAGGGCGAGGGGTGATGCGCCGCGGATACGCAGCGATCGGCCTGGATCGGCCCAAGAAGGGGCACAACATCGGTGGCTGTCTTCGGGCCGCCCACGCGTTCGGCGCCGCGCTGATCGTGGTGTCTGGCCGCCGGTATAGCCCGGAAGCTGAAGACACATCGAAAGCGTATCGGCATGTGCCGTTGGTCCATTCCGCCGATCCGTTTGAAGCGGCGCCTTACGCGGCGTTGCCGGTGGCCGTGGAGATCGTGGACGACGCCATACCGTTGCCAGCGTTCAAGCATCCGGAAGCCGCGTTCTACCTGTTTGGCCCGGAAGACGGGTCGCTGCGTCGCGAATGGCTGCAGCGGTGCGCGCACGTTGTCAGCATTCCGACGGCGCTGTGTCTGAACCTGTCTCAGGCGGTGAACATCGTTCTGTACGACCGCGCGGCCAAGGCGGGCGGGTGACGCCATGACCCAGCCCCGCCACCACAGCCGCGACCACGGCGCCGATCGGGCGCCAGCTTCCGATGCCCTCGACAGGCTCGCCGATGCCTTCGTCGACGACATCCTGTCCATGAGCGATGACGAGGTCATCGCCGAAATTATCGAGGATGGAGAGGACCCCGCCGCAATCGCAGACCAGATGCGGGGCCTCTTCGAAGACGTTCTCCAAGCTACCGCAGGGCGGGTGTTGGCGCACCCGTCCGGCAAATCGTCCAACGCACATAGCAACGCTCCATCCGTCGTGCGTGATCAGCATCACGCAACGAGGGGTCAGAAATCTTGCCCATTCGACGCATCAAACGGACAAAAAACATGACCGCTGTCGCACTTGACAGGGCCATCGGAGACCGCGTCGCGCAGTGGCTGTGGCGCACATACCAGCGCCCCGTCCGCAAGAACGTCGCGCACGATTTCGACGTGTCGGAAAGCACGGCGAAATACTGGCTGGCCGGCAATCCCCCGGCCCGGCGGCACCTGGCTGCGATGGGCAATAGATGGGGCCGGGCATTCAGCGATTGGATTTCGATGCCGCCATTAACCCAAGCAGAGGAAACGGCGCTCAATGACCGCCTCAAAGCCGTTGAAGCTGAATTGCAGGGTATACGACAGGCTCTGGCAGCGACTGCAAGCGGAGCACGCCAGGCTCGCATGGGAAATCTGTACGTGGCGCGCGGAAGCGAACACCCGGAAAGCGGATGCAGCGTTGCAGACGGTCGAGGCGCGGGAGGCGGACGCGACGGACTGGACCGAGGAAGCGAAGCGCTACCGCCGCAAGTACCTGCGGCTCGTGAGCGGGGCTGAGTGATGCATGCGCGCCAAACGCACCTGGGCGCGCGGCAAGGCGGCTCAGCCGATCCGGGCGACGTGCGCCTATTGCGGTCAGCCGGTGGACCACATCACGGGGGCGCCAACGATTGCGTTGGATGCGCACGGGAACAACGAGTGGCGCCATCACGCCTGTTTCGAGGCCCTCATGGACGCGCGACATCCGGGATGGAGGCGAGGTCATGGCAGTAGCGGAACTGACGCATCCGACGATCCCGCACCGGTTGCCGCCGGGCGCCATCGCTGACACGGCCAGGGCGGATATCGAGCGGGTCAAGCGCAACGACGAGCTGCGGCGGAAGCGGAAGCTGGCCGAGCTGCAAGGCGAGGCTCCGCCAGAGGGTGAATTGGAAAGCTATGGCTTCCCCGCGGCGCTGATCCGCAAGGCGCATGGGAATGCCGCCATTCTGATTGGCCTCGCGTTGCGGCAGTTGCTGGAGACGAGGGACGAGCCGCCAACGAAGAAGATGCATCGCATCCTGTGCGCCGATCCTGAGGCTTTGAAACAGGCAATCGACCTGGCATCGGAGCGCCGCCCATGACTGACCCCATCACCCGCGCCGACCTTACCGCGCTCATCACCGACTGCGCTGAAGAGCTGCCGGGGCCGCCCGACTTGATCCGGCGATGCCAGCGAATACGCGACCTGCTGATCTACGACGCCCCGATCGAAGGCGGGCCTTACGTAATTGATGCTGGCGCTGGGCTGCGGATCGTCGATAGCCAGGGGCGGACGGTGGGATGACGGGCAGTCGATGCAGCCTTGGTCCGACGATCGCTCAGCAGAGCGCAGCGATAAAGCGCCTTCTGAAGCGGCAGAACAAGTACGGCAACCGCAAGACCGAGCGCGACGGCGTGGTCTATCACAGCGCCGGCGAAAGCCGCCATGGCCAATATCTTGAACTGCGCCAGGCCGCGGGTGAGATCAGTCACCTGGAGCGACAGAAGCGCTTCGATCTAAGCGTCGGGGGGCAGTATGTCTGCAGCCTGATCGTCGACTACGGATACTTCGACCTGGCCGCGCGTCCAAACCGCTACGTGGTGGACGACTTCAAGGGCAAGGCAACACCGGACTACGCCATCAAGGCCAAGCTGTTTCTGGCCACGCATCCGACCACCGAATTCCGGGAAGTCACCAAGCGCGGGACGTTCTCGCTGCGCCTCAGTCCGCGCGGCCGGCTGCTACGGAGGCGCATCGTATGACCCAGCTGTGGACAGAGAAAAAAGACCGCGCGCTGTACCGGATGGTCCGCCGCGGCCAATGCATGGCGAACATCTGCGCCGACCTGGGCATGGGCTACATCGCCGTCAAGCGGCGCATCAAGAAGCTGGACATCCAGCCGCGGGCGGAACCGGAACGCAAGCCGGTCTGGTCCCATGCATGGGGCGCCGACATGCAGTTCGAAGACGACCCGCGCGCACCTGAGCACGAACGGCTCTTCACCATGCCACGCCCCTCTCAGGGCGCGCCGTCGGTCAGCAGCATGGCGGATTGCGAGGCGGCATGAGGCTCACCAACCGGCATAACCTGCCGCAGCCGATCGTCGCCGCGGTCGCCAACGACCCATACAACAAAGGGCCGGCGGACATCAGCGTGACATCGCTGATCGGCCCCGCGCGCAAGCGGCAGCTTGAGATGCGCCATGCCGATGAGATCACGGAAGATGTGGCCGAACGGCTCTATGCACTGATCGGTCAAATCGGTCACGGTATCCTGGAGCGGGCCGACACAACAGGATGGACCGAACAGCGCCTGTTCATTCGCCGGCACGGCTGGACGATCAGCGGCCAATTCGACCGGCTGGTGCTCTACGAAGGCGAGTTGTCGGATTACAAGTTCACCAGCACTTATGCGATCCGCGACGGCCTGAAAGCCGACTGGACGCCGCAGCAGAACATGTACGCACTGATGCTGCGCGAACACGGCCACTATGTGGCCAGGCTGCAGATCGTGGTGCTCTTGCGCGATTGGCAGAAGTCCAAGGCGCGGCACTCGCCGGACTATCCCCAGCTGCCCGTCGCCATCCTGCCGGCCGAGATGTGGTCCGCCGACCAGACTGAGGGATACATCACCAGCCGCCTGATGGCCCACGGCAAGGCGCAGACAGAATTGCCGGAATGTTCACCGGATGAACGGTGGGAGCGGCCCGGCTGTTTCAAGCTGATCCGGCCCGGCAACACGAAGGCGACGTCACGGCACGCGACACGCGAGGAAGCTGAGGCGGCACGCGCGGAAGACATGGCCGTGGATCGCAAGAAGCCGCTCCCGCCATTGGAGATCGAAGAAGAGGCCGCCTACAGCGTCCGATGTCTGGACGGCTGGTGTCCGGCGGCACCGTTTTGTGAACAGGCGAAGGCGCTGGCCAAAGAGCAAGTAGGCGGCGCGCTTATGCAAACGCTAAGAGGATGAAATGGCAAAGCCGAAGAAATGGACGAGTTGGCGTGTATGCCCAGAATGCGGAGATAGAAGCACAAAGCTGCTGTACTTAAATACAGGCGAATATACATGCCAAGCGTGTGGCCATAAATACCCGCACCCAAGAGACGAAAGGAGATCGCAGATGCCGGAGGCGCACTGATGCAGGCGCTCCGGCAGCGATGACCGCCCGATGCGGGCATAACGTGAAGGAAGAGAACAATGGCACTTGGATTCAACTACGGCGGCGAAGGCGGAAGCTCCGACATCCAGCCGCGCATCGAATACAACGCAAAGTCCGGCCGCTTCCATGCACCGGAGCGGCGGCAGGACGGTGATCAGTGGATTACGACCAAGCCTGAGATCCCCCTGCCGTGGGCGGCCGTGTGGGACTTCTCCGATTTCGAGGTCGGCCACATCCGCTTTGCCGGCGGCATCGTCGATTTTCGGATGGTGAAGTTCGGCGAACCGATGCCGGCGCGGCCCGGCGACAAGGATGAGCAGGGACGGCCCTACTACCGGTCCGGCGTGCGCATCAAGACCTATTGCCAGTCGCTTGGCGTGCGGGTCTTCAGCCAGACCTCGGCTGCAGCACTGGCGCAGATCGACAGCATCCACACGCTGTATGAGGCAGAGAAGGCGCGCCACCCCGGTGAGCTGCCTGTGGTGACCGTCAAGGGCGTGCAGCTCCAGAACGGCGGGCAGCAGTCGAACTACGCACCGCTGCTGGAGATCACCAAGTGGGTGCCGCGGCCCGCGGCCCTGGGCGGCCAGGCGAACGGCGCTACGCAGCCCGCGGCAACGGCCGCCCCGGCACCTACGCAGCCGGTCGAAGAGACCGTCCCGCCGCCGGCCAACCCGGTGAACGCCAACCCCGCAACAGCGGAGAATGAATTCGTGTAACCGCAAGGGGTGGGGTCAGACAGCGCCAACTGCCTGACCCCCGCCACCCCCGAACCACAGATCCCCGCCTTCGCGGGGACAAGAGACCGCTCCCTCGTGCAGCCGGACGTGACAACAGAGATATCGCCCGATTCCGACCAGATGTACCAGCATCTTGACCACCTGTTCGGCCGCGCGCTGGACGGGCTGGTCGAGATCGCTTGGACGAACGCCAAGGGCGCGCCCGTCTTCGGACGGCTGTTCGAGCTTGACCAGCTTGAGGATGCGGCCGAATTCGCGGCCAACGAAAACCGAGCCAGCGGCGTAAATGTTTATGTCGGCGGCGCGCTGCGCAAACCGACGACGCAGCGGACCGGCAACCCGTCCGACGACCGAACCGAGGATGACGACTTCCTCGAAGCATGGGCCTGCTGGTCCGACTTCGACAAAGACGGCGCGGCAAGGGCCGCCTTCCGACTGGCCGAACCGGCCCCGCCGACCTTCGGCGTCGTCACCGGCCGGCATCCGCACCAGCGGGCACAGTTCTACTTCGATCAAGAGACCAGCGAAACCGACCCCGCAGCGCTCAGCGCGCAGCTGAGAGGCATCGCGTCCGTCTTGGGCGGCGATACGACCGTCTGCAATCCGGGGCGCATCCTGAGGCTCGCTGGCTCGATAGCCTGGCCCTACAAGCCCGGCCGTATCGTCGAGATGACCAGCATCGCCAAGCTTGGGCCGCGGAAGACCATTTACTATCTGCCCGGCGCACTGGCGAAGGCTTACCCGCCGCTGGACCTGCATCAGCCGCTGGACCAGGGCATCACGGACATTGTCGGCCGCCTGTCGGTCCGCAAGGTGATGGCCGCCATCCGCCGCGGCGACCAGTGGCACAACCACATGCTGAAGCTGACCGGCAATTGGGTCGAGCGCGGCCTTAACGATGATGAGATCCTGGCCACGGCCGAAAGCTTGACGCTGCCCGGCTACACGGCCGATCAGACCCGCGCCGATATGGCTCGCATGATTCGCGGCGCGCGGGAGAAGTGGGCCAAGCCGGATGTCGAGCATCCTGTTGGTGACGACGCAACCGAAGGTGAGAGGCCCGACAGCAGGCCATTCCCGGCAACCGACCTGGTCGGTACAGCTCCAGCCCGCAAATGGCTGGTCCAGGACTGGATACCGCTCAACACCGTCACGTCGCTCTACGGCGACGGCGGCACCGGCAAGACCCTGTTGGCCCAACAGCTCGCCTATGCTGCTGATCAAGGCGGCCTGTGGCTTAGCCTTGCGGTCCAGAAGGCCGTCAGCCTGTGTGTCTTCTGTGAAGACCAGCGGGACGAACTGCACCGCCGGCATGAGGCCATTAAAGCGGCCATGGGGCATCAGATCGGCAACCCGTTTGCCGATGTCCATCTCTGGCCCCGTGTCGGGCATGACAACCTGCTGGTCACGTTCGATGCCCAAGGCAAGCCTCAGGAAAGCCCGTTCTTTCAGGCCGTGCTGGCCGAAGTCCAGCGGCTGCAAGCGCAGCTGCTGATCCTCGATACGGCCGCAGACTTGTTCGGCGGCAACGAAATCGATCGCGTGCAGGTCAACCACTTCGTCAAGGCCGTCGTGGCCCGCGCCATCCGCAAGGCCAACGAAGCCGGCCGCGATATGGCCGTCCTGCTACTGGCCCACCCGAGCGTTGCCGGTATGGCCAGCAAGAGCGGCACCTCAGGATCAACGGCTTGGAACGCGGCGGTGCGTTCAAGGCTCTACCTCACCAAGCCGGAAGACGGCGGATCGGACGAACGCGTTCTGACGCGCATGAAGGCGAATTACGCAAACGCTGGCGACGAAACGGCGATGCCCCTGTTGTGGAAAGACGGTGTCCTGATACCCCTTAAGAACGACGCAGACGCAGTAACGAAGATCGAAATCAGACGGCTGAAGAGCGAAATCCGGGACCGGATCGCAAGCGCAGAAGCGGCAGGCAAACCATACAAATACGATAGAACTCATCCCCGCGAACTCTACCGAAGCATGTTCGAAGAACTGGCCCCGGCGGCACGTGAAGACGTCATCAATGCTATCAAAGAGTTGACCAGGGACGATGAAATTACAAAAGAAAAGAGTAGGCAAATTCGAGGCTGGAAATGCGTAACCGATTGAAAACAAAGAGAGAGCCAGCACATGTGGCATGCTGGCACCGAAAATGCCAGAGACGCTGGAAAAGTCAATGAAATCAATGGTCGGCCAATGCCAGCAAATCCCCCCCCCTATACCCCCCCCCACGCGCTACGCGCGCGCGAGGGGCCTTTGGGCCCCGCTCGCGCGCTGCGCGCTTTGGAGGTCTGACCGATGACCACCTACTACCCCAACCGCCTGTCGGCCGATGACGTGAAGTCGGCCATCGACATGCAGGCACCGGCCAACTGCCGGCTCCGTCAGATGCTCGAAAGCGTCGAAGCGGCCAAGCGATCGATGAACCGCAAATGGGGCGTTGGCCGATTGCGGCGGCTGGTCAGCGACCTGTTGCGCGTCAAGTTCGATAATCAGGCGCACTTGCTCGATTGCGCAATCCAGTCAGGCGATGTCGATCTAATTGCGCAACGTGCTGACGGTATGGTCAAGGGCTGGCAGTTCCTGGACAGGTCTGCAACCGAGCAAGGCCACAAGCCGCTGCCGGTCGAGATCTGGGAAGCGATCGTGCCGACGACCGGCGAGATCGTGGCCATCGTCCGGCACGAAGACGAGCGGCAGTTCGTGATCGTGGCCAACCAGCTCACCTACTCGCTCGACGACATCGGCAAGCTGATTGACGGGCAGCAGGTGCCAGGCGTGCGGATACCGAGCCCGGCGAAGTTGATCCCGATGCGGACGACGGAAGGCGGGATGCCGGACGATGATATCCCGTTTTGACCAGCGAAATGGAGGGCGTCTTGACTGATGATATCGAGCGTCGCGCTATTGAGGCGGCTGGCAAGGAGTTGGACAAATGGCTTAGACGCCGAAGGCACATCGCGCCTGAGGATCGGGGTATGGGGCCGGTTCTGAAGGGGCAAAAGTCACGCGTACTGCGCGGCTCTGATCGCGTGGTGCGGAAGGTGACGGCATGACCACCACCGCCCGCGACTGGCGCGCCATCTGGGATCGCGAGCCGTATTCCGGTGGCGACCGCAAGGCCGTGCTGACCGATCCGCTCGCCGCCCTGACGCCATCCGAACGCGTTCGCGGGTCGATGGAGATGCGCGTAGCGGCTGAGCGGGACGCGGCCATGGCGATCAGTGCAGCGGCAGACAGGGCGGCTCATGGCGATCCGGCTGCTTGTCGCGCGCAGCACCTGGCCGAAGACGTGATCCGCGAGGTGCCCGCTGACGCGGCCGGCGAGTTCAAGCGCATCGTGCCGAGCCCGTTGGACACCTACGCCAGCCGGAACCAGATCACGCCGGAACAGCGTGCGGCTGGTCGCCTGCTGCATGACGACTACGCCGTCGGCGTGTTCGGCGTCCGCGATTGCGACGACGTGGACCCGTCGCTGCGCATCCCGCAGTCGCAGTCACCGGGCATGCCGCCGACCCAGGTCTTGGCCGGCTTGCGGTACATGGACGCCATTGCCGCGGTGACCGACGGCAGCAAGCTTGTGACGCGCGCCGTGTGCTGCGACGAGCTGACCATCACGGCGATCGTCGGGCGGTCTGCACGCAAGCGTCAGCGGGCCATGACGGTGTTACTGGTCGGCTTGCAGGATCTGGTGGCGTACTACGCTGGCGAGGGGAGATTGTGATGGCTGAGCTGGAGTTTGAGTTAGGACGCATTCATTGGGGCGGCATGCGCGACATCGTTCGCGAGCTTAAGTGGCGTGGGCGTGATGTCGACATGTTCGAGGGTTCGGGATTTCTCAGTCGTCGCTTTGTAATCCGTGGCGATAGAGCGGCGCTTGAGTACATTAAGTCGATCATTGAGGATTACGAACGCGATCTTGCGGCCAGGCGCGGATGATCATGCTTGACGCGCGGGGCCAACAACGCTACCCTCTCTGCAGCGTCGGGAACTGTGATCGCAGCCCCGGCGCTTTTGAGTCCGCCTCAGCGGCGGTGCCTGAGTTGTCTGGAATTTCCGGATACGTGAGCAGGCACTCCCGGTGCGGCGGCGTGGCATTCGAGGCGCAAGGGCAGTTCGCAACTGTAGGTGCGCCCCATGCCGATGGGTCTGGATGACGGACGGGGCCGTACCCGTTCTGGGGTTCGATTCCTCACTGTCTGGAGTAGCGACCAGTTCGCATCACATCGCGCCCGGCAGCCACCACGGCTCCGGGCGCTTTGCTTTGGAGATCATCCATGACGCTTGCTGAATTCAAGGCTTGGTTCGAAGGCTTCACCGAGAACTTGGACGGTCCGCCCAATGTCGAGCAGTGGAAGCGAATCGCGAAGCGGGTGAAGCAGCTTGATGGCACGATTACGGATCGGCATGTGTTCATTGAGCGCTATGTGACGCCGTATCGACGCTGGTATGAGCCGATCTATTGGGCGTCAAGCGGGACGCGGGTGTCGGGTCAGGCCCGCCGTCAGGCGCCATCGATTGAGCATTTGGCGACACTCCAAGGCGACTTCGAAGCGTTTGTGACCGCAGGCCGCGCCGAAGCGGCTTCCATGGGATCGGCCTAATGCCCAGCTACACCAAGCGCAAGCCGCGCCTCGGCGGGAAGGGGTGGTGATGGGCGCCGAAGACCAGATGCTGGCGCGGATCGAGGATCATCAGGCTCGCATGGCCAATCGCTGTGGATTGCCGGTCTTGAAGCAGATCTACGAGCGCTTGCCGTTTGGGCTGAAGGTCGATTTGCCAGATGGATCAACGGGCGTTGTTGAGGACTTCAGCCCGGAGACGTTCACGTTTCAGGTCAGGGTGGAAGGCAACAGCGCGTTGACCGAGATGGAAATCACGCTTCACCTTGGCGGCTGGGGCGGACCAGTCGGGGCCGCAGGCTGATGCCCGCCGGGCGGCCGACGAAGTATGATCCGGCTTATTGTGAGCAGGCAGAGAAGCTGTGCAAGTTGGGCGCTACGGATGTGGAAATGGCCGACTTCTTCGGCGTGTGCGAAGATACAATTCACGAGTGGAAAAGGGTTCATCCAGAATTTTCCGAGTCCATAAAAAGCGGTAAGATTGTTGCCGACATGAATGTCGCTGACAAACTCTATCATCGGGCTTGTGGATACTCGCATGATGCAGTGAAGATCTTTATGCCTGCTGGTGCAGGCGAGCCAGTTTATGCGCCCTATACTGAGCACTATGCGCCGGATACTGCGGCGGCGTTTATCTGGCTCAAGAACCGTCGCGGCTGGCGAGACAAGGTCGATGTTGGCGGCGATCCTGACAATCCGGTCAATCACAAGGTGGAAGTAACGTTCCGACATGCCGGCCCTGGAGATAATCACCCGGCCGCAGTTGGAACCGCTGATACTGACACCTAAGCGGTTTGGTGTCGGTGTCGCGCATCGCCGGGCAGGCAAGACGGTCGCGGCGGTTCAACGACTGATCGTATCCAATCTGGCCTGCAAGCTTCCCGAACCGCATTGCAGCTACATCGCGCCCACGTACGGCACAGCGAAGCGCGCGGCCTGGAGCTACCTGAAGCATATCGCCCGGCCCGTACTGGCCTCACAGCCGCACGAGAGCGAGCTGAGGGTGCAGCTCATCAACGGTGGGCGCATCCAGCTGTTCGGCGCTGAGAACGCGGACAGCTTGCGCGGCGACTACAACGACGACGTGGTGATTGATGAATACGCTGATATGCGGCCGTCGGTGTGGCCGCTCGTCATTCGCCCGAGCCTGTCGGACCGCGGCGGCCGGGCGCTGTTCATCGGTACGCCGAAGGGGCGCAACGGGTTTCATGACATCTGGCGAGACGCAGCCAACGATGACGACTGGGAACGGCTCATGCTGAGGGCGTCGGAGAGTGGCATTCTGCCGGAAACGGAGTTGGCCGACGCGCGCAAGCAGCTCACCGAAGACGAGTATGCGCAAGAGTACGAGTGCAGCTTTGAGGCCGCGATCAAGGGCGCCTACTACGGCAAGGAGATGGCCGAAGCGGAGCGCTCGGGGCGTATTACGCGCGTGCCGTGGGAGCCTGCGAAGAAGGTCGATACGTGGTGGGACTTGGGCATCGACGATGCCACGGCGATCTGGTTTGCCCAGCATGTCGGTCGTGAAGTGCGGTTGATTGACTACTACGAAGCCAGCGGCGCGGGCCTCGATCACTACGCCAAGGTGCTGAGCGAGCGGCCTTACGCCTACCGCGATCACATCCTGCCACATGACGCCAAGGTGCGGGAGCTGGGCACGGGGCGCAGCCGGGTTGAGACGTTGGCCAGCTTGGGGTTGCGGGCCACGGTGGCGCGACAGCAGTCAGTCGAGGATGGCATCAACGCCGCTCGGCTGCTGCTGCCGCGGTGTTGGTTCGATGCCGACAAGTGCGAACGAGGTATCGAGGCGCTGCGCCAGTACCGGGCGGACTACGATGAGCGGCTGGGCACGTTCAAGCGCACGCCGCTGCACAACTGGTGCAGTCATGCGGCGGACGCGTTCCGCTATGGCGCCGTGACGCCAGCGACGTCTGACGAGGAATGGAGCGAAATGCCGAAACGCAATCTGGCTTGGGTGCGGTGATGGAAGCGAGTGCAGAGGCGGCGGCTTGGCTTAGTTATTATCGCTGGGTCGACGCTTGCAGCTTCAACGCCGCGACTGACAAGTGGTTGTGTTGCGCCGGGTACGAGCCGCGTGACTTTGCGTGGCAAGCTTGGGCTCGTCGCGAGGATAGCGAGGGGCAGTCCGCCTAATGGACGACATCGAGCTGAAGGCCCTCGTCAGCGCGCAGATCTACCAAGCAACCGGCTACCTTTCGTCCCAGATCACGCAAGAGCGTGAAGAGGCGATGAACTTCTTCCTCGGCGAGCCCTTCGGCGACGAGGTCGAGGGGCGTTCGCGCGTCATCAGCCGCGACGTGATGGACACGATCGAATGGGTGATGCCGGCGCTGATGGAGATCTTCCACGGCACGGAAGACCCGGTGAAGTTCGAGCCCGAGGGGCCGGAAGACGAGGAGCACGTTGACCAGGCCACGGACTACGTCAACCACATCTACAACAAGGACAATCAGGGCTTCCTGAACAGCTACGAGTTCATCAAGGATGCCCTGCTGCAGAAGGTCGGCATTGCCAAGACCTACTGGGATGAGCGCACGAAGATCACGGAGGAGACGCGGCAGGGGTTGAGCGCTGAAGAGTTGGCGCTGTTGGAAGATGACGACGAAGTCGAGATCCTGGAAGAGGAAGAGATCCCGCTAGAGCTTGATCCGGCGCAGGAAGCGGCGATGGCCGAAATGGAGGCCATCAAGGCGGCAAACCCGAACGCAGCGCTGCCGGACCTGCCGAAGCCGGTTGAGTACAAAGTCAAGCTGCGGCGCACGCAGACGATCGGCCGCGTGAAGGTCGAGATCATCGCGCCGGAGCACTTCCTGATCCACAAGGGCGCGACGCATCGGGACATCTACCCCTGCGGGCACCGGGTGCAGCGGACGCGATCCGAGCTTGTGGCTATGGGCTATGACAAGGATTTCGTCTGGAGCCTGCCGACCGACGAGGATGAAGACGACGACCTGACGGGCGAAGGCGACGCGCGGTTCCCCGACGAGGAAGACAACGACATTCGCTCCACGCGGGTCGACGAAGCCGAGCGGCCGGTGCTGATCACGGAATGGTATCTGCGTGTCGACTACGACGGCGACGGTATCAGCGAGCTGCGCCGGGTTGTGGTGGCCGGCACGACTGGTGCGGAGCTGATGGAGCGTGATGGCGAGCCGGAAATCGACGTCGTGGACGATACGACGTGGGCGCTGTGGTCGCCTGTGCTGGTGCCGCACACGGTGTGGGGCTTGAGCCAAGCCGATCTGGTCAAGGATCTGCAGCTGCTGAAGTCCACGATCTGGCGGCAGATGATGGACAACCTGTACCTGACCAACAATCCGAGTCCGGTCATTGTCGATGGACAGGTCAACATTGATGATCTGCTGCAGCGTGAGCCGGGGAAGCCGGTGCGGGCCAAGGCGCCGGGGATGATCGATTGGGGCGGCGCGATCCCGTTCGTTGCCCAGCACGGTTTCGCAATGATCGACCACTGCGAGCGCGTCAGGGAGATGCGCACGGGCGTTTCGCAGACGCAGATGGGCGTTGACCCCGATTTGCTCCACAACGTCACTGCAGCGGCCTCCAATCAAGCCATGACGGCCGCGCAGCAACGGATCAAGCTGTTGGCGCGCGTGCTGGCCGAGCTGGGCTTCAAGCGGATTTTCCGCAACATCCTGAAGATCGCGGCGAAGTATCAGGACAAGGAGCGCGTAATTCGTCTGCGCAACAATTGGGTGCCGATGGACCCGCGCGGCTGGAATCCTGAGATGGACATGTCGGTCATGGTCGGTCTTGGGACCGGCAACAAGACTGAGCAACTTATGCACCTGTCGACCATCCTGCAGCAGCAGAAAGAGGGTATGGCCGCGGGCGGGGCCGGCGGCATGGTGACGTGGAAGAAGATCCACAACACGCTTGATGAGATGGTCAAGACGGCCGGCTTTGCTGGCGTTGATAAGTTCTTTGACGATCCAGATGGCCCCGAAGCGCAGCAGCGTATGGCCATGCAGGCTCAGCAGCAACAGCAGTCCGATCCGGCGGCCATGATGATGCAGGTCGAGATGGCCAAGATGCAGGTCGACATGGCGAAGCTGCAGTTGGATGCGCAGAAGGCGCAGGCGCAGGTGGCGCAGGACCGCGAAGAGGCGCGGATGAAGGTTGAGCAGCGGCGTGAAGAGGTGGCGGCTGAGCTGACGCTGAAGGAAGAGCTGGCCGCGGCGGAGATGCGGCTGGAAGAGCGGTTAGCGCGCATGCGGCTGGCGGCGCAGCCGTTGAGATCTGTGGCGTAGGAGCGGCTAATGGGCAGTTTCGGGGCGCGGTCAGCATCGATCACCGCGGCAAACAACTTCACCGATCCGCTGAGCGTGCGGCCCGAAGAGGGCGCAAGCGTGTCCGTCAGCGGAACGTGGTCGGCAACGGTGCACCTGCAGCATCGCCTGGACGGCACGAACTGGCGCGATGTGGAGTCGTACACGGCGAACACGGAAAAGGTTTATACGGCCGGCGAGGGCTGTGATGTGCGCATCGGCGTCAAGACCGGCAACTTTACCAGCGGCACTGTGGTTGTCCGCCTTGGCGTCGGCTTGTCGAAAGCGACCTAATGCCCACCCAGTCCCTCACCCGCCCCCTGACGCGCGACCTGACGCGGGGGATGACGGAGCGGTTCTTCAGCGACTCATTCTCTCCCGCTGACATCTCTGGCCTTGTCCTCTGGCTCGACGCATCGGACGCCAGCACGATCACGGAAACGGCGGGCGCAGTATCGCAGTGGGATGACAAGTCGGGTGAGGATAATCATGCAACACAAACAACGGAAGCGCTGAAACCGACAACTAACTCCAATACATTGAATGGTCGTAACGTTTTGACGTTTTCTGCAGATAGGCTCGACGTCCCAAAGCCAAGCGGCACTACAGATATATTTATTGTGTTTCACACAACAGACTCAACATACCTGCACATGAGTGATGGAGGCGGAAAGTTTTCTTTGGCGGCGGACGATGGGTCGTCTGATACGACATTGTCGTCGTTGGGCACGCCGACATTTAAGCTAAACGGCATCTTGCAGTCATTCACAGATCGCAACGATGTTCATGATGCAATGAATAATAATAACGCATGCCTTTTAATGAAGGGCGTGGATATTTCAGCTTGGACTTCTACTCTTAACTTGTGCAATTTCGGCGCACCGTTTTCGTTCGATGGCGATATTGCGGAGATTGCGTTTTACAACAATTCAATTTCTACAGAAAATGAGACCCGTTTCTTTAACTACGCCGCAGAAAAGTGGGCAGCGGTGTAATGTTGGTCAGGAAGCCTACACGCGATCTTGTTCGTAATTTAACTCGCGATTTGACGGTGGGGTTTTGGCAAGATACGTACGACGTGTATGGCGATTCTGTAAATGGTTCGGATGTAAATGACGGGTTAACGGAGAGTTCGCCTCTTCAGACATTGAGCGCAATCCAAACAGCGGCAGAAGCGGTTGGAAGCGGCGCAAGAATTAGGCTGCTGAATCAAGATAGTCATTGGCGAGGAACGTTGAACATAGAGACGCTGGACAACTGCGTTGTTGTTGGAGATGGCGGCACTATTGACGGCGCCGACATAGTGACAAGCTGGAGTTTGGCCAGTGGCCAAAGCAACACATATGAAGCGTCGATTGCGCATAATGCTGATGGAACGCACCGGCTGACGGCTTACGAGGACGGCGTGCTACTTGATCGCGTCGATGATGTTGCTGCATGCGAAGCGGCGGCCGGATCATTTGTGGATGTGCAGGGGTCAGATGGCACGCCTGTAACAATGCACATCCATCCAAGTGATAGTGGGAACCCAACGACAAATGGAAAAGTGTATGAAGTTTCGACCCGTCGGTTTGCCTTGGTGTTTGGCAACAATACGCGCGTGGAATCTGTTAAAACACAAAGAGCAATAGTCAACAATGGCAGTTTTGATGGCGTGAACGAGTTGGATGTAAATGCATCTAAGATACTAGCGTCATGGGGCACTAAGCACAACATCGGCATTGGGTCTGGCGTCGTGTCTGACTCGATAGCGTATGCGGCAGATCCGCCGACAAGCTATGAGCCAAGCAATACCATGCTTGTCGCCTACTTGGACGACATCCCCTTCGGGACACATTATACATTTGAACGTGTTGGGGCGATCCAGTTGACAGGGATCAACGGCGGCAGCGCGATGGGAGTCGCGCACTCCAGCAATGCAAGCCTGTATGCGTCGGGAACGATGAGGCAGTGCTGGGCCGCTGGAGACGTATTCTTTCAAAATCTTGGTGGTGTAGCGCCCTGGGAAAATCTTTTCATGACGGGGTGCCATGATGAATTGACGATACGTTTGGGAGTAACGTCGGGTACCGTGAAGTATGCCACCGCGAACGATTCTTACGTAGCCGGTACTGTAAACAACATCAGCACGGCAGACATCGAGCATGCCTCGATAAACATTGGCGCGCGCGCAACGAACGGCAATAATTCGTCAGTGTTCAAGCTGACTGGCGGCGCAAATGCCGATGTGACAATTGGGCGATGTGCGTTTTACATGGAGGCGATACATAACGCCGGAAATTGGTACAATAATTCAAACGCGACCGGAGGGGCCTTCGATATAAATTACTCGATTGTCTTCGGAGGAATTATTCAGCTGCAGATACCGTCTGGCGTTGTGTATTCTGGCAATTATAATGTATTTTTTGCTAAGCACGACCCTCTTGATGAGCCGTTTCATGCGCAGTATGCGGGAACGTTTTATACGACCCTTGCTGGTTGGCAATCGGCTACGTCACAGGATACCGACAGTGTCTACGCAGAGGTGGCAGATCAGGCCGTAGGCAATTCGAATGCTTTTTGGCTCGGTTGGGCCAACGGCGGCGGGGATACCATCACGACAGTGGGGCCAGCTGTTGGCGACTTCCGTATCAACCCGTCCGCGCGTGTCTATGGCGGCGACGGGACGGCGTATATTGGGACGTTTGCTGACGGAACGACCCCAATTACGGCGGCCGGCCCACAGAGCCATTGGCATTGGAACGCGCGCACGACGGCAAGCGGCCCTCCGACGGCTTGGCCCGACGTGCCGGAATCACTGTCCGAAGCGGAGACGTATGTGGCCAATCCTGGCGGCTGGGACTTCTACCCATGATCTGCGCCCTTGCCTACGTCCCCATCTTCGGCGCCCTCTGGTACCGGCTGGCCCGCCATGCCCGATGACATCGCCAAGGAGCTGATCAGGCGGCATGGCGCATCCCTATAGCAGCGCCTGGGGGCGCGGCGGACCACTGGACCAGACGCCGACGCCCGGCCCGACGCCGTATCAGGATTACGTGGACCAGTACCAGGCGCTCAATGACGCTTGGTACGACAGCTGGCTCAATCCGGTGCCGCCCTCGGAGATCGCAGTTCCCGAGACGGGGCCGCAGCCTTTGGCGCCAGCCCCAACACCTGCGTCCGACCCCTTTTCGATGGGCGGCGGAGGGGGTGGAGGGGATGCCGGCAGCGGTGTCGCGGGTGGCTATGGCTCTGTGCCGGGCAACCCGAACGGCATGTCGTTGGGTGGCATGTTCAGCGGGCCGACAACGGAGCTGTTCGGCGATACGCAGTACTCGGACATCGAGCCGGGCGCGCTGAGCATGATGGGCCTGAGTTCCGGGACCGGAATCGTCGGAACCGGCCCATATGCCGAAGTCCGTGATGTGGTGGCGTTTGACCCTGCGTCGTTGGGCGCGGGGCTGATCGGCAGCGCTCTTGGCGGCCCCCTTGGCGGAGCGCTGGCCGGTTACATCGGCGGACAGCTGAATCCCCATGAGTTTGGCATCGTTGACATGGGGCTGACCAGCGCGGCGCACCCGAACGCGATCGGTGTCATGCGCGGCAATCTGGCGGAGCCGGGGCTGTTCTCGTCGCGTCAATTGGCGGCGGCTGAGCGCGCGTTCATGGGCGCGGCGCCAACTCTCGACCTGTCCGGCGGACCCATGAGCATGGGCGGCTATGCGCCCGGCTTTGGCGGCGGGTCGAAGGCTGCGCAAAAGGGTTACAGCGGGCCTATGACGGGCCCAAACAGCCCGGCCGGTGGCGGTGGATACGGCGGCCCGGGTAGTGGTGGTCGCGGCGGAGGCTTCGCGCCGGGCTTCGGGCCGGGCTCAAAGGCAGCATCAAAGCGCGGTGGACGTGGTGGCGGTGGCTACGGCGCGTCATCAAGCGGCAAAGGCGGCATCGGAGGGTATTGATGGTCGGGCTGACCAGAGAGCAGCGGGCAGAGCGGGAGCGGCAGAAGCAAGCGGCCGTACAAGCGCCCTTCGTTGATTATGCCCCGCCTGCGGTGGACAGCCTTGATGACGATGCGCGCGTGCGTATCGCGGATGAGGTTGTCCGCATCATGCGCACCGACGCCATGAAGGTCGCTTTCGCAAAGGCGGAGAGCACGTTTATTGGTCAATGGCGCAATGGTCAGACAGTGGATATTCGAGAGCAGGCGCACGCAAAGCTGTCTGCTTTGGAAGAAGTTCGCCGTCAACTGCAGATAATTCAAGACGACGCCACGATTATTAAGTCCAAACGTCGTGCCAATGGGGTGAACTAATGGCAGGAACCGATCCGTTGCCCGTAGGCGAGATCATCAACGATGGCGAGGGCTTCGCCAATGACGACGAGGTGGCATCGGTTTTCGGCGGTCTGCTAAGCGACGAGGAGCCGCCCAAGGAAGCGCCCCAAGAGGCTGCGCCGGAGGCCGACGATGCTGAGACGGACGAGGCCCCGGAAGAGCGGGCGGCAGACGAAGGGCCAGAGCCTGAGGGCGAAGAGCAGCCTGCGGGTGATGATGAGGCCGAAGACGAGGCGGAAGCTGAAGAGGCGCCAGCAGATGAGCAGCCCCAGACCTTCCGCGTCCGGCTTGCCGACGGCACCGAAACGGATGTCGGTGTCGACGAGCTGAAGAACGGGTATCTGCGCAACGCAGACTACACACGCAAGACGCAGTCGCTATCGGAAGAGCGTAAAGCGCTCCAATCCGAGGCGGAAACTGCCAAGCGGGAGCGTGAACAGCTCCAGCAAACTCTGAAGGCCGTTCGGGTCTATGCCGAACAGTCGGTCAGGGGCGGATGGACGGATGAGGCATTGCAGCGGCTCAGGAATGAGGACCCGCAGCAGTACCTGCTTGTCCGTGAAGAGATCAATGAGCGGAACCAAAAGCTTCGGGTGATTCAGGCCCAAGAGCAGATGTTGGGCCAGCGCAGCCAACAGGAAACGGAAGAGCGCTACCGGGAAGATCTCAAAAAGGCCAAAGAGCGCCTTCTTGGGGTTATTCCCGAGTGGAAAGACCCGTCTGTGGCCACGCGCGAGAAAGCTGAAATCGCCGACCTGATGCGTGACGAGGGGTACTCGGAGGATGAGTTGGTGCTGCTGACTGACCATCGGGCGGTCAAGTTGCTCCGCGAATTGTCCAGCTACCGCCGCGCCAAGGCGAAGATCGCGAAAAAGCCGAAGCCCGATCCCGCTCCGAAGATGCAGCCGGCCCAAGCCACGCCGACACCCGGCAAGCGGGCCTCAAAGCAACAGCAGGCGCAGAAGGATTTCGATCGCCTGAAGAAGCGCGGCGATATCGACAGCGCTGCTCAGGTTCTGCGCCACATCCTCTAAGGATATGGAGCAATGGCACTCGCAACGGGTGGTTTCACCACCTACACGGCGATCGGCAACCGGGAGGATTTGACCGACGTCATCTACAACATCTCACCGACGGACACGCCGTTTATCTCGTCCATCAAGAAGACGAAGGCGCGCGCTGTCCTTCACGAGTGGCAGACCGACACCCTGGCGGCGGCCGTCTCCACCAACGCACAGTTGGAAGGCGACGCGGTAACGGTTTCGACGTCCACGCCGACGACCCGCCAACAGAACTACTGTCAGATCAGCTTCAAGACTGCGGCCGTCACCGGCACGCAGGAGGCGGTCGACAAGGCGGGCCGTAACTCGGAAATCTCGTACCAGATGGCGAAGCGCGCCAAGGAGCTGAAGCGCGACGTCGAGACGGCGATGACCGGGAATCAGGGTTGGGTGGCTGGTGGTTCGACGCTGGCCCGGCAGATGCGCAGTTTGCGGTCGTGGCTGAAGTCCAACACGTCGACCGAGACCAACGGCGGCAACTCGTCGAACGGTTCGGCGGCGGCGGACGACAGCTCGGTGCTCCGCACCATGACCGAGGCCATGCTGAAGACGGTCATCCAGTCGTGTTTCACCAACGGTGCCGATCCCGGCATCATCATGGTGGGGCCGTACAACAAGACCGTGGTCAGCGGTTTCACGGGCCGGACGCAGGCGCGGCAGAACATCGCCAAGGACCGCATTCAGGCGGCGGCGCATCTCTACGCGTCGGACTTTGGCGAGCTGCGCGTGATCCCGAACCGGTTCCAGCGGGAACGCGACGCGTTCGTGCTCGACCCGAGCATGGCGGCCGTGGCGCACCTGCAGAACTACAAGACCATCAACTTGGCCAAGGTCGGCGACAGTGAGCGGCGCCAGCTGCTTGTCGAATGCACGCTGGAAATGTGCAACGAACAGGCGCATGGCGTCGTGGCCGATCTGAACACGCAGGCAACGTAATCCGTCTGTCCCCAATGGCGGTAACTGAGGGGCGGTCTTCGGGCCGCCCCGCTCTTTTGGAGGTGTCCATGTCCCCAGAGCTTGCGGAGTGGCTGTCCCGATCGGGGCTGATGTACTCCAACACGCCGATGCGCGCGGCGTTCCGGGTCATCCTGGAGCGGCTGGAGCAACTGGACGATGGGCTTGTTCACGCGTTGAACACGGCGTTGCAGAAAGAGAATGCGGCGCCGTGTCATCCGGGCTGGATCACCACCAGCAAGACGGATCATGAACAGATCGTCCGCGACATGGCGGCCGAATTCCTTGGGCAGGAAGGCGACGGCATATGACCAGCCGCAAGCGGCTTCTGGATGCGCGCAACGGCTTCGTCGAGTACGCGCACGCCGACGGCGAAGATCTGACGATCGAGTTCGTCGAAGACTGCGAACCGCTCGTCTACGGCGCCAAGATGCTGTCCGAGCTGAAGCCGGGTAGCGAGCTGCGGCATGTGGCCGTCATCCCCGAATTCGCCATGCAGAAGGCCATGCAGGAAGGCTGGTCGAACGATAAGGAGGCGTGGAAGCGGTGGGCGAATGACGTCGACAACCGGTGCTTTCGCACGTGGCCAGGGCGACTGTGATGAAGGCCGATCTCCGCGTCGCCATCTGCACGCCGACCACGGGTATCAACTTCAGCGGCTTCACGTGGTCGACGCTGAATCTGATCAAGTGCTTTCTGCAGGCGCCCAATCCCAACGGTACGCACGACTGCGAGCCGATCATCGTTCGCGGCAGCATCCTGCCGGATCAGCGTCAGCGGTGCATCGCAGAGGCGTCCAGGGACGAGTTCGACGCCACGCACATCCTCTGGCTCGACGACGACATGCGCGTGCCCCACGACGCGATACAGGCGCTTCTGCGGCATGATCTGCCGGTCGTCGGCGCCAACTATCCCCGCTGCAACATGCAGGCGATCCCGACGGCCTATCGGGACGATGACGAGTTCACCGGCCCGGTCTACACACGCGAGGAAAGCGAGGGGCTGGAGCAAGTCAAGCACATGGGGTTCGGCTGCCTGCTGACGGCGATGTGGGTCTTCGATCAGATCGACCTGCCGTACTTCAATTTTGACCCGGTGCACAACGGCGCCCGGTTCCGCGGCGAGGATGTCTACTTCTTCCGCAAGCTGAAGGAAGCTGGCATTCCGGCATATCTCGATCACGACGTCAGCAAGAAGTGCGCGCATATCGGGATGTTCGAATATACCAACGAGGTCGCCGTGAAAGCTGACGACGCGCGCATGTTGGTGTTGCGTGGCAAGCAGGCGGAAGAGTTGCGCAAGGATCAGCTTGGCGAGGTGGCGGCATGAGAAAGATCGCCGTCATTGGCCTCGCCGGCACGACGCATCACCGCGCCCCCTGGGATGCCGACGAGTGGGAACGCTGGTGCATGGCGTGGGACATGTCGGCCCAGCACGTCGATCGTTGGTTCGAACCGCACATGCGCGACCAGTGGGGTCGCTACGACTACGTCAACGATCCCGACGTCTATCTGGAGCGGCTGCAGTATCTGCCGTCGCCGGTCTACATGCTGGAGCAGCACGCGGACATCGACCAGTCGGTGCGCTATCCGACCGAAGCTGTTGCAGAGACCATCGGCCTGAAGCGTCTAGGGCAAGCCTACAGGCCCGTGGACAAGTGCTGCTATGTCGAGAGCACCATCGGCTACATGCTGGCGCTGGCGCTGCATGAGGCGGTCACAGAGGGCGATGTGGAGCGCGTCGGCATCTGGGGCATCGATCTGCATGCCGGCGAAGAGTATGCGCACCAGCGGCCGAACGCGGAATATCTGATCGGCCGGCTGCACGGGGCCGGCGTGCCCGTCTTCATCCCGCCGGAAAGCTCGTTGCTGGCCAGTCAGTGGCCTAGCGGCCGGTACGGCTTCAAGGGCGACAAGAAGGCCGCGGCCTGATGGCGTTCACGACCTACGCCGAACTGCAGACGGCGATTGCCAACTGGCTGGCGCGAGACGACCTGACGACGCCTATTGTCGACTTCGTGTCGCTGGCGGAACTGAAGCTTCGCCGCAAGATCCGTGCGATGGATATCGAGACGACGGGCACGCTGACGACGGTGGCCGGCACGGCAACGGTGGCACACCCGACGCGGTTTATTCAGGCGCGGTCCCTGTGGATCGACGACTACAAGCCGCTGGAGTACCGAACGCCGGATCAGGCCAATTTCGAATACGAGGATCAGCAGTCCCGCCCGCGTGTATACACGACGACGGGCAGCAACTTCCAGTTCTGGCCGATACCGGACGGCGTCTACACCATCAACATCATCTACATGGCCTATCCCGAAGTCCTGTCGGACAGCAACACGTCGAATGTGTGGCTGACGGACCTCTATGACGGCCTGCTATACGGCTCCTTGATCGCAAGCGCGCCGTACATCGGCCAGGATGAGCGGATGGCGACGTGGAAGAGTGAGTTTGCAGAGGCGATCGCAGACTACGTCGTTTATGACGAAAACCGCCGATATCCCAAGGGTGGCGTGACGCCGCGGATTGCGAGGCGGGTCTATTGATCCCCTTCGGCGAGTGGCTGCCCGACCTGCCGGACCGCGACAATCCGGGAGCGACGGAAGCCAAGGGCGTCTATCCCGAGCTGCGCAGTTACCGACCCTGGCGCGACCTGGCTGTGCTGTCTAATGCGCTCGATAGCGCCTGTCTTGGTGCGGTCAGCGGCAGTGATCCGAGCGGCAACTATAGCACGTTCGCGGGCGACGCCGGGAAGCTCTACCAGCTTGGCAATACGACGTGGACGGATGTGAGCAAGTCCGGCGGGTATACCGTTGCGACAGACGAGTTCTGGTCGTTTGCGGCCTACAACAATGGCGCCCTGATCGCAGCGGCCAATATCAACGACCCGATCCAGGCATGGACGCTGGGCACGTCATCGGCCTTCGCGGACCTTTCGGCAACGGCGCCCAAGGCGCGCTATCTGGCGACGGTGCGCGACTTCCTCTGTGCGGCCAACGTCAATGACACGTCAGACGGCCTGCGGCCTACACGCGTTGCCTGGGGCCCGATCGGCAATCCGGGCGGCGTCTGGACCCCCTCGGCGACGACGCAGGCGGACTATCAGGACCTGGCCACGGGCGGCGAGATTGTCGGCTATGTCGGCGGCGAGTACGGCGTCATCATCTGCCGGGACAGCATCTATCGGCAGACCTATGTGGGCTCGCCGGTCATCTTCCAGTTCGACGAGGTGTCCAAGGACAAGGGTTGCGTGGCGGCTGGCAGCGTCGCACAAGTCGGCCGGTACGTGTTCTTCCTGGCTGAGGATGGCTTCTATGCCTTCAACGGCGAGAGCCTGGAGCCGATCGGCACCAACAAGGTGGACAACTATTTCCTGGCCGACGCGGACAGTAACGGTTATGGCCTGATTACATCTACGGTTGACCCGGCTCGGAAGCTCTACATTGTGTACTATCCCAGTTCGGGGCAATCGTCGTCGGACAAGGCGCTGATATATAACTGGGAAATCAAGCGCTGGAGCCGTGTTGATCAAGTCGTCGAGCGGGTCGTGCGCCTGTTCGAAGCTGGCTACACGCTGGAGCAGCTGGACAACATCAGCGTCAGCATCGACAGTTTGCCAGCCTCTCTGGATAGCCGGCGTTGGGTCGGTGGCGCGCTGCAGATGTCCGCTTTCAACAGCAGTCATCAGCTCTGCACGCTGGACGGCGACCGGCAGGCAGCGATCTTGGAGACGGCCGAAGCGATGTTGTCCGATCCACGGCGCACGTTCGTGACCGGTGTTCGGCCGGTGATCGATGGTGGCACGAAGACGATCCAGATCGGGACGCGCAACCTGCCGGACGATAGCGTGACGTGGGGCACGGCGACGTCGCTGAACAGCCGCACGGGCATGGCCGACATGCGGTCGGATGCGCGTTATCATCGGGCACGGGTCAATGTGGCTGCGGCCGGCACTTGGGAGCATGCCCAAGGCGTCGACTATGAGGCCAATCCGAGCGGAGCCGTGTAATGGGCTCGCTTGCGCAAGGCCGCCCGCTATCAGCGCCACAGGGCGGCATTATCGACCCGCGGACGGCGTCGCAGATGATCCGGGAGCTGAAGTCGGGCAAGTCGAACAACACGGGCGAAGTGACGCTCGCGACGGCGGCAACGACCACCGCGGTCACGGACTCCAATGTTGGAGTTAACACGGTGATCCTGTTGATGCCGAAGACGGCGAACGCGGCGGGTGCTGTGGCCACCACCTACGTCAGCAGCCAGGGCGATCAGACCTTCACGTTGACACACGCGAACAACGCTCAAGCGGATCGGACCTTTGGATACGTCGCGATTGGTTGAGCTTCTTCAGGAAGCGCTCGACCACGGCGGCAACACCCACTCAATCGATGATGTCCTGGCCATGATTCAGGCCCGGCGAGCCGAGCTGTGGTGCGGCGAGGGATCGGCAGTCGTGACGGAGCTGGTCGACTATCCCCAGCTCAAGGCGCTGCGGGTGTGGCTGGTCGCTGGAGATATCAATGAAATCAGGAGCATGGAGCCGAAGGTGACGGAGTTTGCGCGTCAGCACGGCGCACAGCGACTTGAGATCGGTGGCGGGCGGCCCGGCTGGGAACGGGTATTGCGCGACTGGCGCAAGCTGTGCCCGTGCGCCGTTAAGGAGATCTGACCATGTGCTTTGGTGGCGGGTCGTCGCAGCCCTCATCGACATCGACTACGGTCGTCAGCAACAATAGCGCGCCGTGGGGGCCGCAGGGCACACAACTTCAGCACATCTTGAGCGAAGGCCGCCGGCTCTACGACGAAGGTCCGCGCACGCCGATCCCGTTCTCGCCGCAGACCGAGCAAGCGCTGAGCATGACGGAAAACCGCGCGCTTGCCGGCAACCCGGCGATGCAGGCGGCGCAGCGGCAATTAACGGACACAATCGATGGCTCGTTCTTGTCGGCGGGCAATCCGCATTTCCAGGCCATGGCGGATCGCGCCATGCAGCCGCTGGTTCGCAATTTCCAGAACGCTGTGGCGCCGGGTATCGATAGCGCCTTCAGCCGTGCTGGCCGACTGGGCAGCGGTGCTTATGCTAATGCGCGCAATACCGCCGAAGAGACGCTGGCCGAAGAAATGGGCAGCCTGAGCGGTGCGCTGGCCTATCAGAACTACGCAGACGAACGCACAGCACAGCAGCGTGCTCAAGCCATGGCGCCGCAGTTTGCCGCGCAAGACTACGCCGATGCGCAAGCCCTGTCCGGTGTTGGCGCGGCGCGCGAGAGCTTGGCCGAACGGCAGGCCATGAGCGATTACGAGCATCTGGCGCGCTTCCTCGGGATCAGCGGCGGCAACTACGGATCGGCCAGCACGTCGACACAGACGGCGCCCGTCTACAGCAACCCGGCCTCGTCGTTCCTTGGTGGCGCCATCGGCGGCGGATCGCTTGGCTATTCGATCGGCGGCCCCTGGGGGGCTGGCATCGGCGCGCTTGGCGGCGGGCTGTTGGGCCTGTTCTAGATGGACCCGTACACGATCCGGCTCAACCCGACGAGCCGCGATCGCATCTTGCGAATGGCGGTAGCCGAAGCCGGGCAGCTGGGTGTGCCCGGCATGGCGGCCGTCATCGATACGATCTTCAACCGTGCGTCACACCCGTACTTTCAGCAACATGCGGGGGGAGACACGGTCGACCAGATCATGACGGCTGACGGGCAGTTCGAGCCGTGGTCGCGGTACGATCGGGATTGGGAGAACTTCCCGGTCACGGACGAGCTGATGGCCCAAGCCGGGCAGGCGCTGGACGCTGTGATCGCCGGCAATGCCGATCTGCCGTTTGAAGGCTCGCTGTTCTTTCAGAACCGTTCGGTGACCGGTGAGCGCGGCACGGACTTTCACAACGCCGATGCGTATTTGGGCGATATCGGAATGTCGCCGGTTTCGCACTCGCACTATGGCGCGATGCCCGGCATGTCGCCGCTGCCGGGGTACAGGGTCGTTACGGAGGACGGAGGCATGACGGGCACAGTGACGATGGGGCCGGTGCCCGGACAGCCGATGCAGGCGGCCATGCCGTCCGGCGGGCTTCTGGCGCCGCAGGCAGGGCCTGGCGGGCTGTTGGGCGGCGAGGATGACCGCTTCCCCCTGTACGGCCTTCTGGGGCTCGCCAGCGGCCTACTGGAAGCCGGCGCGCCGTCGGTAGGCGTGCCGCGCTCACCGGGCGCCATGGGCCTGCGTGGCGCGATGCAGGGCATGCAGATGGATGCTGCTCAAGGTGATCGGGAGATGCAGCGGCGGCTGATGGAAGCGCAGATTGCGGATCTTGGTCGCGCCGACCCGACGAGCGATATCCAGAACTACCTGTTTGCCCTTCAGAACGGCTTTGACGGCACGTTTGCGGAGTTCCAGCAGGCGTCACGCGGGCCGTTGGTCACGGTGCAAACTCCTAGCGTACCGCCTGGGTACTATGCGACGGGGGTTGATGAGCTTGGGCAGGCGACAAGTATGGCGCCCACACCCGGCGGGCCGGTGGAGCGTGAGCTTCGTGCGGCGGAAGAGCAGGCTGCTGCGCGGGCAGAAGCGGAAATGCAGACGGCAGAAGACATCGTCTTTTTCGCTGATCGGGCGCTCGGCACAATGGATAATTCGGATGTGCCAGTGACTGGTCGTATAGCCCAGGGGCTGGCGTTCTTTGGCGACGAAACTGTGAACAGCTTCTTTGGGGACGTGGACAGTATTCGTGCCAATCTCACATTCGAGAAACTGCAGGAAATTCGAGAGAATTCTCCGACGGGCGGTGCCGTAGGCAATGCCAGTGACGCAGATCTGCGGCTGCTGGCCGATACGGCAGGCTCGCTTGATATCCGGCAGTCGCGCGAGCAATTGCGCGAAAACATCGTCCGAATTCGTGATTTGTATGCACATTTCCTGCAGAACGGCATGGATGACACGGCCCGTGAGATGGTTCGGCAGTTGACGGAGGGCGGGGCGACCGCTCCGCCGTCAGCGGCGCAGGATCAGCAGCCCGCTACAGCTGTTTCGCCTGCCTCGCCTGTACAAGCTGGCGCAGTCCCGCCTGCCCCGGTCGAGCCGATGACCGTGCAGCAGGCGCAGGCATTGACCGCGCAAGACGTGCGGACCATGAGTGCGCCGCAGTTGCAGGCGATCTTGAGCAATCCGGAAATCCGTGATGCCGTCAGTGACGCGGTGTTTGATGCGATCGAACTGCGCATGATCGTGCTGCGAGAGGCGTCGCGCTGATGACGACCCGAGCGGAGCGCGCCCAACAGCTATTGGAAGCGCAGCAGGCGACACCGCAGGGGCGCGCCGAACGTGCGGCAGAAGCCTTGCGCCTTTATGGCGAGGGGCAGCAACTGCAGCCGACCGGTCAGCGTGTCTATGACATGGAAACCGGTCAGTGGATCGACATGCCGGCGGTACGGCCGCCCTTGCCGCCGTCGGACAGCGGGATCGGTCTGACCGATGCTTTGGCTCAGGGCGCGACGTTTGGGTTTAGCGACGAGGTCGGGGCGCTGGCGACGCCGCTTGTCGAGGGCGTTGGCTCGCTGTTCACGGGCGCGCCGTTCAATTTCGACGAATCGTATGGCCGCGGGCTGGAAAGAATCCGAAGCGGCCTGGACGATTACGCTGATCGGAATGTAGCCCTGTCTGGTGCGGCACAGGCGGCCGGCGGACTTGGGTCGGTAGCGGTGCGGCCGGCACAGTTCGTGTCGGCGCTTCCTTCGTGGCTGTCCGGGTTTGCGCCGCGTGTGACACCAGCCGGCAGAGCCGCCGAATTCGTCGGTACCGGTGTCGGCGCGGGCGCGCTGGCTGGCGCAGGTCATGCGGACGAAGGCAGCCGTACAGCCGGCGCGGTGGAAGGCGGCGCCTTGGGCGGCTTGCTGGGCGCTGTCATCCCGGCTGGCGCCGCCGCAGCGCGCACCGGGCGCAATCTGCTTGGCTTGCTCAGTCCGACAGAGGAAGCGTATTCGCATATCGGCCGCGCAATGACGCGCGACGGCGTCACGCCCGATGATCTGGCGACGACGATTGCGCGCGCCGATGCGGACGATATCCCGCTGGCGTTGGCCGACATGGCCGGCGAGAACATGCAGGAGCTTGGGTATACGGTCGCTGCGGCGCCGGGCGCCGGTCGGCATCAAGCGCGCACGTTCCTTGATGAACGACAAGCGGCGATGCCGGATCGCTTCCACCAGATGGTGGGCAGCGCCGTGTCGGCGGAAAATGCAGCGGATACCGTGGAGCAGTTGATCACCGCCCGCGCGCGCGCGTCGGCCCCGCTCTATGAAGCGGCCTATGCTCATGCGCCCGTGCCCGCGGATGCTATCGCGCAGTTCATGGAACGGCCGGCGTTCCAGTCGGCATACCGTCGGGCGCGGACGCTCGCGGCGAACGATGGCATCACGTTGCCGACGTCTCCTGATGAATTCGGATGGCAGACGCTGGACTACATGAAGCGGGCGCTGGACGATCAGGTGTCACAGCTTCAGCGCGCCGGCCGCAACAACGACGCTCGAATTCTGACGGGCGCGCTCAGCGACTTCCGGGCCGTTCTTGACGGCATCAACCCTGACTACGCAGCGGCCCGTGCTGCCTATGCCGGGCCGACGGCCAGCCAGAACGCCGTAGAGCTTGGGCGGCAGTTCATCCGCGGGGACCTGGCGCAGATGGAGCGGCAGTTTGCCGATCTGGCGCCGGGCGAACAGGACTTCTTCCGCGTCGGTGTGGCCGCGGAAATCCGCCGCATCATCGACACGACAGCGGACGGCCGGAACGTTGTGCAGCGGGCGTTGGGTACGAGGGACCGGCGCGATCGCCTTAGGGCGGTGCTTGGCGATGACATCATGGGCACAATCGAACGGTGGATTGCCGATGAAAGGCTGATGGCCGATACGCGGTATACGGTGACCGGCGGTTCTCAGACGGCCAACCGGCTGGCGTCGCAGGACGACGCAGGCACGCTGCCCTTGTTGCTTGATACGGTGCAGTCGCCGCGGGGCGCGGCCCTTGGCCTGTTGAGGGCGGCGGCACGACGCGGCCGGGGGATCAATGAAGGAACGGCGGCGCGCTTGGGCGGCTTGCTGTTCGATAGCGATCAGACAATGAACGCGGCAACGGCTGCCGAGCTTGCGGCCCGCATGTCACGGCCAGCGACGTTGCGGATGATCAATCCCGAGCGGCAGACCGCGACGGTGGGGACGCTTCTCGGAAACCTTGGCTCGGCTGGCGTGGCTGGGATCGAGGGCGGATTGTTGGGACCGTAGGCGGTTCTACGTCATTGTCCCACATCTTGTTGCGGAACAGGCCAGAGACCCGATGAAGAAGCCTTTTCTCCATCCAGTCCAGTTTGGCGAGGATGGCCAGGAAGCAACACAGAGCGGCCAGAAATAGCAGAATCAGAATCCATGGGTAGTTCTGAAGAACGAACTCACTCATCCGCCATCACCTCATCGTTGCAGGCCGCCTTAAGGCGGCCTTTCTAGTACAAGGGGTCGCAGCCCATGGCTGTCAAGGACTGGTCGACCACGGCCGCGTCGAACGCCGCAATTGACGGCATCAACATTGCCGAAGGCTGCCCGCCGTCCAACATCAACAATGCCATTCGCGCCCTTATGGCGTCGGTCGTTGAGGGGGATTTCGGCTCCGGCACAGTCCATTTTGATAACATCACAGAGAGCACGGCCGATGCCGGCGTGACGATTGAGGCCGTCCTTTTGAAGGACGGCGGCATCACCGTTGGGTCCGTTACGGCGTCTGGCGTTGTTGGTGCGGCAGAGACAAGCTTTGTACTGATCCCGGTTGGCACTACGGCGCAACGGGGTAGCCCGAGTGATGGCGCGCTTCGTCGGAACAGCACGGATTCGCGTCTCGAATACTACGACGGCAGCGCGTGGAATCAGTTGCAGGGGTATGACGCCGACACGCTGTTCGCCGACACATCCGACACGTTGACGGTCGGCTTCAACGCCACCGAGCACGACGCCGGCACCCAGACCACCGGCACCTTTACGCCCGATCCGGCCGACGGCAATTTCCAGAAAGCCGTCAATGGCGGCGCCCACACGCTGGCTCCGCCTGGCTCGACGTGCTCGATCTGTATCCAGTACACCAACAACGCCAGCGCCGGGGCAATCACCACAAGCGGGTTCACGCAGACGACGGGCGACACGATCTCGACTACGGATGGCGACGACTTCCTGTTCTTCGTCACCCGCAACAACAGCTTCTCACATCTGCACGTCGTGGCGCTGCAATGACGTTCCCTCTCGTCTTCGTGCCGCCGCATAACGTCCAGGACTTCCTTACCAAGCAAGAATACACGACTGCCGGCACGGACAGCCTCGTCATTCCGGTGGGCATCACGCGCCTGCGATACCGGATCTGGGGCGCTGGCGGGTCGAGTGGCGATACCGACCTCGGCGGTGACTTCGGCATCGGCGGCGGCGGCGGCTTTGTCAGCGGTGAGTTCACGGTCACGCCTGGCGAAACGATCTATCTGAGGGTCGGCGCTGGCGGGACGCACGCTCCGAACGAGGGCGGCGGCTATAGCGCGATCTGGCGAACCAGCGAAACGCAAGGGAATATGATTGCCGTTGCTGGCGGTGGCGGCGGTTCCGGCGGCAGCAATTCGTTGAACAACAACCGGCAAGGCGGTGACGGCGGCGCTGGCGGCGGGTCGACGGGCGGTACCGGCGTTGATGGCGAGGGGCCATCAGCAGGCGGTGGCGGTAGTGGCGGCACGCAAGTGGCCGGCGGCGCTGGTGGGACCGGCTCAAGCAACGCCGGCACCACGTTGACCGGTGGCGCGCCTGTTGATCCAGTGTCAGAAGCCGGCGGCGGTGGTGGCGGTGGTGATGGCTACTACGGCGGCGGCTCTGGTGGCCGCACCAATTCGACCAGCACGCCCAACGGTGGTGGCGGTGGCGGTGGCGGCTCCAACTACAACGACGGCGCCGTGTCCGATGCCGTCACCACGCAGGCGTCAGGGTCGTCTGTGGCCAACAGCGGTGACAGCGACTATCCGGCCAGCACCGGCAACGGCGCTACGTCGTCAGCGTCGGCAGGTCAGCGCGGCGCGGTCGTGCTGCGGTACTAGCTGCGGTGCGCCTCTTCAACCGGCGTGCAGCGTGTCGCCACGAACTGATTAGGAAAGACAGGTGTTCCGTCCGGATGGCGTTGGAAAAAGTAATCGCGGGCGTAATCCTGCAGCTCCGCGCGACAGGCGGCTTCGCTTTCGCTCCACCGACGCCAGCCGGCGACAGGTTCGCAGCTGTCTAAATTGTGCAGTTCCGCACAGAGCAAGACGATTGCCGTGAACTCCAGCACGGCGGCCCTCCGTTAAGTCGTCTGCGAAAGGAAGATTCTACCGCACCCGCACCCCGCCGGGCAAGAACTCGATGCCGGCGGCCTCAAGGGCGCGCTGTAGCAGTTGCAGCGTGACCGGCTTCGGCACAGTGCGCCCGGCTTCGTAGGTGCGGATCGTCGATACCGCAACCTGGGCGCGTTCGGCCAGATCGATCTGTCGCCACTCAAGCATGGCGCGTGCGGCCTTGCACTGCTTACGGTCCATGGCTGCCTCCATCGGGCAGCATAAATCCACCCATTGTGGTGTCCAGATGGTTGACCGACAATATGTATCTCGGATATGATTCTGTATCAGGACAACAGCCCATGCGCTGCAAACTGCCCTGACGTGATCCGAACGCCAGGAGCTGCGCTTTGGACGAATACATCCTCCAGACCATCATCGGCGCTCTATTCACCCTCGCGATGGCGCTAGGGCTCCGGTGGATCATCCGTGTGGAAAAGCGAGTGGACGATGTAGAGGCGCGGCAGTGGTCCATGCTCGAAACCATGGCCACGAAGAAGGACCTGGCCGACGGGCTCAAGCAGATCGCGGACGGCCTGTCGAAGCTCGAGGATCATCTTCGTGATGATCTGCAGCGGATGTCCGAGCGGATGGATCACGTTCAGCAGGCCAAGCGGTGATCCCCGTCACCGATGACGAAGTCGAAATCGAGCTGGCCGTGGCCCGCGAAGCTCTGGCGCAAGACGGCCTGCCCTACAGCGATCGGGAGCTTGCGCGCCTGCTGGCGGCCAAGGTCTGCCGTCTGAAGCGGAGTGCGAGCCGCGGGATGCTGCGTGAGCCGCCGATCAAGGAGACCAAGGCATGATCCCGGACGACGTGAAGGCGGCGGTCATTGCCTTCTTCAAACGCATGATCGAGACGTGGGAAGGCGGCTTTCAGGCGCATCCGGCCGACGTCGGGAACTACGTCAACGGCCGGCTGATCGGCACCAACCGCGGCGTCACGCCGGCAGCGCTGGCCCTGTATCGCGGCATCCCGGTCTCGACTGTGACCCAGGAGATGATGCGCAGCGTCACCCTGGATGAGGCCGCAGACATCGGATATCGCAATTACTATCTTGCCCCCGGCTTCGATGACCTGCCATGGACCGAGTTCACGGAAGCCTACGTTGATGCCGGATGGGGCAGCGGGCCGCGGACGGCGATTCGGCATATGCAAGAGCTGATCGGCGCCGGTCGCGATGGCATCATCGGGCCCGAGACCCAGGGCAAGTTCGACAAGTACCTTGAAGCGAACGGCCTGGCCGATGCGATGCGAGCCTACGTGCATCAGCGTATCGCGTTCTTCGAGGCCATTGTCAGGCGCCGGCCGTCGAATCAGGTGTTTCTGAAGGGCTGGAAGCGGCGAGGCTATGCGTACCTGCCTGAGAACCTGGGCATGCCGCTCGACCACCACGGCTACCCGGAAGATCTGTGGAAGCCCGGCGATCCGATCATCAATCACGCGAAATCTTGGGAAGACATTGACGACCCGATGGAGGGCGGGGATCGGCTGACGTCCCTCGTCGCGCTCGTCGACGACTTCGCACGCCAGTACCAAGGCTGGCAAGCAGCAGGAGGGTGACTATGTCCGACTTCCTCGCCAAGACCCGCAAGGCATGGGCCGTGCTAGGCATCACGATCGCAACCCCGGCGATCGATTGGATTGGCCAGCAGCTCGGTATCGACCTTGTGCCTCAGCTCGACATGACGGCGGCCGAAGCGGGATCGGTGATCGCCATTGCCGGCACAGCCGCACTCACGTCGCTGGTGACGTATCTGGTGCCGAACCGGCAGTGATCTAGCGCCGCCCCAACAGCTTAGCTATCTGCGTCGTGCCTTCCTGCCCCTCAATCTCCCGGTTGATCCGCTGAATCTCGTCCAGCGTCAGGTAATCGAGCGGTGGCGGTGGTGCCAGCTCCTCGCGGATCAGGTTGGCGACGTGGTCATCCTTCACATGCGGCAGGGCCATCTCCAGAAGCTCGCGGCGTCGGGTAAGGCGGTCGCGCAGAGGTTGAAGCTGCTTTTCGGCGTAGTCATACGGACTGAGATGCATTGCGTCTTCGATGCTCATATCGCCCTCACTGGTTCATTTCGAACCACCCGATCGCTGTCTAATCTCCCGCTAAGCCCTTGATTTGATTGGTGGGCGCGACTGGGATTGAACCAGTGACCCCTGCCGTGTGAAGACAGTGCTCTCCCGCTGAGCTACGCGCCCGCGCCCTGGCGTATCTAAGGGCCGCCCCCCGCCGCTGTCAAGCAGCGCCCCAGAGCCGTCAATCGCCCGAATTGTTGGTTAACGGCACGATTCCGCGGTCCATAGGGCGCTAACCTTTACTGTCGCTTAATCCGACGGCGGCCAAGATACGGGTGCTGCGAACATCGCCGCATGGGCCATCGCGCGCTGCATCGCGCCGGCCCGGGCACCTTAGAGGAACGGCAGCCGAAAATGGGCAAGCGGATGCATCGAATTCTGGCAGCCATGGCGATGGTCGGCGTCGCCGGATGCCTGCCCTACCCGGTCAGCCGGGTGAACGAACTGACCGATACCCCGATTATCGCCGCGCTGCCGCTGGGCGGCGGGCCGCTGGCACCGGCCTCCACCCGGATCGGGCCGCATGTGGTGTTCTCCGATCCGGGCCATGGGCGCGGCGGCATGACCGTGATCATGCCGGATGGCCGGCGCTTCAGCGGCGGCTTCACGATCATCGATCCGGGCTGGCAGGGCCCCGACTATCCCCAGCCCGGTCCCGGACGTCTGGAAGCCTCCTTAAGCGAAGGCATGGAGACGATGGAGTGCCGCGTGGCTGTGCAGGACCGCACCTTTCTGGCTGAGGCCGGTGTCGGCACCTGCGCCCTTTCCGACGGCAGCACAACGAGCGTGATGTGGTGAATGGACTTCATGGCGGTCTGGAAACGCCCGGCTGCCGACCCAGAAAGGGAGATCACCCGATGCGATGGGCAATGGCACTGGCCGCGGCAGCACTGCTGGCCGGCTGCACCGGCGGCCTTGATGCCGGTTCGAAGTACCGGCCTCCGGTCGACTATCAGATGAGCGTCAATCACGGCGTCAACTACGAAGGCGACCTGTCCGCCTGCCAGTCCTATGCCAACGCCATCGATCCTCTGGAAGAGGGGCTGGTGATGGCGGGCGTCGGCGCGGGCACCGGCGGCGCTCTCGGCGCCATCTCAGGCGGCATCGTCAACGAGATCACCGTGCTGCAGGGGCTGGGGTTCGGCGCCGCTTACGGGGCGGTCATCGGCACCGTCTTGGGCGCAGCCAACGGCATCCAGGCACAGTCGGTCGCCGTCTCCGAATGCATGCAGAACCGCGGATATGCGGTGCTGCGGTAGAGCGCTCGCCGCCGCGGCCCTCGCCGCATGGGTGGTGCTTGCCGTCCTGCCGGCTGCGGCCAGTGTCGGCTGCCGCGAGGCACTGACCCAGGCCGCATTGCGACACGGCGTCCCGCCGTCGCTGATGCTGGCCATCGGCCAGGTGGAAAGCGGACTAAACCCGTTCGCCATAAACAGCGAAGGCACACCGCATTTCCCAGCGGACCAGGCAGCAGCGGTCGCCTTTGTCGAGGCGGAGCGGGCACAAGGTCGCAGTTCGATCGATATTGGCTGCGGCCAAATCAATCTCTATTGGCATCCGACCGCTTTCGCGACGCTAGAGGAAGGCTTCGACCCCGTGACGAACGCCGACTATGCAGCCAGGTTCATGGCCACCCTGCACGGCACCTACGGCGACTGGACAACGGCTGTCGCGCGTTACCATTCCTCACAGCCGGCGGCGCAGCAGCGCTATGTGGCCCTTGTGTCACAGAGGCTTACGGGCACCGACGCCGGCGCGCTCTTGTCGGCGCTGGCCCCGGCTGCGGCGCCGCGGCCCGCGGCAACGACCACGACCTTGACCGCGGCGGATGTCGCCGTCTTGCGCCGCGGTATGGACGCTGTTCCCGACGCATCCGGCGTCCGGGTCATCCGCGCCGGGGCCGGACGGACGGCCCAGCCGGCGGCTGGCCCGCGCGTCATCCGAGTGGCTGGACGATGATGTCTTGTACTCGCACTAAATTTGTGGATAAATTGAACTATATGTCAGGAGGATCGTAGTGATGACCCTCGCCGCCGTTTCACCGGCCGTCAATCGGCGCAGCCATCCGCGCAGTGCCGTTATCTGGCGCGGCCGATTCGCCACCGAGGTCACGGTGCATGAATGCGTCGTGCTGAACGTCTCCGCCGGCGGGGCCTGTGTGCGCACCACCTTCCCCCCCGATATCGGCGAAATCGGTCGGTTGACGATCGACCGCGTCGGAGACTTCGACGCCGAGATCGTGTGGGTCGGAACCGACAAGAAGGGCCTTGGCGTTCGCTTTCACGACACGCCGACGGACGTCCAGCGCACCTTCCTCTTGCACTGAGCCCAGCCGGGCGATCCGGCACCGGTCAAGCGGCAGCATTGACGGGGGCACGATGTGCCCCCTACTGTTTTGGGCGTCGGCGGCCCAGGCGCGGCATGACGGTGGGGTGACGAACGCGACAATGGCGGAGATACTGGTCCAGCTGGAGAAGTTGGAGCGCGCACTGGCCCATCTTGAGCAGGCCGTTGCGGCGCGGGAGAAACGGCTGTTGGACGGTATCGAAAGCGAAAAAGCGGCGTTGCGTGCCGAATCCGAAGCCGTGAGCGAGCGTATCGACGAGACCATTCAACGCATCCAGACAGTGCTCGACCGCTGATCCGAGGCCATGCCCCGCATCGACATCACCCTGAACGGCCGGGTCTATCCGATCGCCTGCGAAGACGGCCAGGAAGACCGCGTCATCGAAATCGCCCATTATCTCGACGGCAAGCTGACCGAGATCCGCGGATCCGTGCAGACCGCCAGCGACACGCATCTCTTGGTCATGGTCAGCCTGCTGGTGGTCGACGAGCTGTTCGACGCCCGGGAGGAGATGGCGGCGTGGAGCGAGGCCGCTTCCGCCGGATCGAACTCCGGCGAGGGGTCCGTGGCCGCCGAGGCGATCGGCCGCCTGGCGCAGCGCGTCGAAGCCCTTGCGGCACGCCTGGATCGGGCCTAACTCTGAGCATCGGGGCGGAGTGCTGCCGGGTGCGTCAGGTCCTTTCATCCCTGGGGCCGTTAGACATCGCTCTAGGGAACCGTCCCTGGCGGGATCGTGGTCCCGTTACATGGTGCCCACCTGCTTGCGCAGGGCCCAAGAGGCGATGACTCCGACCAACGGCCACGGCGGCGCCGCCCCACCCAACCGCCCGGCCGATGCGCTGACCATGCGCAAGCGCGGCGTGCGCGCCGCCGCCCGGCGTCGGCGGGCCGAAGCGCATATGCTGCAGGCCGGCGTCGCGACCTTCGCCGTGCGCGACGCGTTTCTTGCGACAATTCCCCTGCCCGTGCGCGCCGTCGTCTCCGGCTATGTGCCCTTCCGGGACGAGCTGGACCCGACGCCGCTGATGACGCATCTGCACAATGCGGGCCTCGCCTGCTGCGTGCCGGTGGTCGTCGGCAAGGACCGCCCGCTGGCTTTCCGTGAGTGGTCGCCCACCACCACGATGCGCCCCGGCGCCTACGGCATCCCGGTCCCCGGGGCCGATGCCGCTGAGGTGACCCCGACGCTGCTGATCGTGCCCATGCTGGCGTTCGATCGCCACGGCCGTCGGCTGGGCTATGGCGGCGGCTATTATGACCGCACGCTGGCGACCCTGCGCCGCACCGGGCCGGTGCTGGCCGTCGGCATCGCCTATGCGGACCAGGAAATGCAGGAAGTGCCCACCGACCGGACGGACGAACGGTTGGACTGGATCATCACCGAGCGCGACGTGCTGGCGATCAGCCTCACCGAGTATACGTGACTCATGCGGCCGGCCCTTCCTCTCAAGAGATTCCCCAAGAGACCGCTGTGAGACTGCTCTTCCTCGGCGATATCGTCGGCCGCAGTGGGCGCGAAGCGGTCGTGCAGCACCTGCCCATGGTGCGCGAGCGCCTTGGCGTCGACTGCGCCATCGTCAATGGCGAAAACGCGGCTCACGGCTTCGGCATCACGCCCGGCATGGTAGGTGAACTGTACCGCGCCGGCGCCGACTGCATCACGACCGGCAACCATGTCTGGGACAAGCGCGAGATCATCGCCCATATCGACGGCGACCGCCGCCTCTTGCGCCCACTCAACTACCCGCCCGGAACGCCCGGCCGCGGGGCGACGATCGTGGAGGCCGCGGGCGACCGCCGCGTGCTGGTGATCAACGCCATGGCGCGGCTGTTCATGGACGCCATCGACGATCCGTTCGCCGCCGTAGATGCCGCCATCGCCGACACCACCATGCCCCGTGACGTCGATGCCATCCTCGTCGACTTCCACGGCGAGGCCACCAGCGAGAAGATGGCCATGGGCCACTATCTCGACAGCCGGGTCAGCGTGGTCGTCGGCACCCACAGCCACGTGCCGACCGCAGACGTGATGATCCTGCCCGGCGGCACGGCGTACCAGACCGACGCCGGCATGTGCGGCGACTACGACAGCGTGATCGGCATGAAGAAGTCCGCCCCGATCCACCGCTTCACCACCAAGATGCCCGGCGACCGCCTGGAGCCGGCGGAGGGGCCGGCCACACTCTGCGGTCTCGTCGTCGATACGGACGATGCCACGGGCCTTGCCCGACGCACCGCACCGTTTCGCTTCGGTGGATGCCTCGCACCCGCCTGGCCCGAAGCCTAGGGTAGGTCCCAATAAGGCGGCCGGTTGACAGCCGCCTTGCGGACCGTTGCAGACACCTGGAACCGGAAACCGATTGCCCGGAGGAAGATCGCAGGCCCCTGCACACGTCGTCGGCCCAACGCCCGTTTCGCCGGCGAGCGACGCCAAACCCAAAACCACCCCCTTACCCACCGAACTCGATGCTATCATCGCTTCTCCCTCATCGAAGAGTTGCGAGTGCTGGAGTCTAGGCGGAAGGAAGGAATGCCGGGCATGGAAGCGGACCCCGATCGGCTGCAGGAGTGGGTGGGCAGGACCGAGACCAGAGATGATCGGATTGCCCCGGAGCGCGCTCAAGCCATGCAGGCCACACTGGACCAGACTGACCCGCTGCTGGCCCCCGGGGATGCCCTGCCACCGCTATGGCACTGGTTGTATTTCTGGACGGTAGTGCCCCGATCCGGCCTCGGGCGTGACGGTCATCCTGCGCTCGGTGGGTTTCTCCCGCCGGTCGGGGTGGCCCGCCGTATGTGGGCCGGCAGCCGGGTGAAGTTTCTGGCACCGCTCAGGGTCGGCGACATGGCCACACGCGTGTCGACAATCCGCAGCATCGCAGCGAAGGAAGGCCGCACCGGGCGGCTGGTGTTCGTCACCGTCGAGCACACGGTCGCCGGCGCCGAGGGCCCGGCAATCGTCGACCAACAGGATATCGTATACCGCGAGGACACGGGCTCCGGCGCATCCGGCCGGCCGGGAAACCCCGCACCGAAAGATGCCACCTATAACGAAACGGTGACGCCCGATCCGACGATGCTGTTCCGGTACTCAGCACTGACCTTCAACGGCCATCGGATCCACTATGACCGGCCCTATGCGATCGACGTCGAGGGCTATTCGGGGCTCGTCGTTCACGGGCCGCTCTTAGCCACGCTGATGGTCGGGCTTTCGGTGCGCGCGTGGCCGGAGCGTAGGCTCAGCGCCTTCGAATTCCGCGGCCAGCGTCCGGTAATCGACACGGCGCCGTTCACCGTCAACGGCAAGCCCGACGGCGATGAAACGCTGGAGCTCTGGGCGGCGGACTCCGACGGCACCCTGTGCATGACCGGACGCGCGGCGTTCGAAGCCGACGCGCGTTCCTGACGCACGAGGCCACGGCGAAAAACGACGCTCGCCAAGGGGCACGCCTGCGCGAGTGGCCGTAAAGCAGCAGGAGAAAATGGCCAATGAGCGGCATTCTGGACGGCATTCGGATCGTTGAAGGCTCCGCCTTTGTCGCCATGCCGCTTGGCGGCATGACCATGGCACAGCTGGGTGCGGATGTTATCCGGTTCGATCCCATCGGCGGCGGTCTCGACTACGGCCGCTGGCCGGTGACGCTGAACGGGCAGCACAGCCTGTTCTGGGCCGGCCTCAACAAGGGCAAGCGGTCGATCGCGGTGGATTTCCGAAACCCCCGCGGCCAGGAGATCCTGACCCAGCTGATTTGCGCCCCGGGGGAGAATGCCGGGATGTTCGTCACCAATTTCCCGGCGCGCGGCTGGCTCGACTATGAGCGGCTCAGGTCGCACCGCGAGGATCTGATCATGGTCAATCTGCTCGGCCGCCGCGACGGCGGGTCGGAGGTCGACTATACGGTCAATCCGCAGGTGGGCTTCCCCCTGGTGACGGGCCCGACCACTTGGCCGCGTCCGGTCAACCACCTTCTGCCGGCCTGGGACTGTATCGCAGGGCAGACGGCGATGGTCGGTCTCTTGGCGGCGGAACGCCATCGCCGGCGCACGCGGCAGGGCCAGCTGGTGCGGATCTCGCTGAAGGACGTGGCGCTGGCCATGCTCGGCCATCTCGGCAAGATTGCCGAGGTGACGATCAACGACGGCGACCGGCCCAAGGACGGCAACTATCTCTACGGCGCCTACGGGCGCGACTTCGGCACGTTGGACGGCAAGCGGCTGATGGTTGTGGGGCTGACCAAGGCGCAATGGTCGAGCCTGTGCAAGGCCACCAAGCTTGGGCCCCAGTTCGACGAACTGGGCGCGCGCCTGGGTCTCGACCTGTCGCAGGAAGGCAATCGGTTTCGCGCCCGGCGCGAGCTCTCCAGGATCCTGGAGCCGTGGTTTGCAACCCGCATGTTCTCCGAGATCCGCGAGATTTTTGAGGAGAACGGCGTAACCTGGGCACCCTATCGCACCGTGCGCGAGACGATCGAGAAGGATCCGGACTGTTCGACGGACAACCCGCTGTTCGCGATGGTCGATCAGCCCGGCATCGGGAGCTACCTGATGCCCGGGTCTCCGCTCGATTTCGGTGAGGTGCCGCGGGCCCCGGTGGTGCGGGCACCGCGGCTCGGCGAGCACACGGACGAGATCCTGCTGGACCTGCTCGGCCTCGCGGAGGGCGAGGTGGGCCGGCTGCACGACGACGGCATCGTCGCAGGCCCGGAACCGATGGACCGGCATTAGCCGCGGTTGCTCGAGGGATGCCTGCCGTCTCTGCGGCCGCATCGGGACAAGTCTGCAGCGGCGTCGCGGCCATGCTTTGCGCCGGACGGAGCTGTGACGGCCGTCACTGCGGCCTGGTGTCCGACTGTCCAGAGTGCTGATTACGCGATCTGCCGGCTGAGGAACCAGGACAATGACCATGACCCGGTTGAATTGTCCCGCAGCCGCAGCCTTCTCTTTGGACGCATTTGCACGACTGCCGCCCCCATCGCTAGCGGGTAGAGGCCCGAGCCTGCGCGGCCGCGCGACAAGACGTGAGTATGTCGCGGGCCTGACGATCCCGCAGAATACTGAAATGCATTGAGCATTGGGTGGCCATACAAGTATCGAGTTTTCATCACCTTCCGCCGGAATAATGGGAAATACCAAAAAACATTTGCATGCAGCACCCAAAGATGTTATCCACATATTTGTTTGAGATATGCACAAAGAGAGTGGACTTATTCAAGTACTGTTTTTATATTGAATTCTGAAAACAACAACTTCGCCGCATGGCGTCGATAAGGTCGATTATGCATCCAGGGCGGCAATAGGTGCAGGCACCGGAAGAGCACTCCAAACCTGAAACTGGAGGACGCTCATGAGCGACATCTACAGGCCCGAGTTGAGCAAGGTCGTCGTTGAACGGTCGCCGATCGCAAGGACATCGACGGAAACGCGGCGCGTCATGCTTGGCCAATTCGCGACATCGCGGGCGTGTCTGGAATTCAACACGACCTCTCAGCGTGTCGAAGTCTACGCGGACGTCGGACCGGACGGGATGGTGCACCGCCGCCATCCGGAGGTCCTCGAACCTGACGCGCTTGATGCCGAGCGCATGTTGAAGGTGGAATTCAAACGAGAGCTTGACGGTTTCTGTCCGTCGGCCGCCGAAGTGCGCTTCCGCCCGACGCGGGTAACCCGCCCTGTCATGACCCGACGCGAGAAGGGGGCGGACCCGACCGGAACGATCTTCGGAACGGACGACCGGTACCTGTTTGCCGACACGTCGTTTCCGTGGCGGACGACGGGTATGGTCCGGACCGCGGCCGGGCGCTGCAGCGGCGTGATGATCGGCCGCCGCCTCGTGCTCACGGCAAGCCACTGCATCAACTGGGGATCGGGCGGCCCGGCCGGCTGGGCTACCTTTACGCCCGCTTATGCCAACGGCAGCGGGCCGTGGGGCGAGCACGCGGCACAGCGCGTCATCTACTGGCAGCAGAATCCCATGGATTCCGCAACCGACCAGCAGACCGCCTTCGACTATGCCGTCCTTGTGCTGGGGGATGAGGAGGCTCTGGGCGACCAGATCGGATATGTCGGCTACCGGACCTACGACGATGACTGGAACAGCGGGCAATACTGGCAGTACATCGGCTATCCGGGCGAGCTTGCCGGCGGCGAGCTGCCCGCATTCCAGAACAACTGTATCGTCTCGTCGGTGCAGGGTCACAACGCCCACGGCCAGCAGGGCTTTGTTATGGGCCACTTCAACGAGTTCACGCCGGGCCAGTCGGGCGGTTCATGCTGGGGCTGGTGGGGGTCCGAACCCTGGCCGCGCGTGGTCGGCGTCGGCAGCACGATCGGCAGCACGGCCGTGCAAGCGCCGCACGGCTCCACGATCGGCGACAATGAGTACGGCGGCGGACCGGCGCTGAGCGCCCTCATCTCCTACGCCCGGTCGAACTACCCCTAAGCTGTCTGGCCCCGGCCACCTCGTGACGGCCATGAAGGATCACGAGGCGGCCGGGGACCCTGGCTCGCCACCTCTCGGACGCGCCTGGCTGCCATGGCGGGCCAACATCAGGCTGGCGCATTGACCGGGCGCTGCTCCCCGGCAGTCCCGGTCAATGCAATCCACCTGGGCGGCCGGTGGGGCTGAGGGCGCGGCTCGGACGAAGGTGTCCGGTCCCGGACCGGCGCTCCCCGATCAGGGCGTCAGCCGCAGGGTCGCGACGATATCGTCGAAAACGGGCTCGAATTCGTCCCGGTCCGGCAGCGCGGCGCTGCAGCGAAACCCGTAGAACGCCCCCACCACGGGATGGCCCATCACGACCCAATAGGTCGGCTGGCCGTGCCAGTCGGCCGTGTACTCCACGCGCACCCACTCTCTACCGTTGATGGTCTCCACCGCCTGCTCTTCCCAGCTGAGGTCGGGGATGACACCGGCGACGCTGGCGGAGAACGCTTCCAGATACTCCTCCATGGGCGGCAACGGCGGACCAACGACGGTGAGACGGATGGCGGACACGGTGACCGACAGGGTGTCGGTTGCCGTAAAGGCGATGTCCGGCTGAACGGTCCCGGCGGGGTACTTGATCGCCATCTCCTCCGGCGTCATCTCCCGGACTTCCGGCGGCAGGTCGAAGCTGAGCTCACCATCGAACAACGTGACCGTCTCGGCCTGCGCAGGGAGCGCAAGACAGCCCAGCAGGACCGAAAGCCAGGCTGCGCGGCTCGCCAGGATCACGAGGGCGATGCCGCTGTTACTGGTGGAGTCGACAGGCGCCGCAGTATCAGACCGGTTCATGCGGGCCGTTCCCTTCGCCGCGAGTGCAATCAGCGTATCTCACGGCAGCCCAATGCAAAAGCATCGAGAGGATCGCTGTCCGGCCGGCACCGGAGACTGCCGACCCCGGTACCTGTATTGCGCCCGGCCCCACCCTTGGCCTAGTAGACACTGCTAGATCTTGGGGCAGCCCCAGCCCGCGACCGCCGGGCGGCTGGGTAACGAAGCGGTGTCGATATGGCAGGTCATTCACAGTTCAAAAACATCATGTATCGCAAGGGCGCGCAGGACGCAAAGCGCGCCAAGGTATTCACCAAGCTGCAGCGCGAGATCACCGTCGCGGCCAAGACCGGGCTGCCGGAACCGGACAAGAATCCGCGCCTGCGCGCCGCCATCCAGGCCGCGCGCAAGGCCAGCATGCCGAAAGACAATATCGACCGGGCCATCAAGCGTGCGGCCGGCGGCGAAGGCGATGCCGACTTCGTGGAGATGCGCTACGAGGGCTACGGCCCGGCCGGTGTCGCCCTGATCATCGAGGCGCTGACCGACAACCGCAACCGCACGGCGGCGGAGGTGCGCGCGCTCTTGAGCAAATTCGGCGGCTCGCTGGGGGAGACGGGGTCAGTCAGCTTCATGTTCAATCAGGCGGGAGAGATCGTCTATCCGACCGATGCGGGCGAAGCGGACTCGGTGTTCGAAGCAGCGCTGGAAGCAGGGGCGGAAAACGTGGAATCCGGCGAGGACGGCCATGTGGTGACCACGGCCGTGGAAGACTTCGCGGCCGTGCGCGACGGCCTGGAAGCGGCCCTGGGCCCGGCGGATTCGGCCGGACTGGTCTGGCGGCCCACCTCCACCACCGCTGTCAGCGAAGAGCAGGCGCAGGGCCTCCTGAAGTTGCTGGACGGCCTGGACGACAACGACGATGTCCAGCGCGTCTCGGCCAACTTTGAGATCTCCGACGAGGTTATGGCGCGGCTGACGGCCTGACCTGGACGGGGCGATAGCGCGATGCGAATCCTTGGTCTCGATCCCGGGCTGAAGCACACCGGCTGGGGGCTGATCGAACAGTCGGCCGGACGGCTGGTCCCTATCGGCCACGGCCGCGTCGACACCGATGCCAAGGCGTCTCTGGCGGCAAGGCTCGCCACGCTGCATGCGGGGCTGAGCGAGGTCATGGACCGCTATCGCCCCGATGAGGCGGCGGTGGAGGAGACGTTCGTCAACACCAACCCCACTGCGACGCTGCGCCTGGGCATGGCGCGCGGTGTGGTGTTGCTGGTGCCGGCGCTCTACGGCATTCCGGTGGCCGAATACGGCGCCAATCACATCAAGAAATCGGTCGTCGGCGCCGGCCATGCCGACAAGGCCCAGGTACAGGCCATGATCGCCCACATCCTGCCGACGGCCCGCGCCGGGTCCGCCGATGCGGCGGACGCGCTGGCGGTTGCGGTCTGTCACGCCCACCACCGCGAGACGGAACAGCGCCTGACCGCCATCGGGGGCGCGCCCCGCCG
>JANQQD010000022.1 GCA_028285185.1 Anaerolineae bacterium | reverse complement strand
GGAACAAAGGCGCGGCTCGCTGAGCCCAGTCGTGATGGCCTGGCTGGCCAACGGCCATGTGAAGACCTTGATGGCCTTGCCGCGGTGACCGGTCAGCCGCTACGGGTCAAGACGGCTTAGTGTAGTACCAGACCACCGCGGCGAATCTCCCGCACACCAAGGAGCTCGAGGGCTTCTTGTTCGCTGAGACGCCGGTCAATGAAACACTTGTCCGTGACCTCTCCCGTGGCGGCTTCCTCGCCCACCAGCGCAAGGTCGTCTTTATCGGCGGCGCCGGGACGGGCAAGACGCATTGTAGTATTCTCGGCAGTCTATTCGCATCTTACGAGGCAATCCGCGGATGCTCCGGATCTGCATCGCAGCCGCCGCCGTCCTGACGATCCCGCAGCCAACGTCGGCCGACCCCGGCACCTACTGCGACGGTGCCTATGCCGAAGCCGCGATGCTCGTCGATGCTGCGCTTGCCGACTACGGCACGCTCTATTCCGGCGGCAACCACTGGCACCGGGTCGACGATGTCGGGGCGACGCTGGACCTCTACCGTTTCTGGCGAGGCCTTCCCGATATCGGATTGCGGCGCTTCGAGCCGCCCCATCCGTCGCGCGAGGACGATGCCTTTTCCCACGGTTGGATATGGGAGGCCGAGGTCGACGACGTGTGGGCGAGGGCAAGATGGGCGCTGTCGCCCGAGGCACCCGCGAACGCCCCGAGCTACGACGTGGTCTGGGCCGGGTTCGGGTTGGATATCCTGACCTCGCTCGGGCCGGCCCCCGACTGGTGGCATTACGCGGACGCCTTCGCAGAGCTGTCGGACTGGCAGCGCTGGGTGGCGGACGCAGCGGCCTCAGAGCCGGCAATCGACTGGCTGCAGACCGTGCTGGCCGCATCGAACGCCCCTTGGGCGAACCACTGGCATCTCGCGGCCGGCGCCCATGAAAGCGTTCTCGGCGGCCATCGGCGCCTAGCCGAGACGGCAACGGCACGCTTCGAGGCCGGCGACGGCATCGAATGGCTGGTGGCGGCCGAGATCAACAGGCCCCCGTCGCAACGGAACGGTTCCGTCGACCACACGTTCGGCGTGCTGCGTCGGGAGATCTCGGACTGCCGGGCCAATCCGCAGGCCTATGCGGCCTATGCCGTCAGCCAGGTGGCTCGTGACCGGCACAGCCCGGTAGAAGCGGGGCTGTTCGCGCATCTGCCGCGAACCGTGCGCAGCGCCATAGCGGCCAACCGGCTCTACCACTTTGCCATCCAGACTCTCGACGCGCCGCTCGAGGATGCGGAAGCCGCACTCGCCGAATTCCGAGACCTCGCACCCGACGATCCGCAATGGCTTCAGTCGGTCGACCTCGCCCAACTGTATACCGCCCCGACGATTGACAAGGTGCCGCTGTCGGACCACGCCTATGCACGGCGGGCATACAACCTGCTTTCGGCCGACGACATCGCAGCACTGGCGCAGAGAGACGGCCTGGACCCGTCACTTGCCCGGGCCGCGTTCGCCCGGCACGTGGCGCTGGAGAACTGGGACCGCGCCGAGGCGCTGTTGCTCGCTCTGCAAGCGGCGACACCGGATCGGGCCGAGGCCATCGGCCGGACCTGGAGCCTCAACCTTCCGCGGCCCGTACGGCTTGCCCTGATCGTGCTGGAGACCCCGAACCTGTCGACGGTCATCACCGGCGGCGAGCGCTGGGGCGACGTGGCTCTGCTGTACCATCAGCGCGCCATTGCCGGCGTCAGGAACCTGCCGCGCGACTATGCCCATGGGGGCATCTTGCAGCGCGACTTCGAGGTCTGGCTCAGACTACCACAACGCTGGCGCGCCTATCGCGGAATGCGCGGCTTCACGATCGGCTGGATCGGGCGCGAAAGCCGTCGCGAGCCCGCGTTCGACGACGGTCACGTTCCAGCGCCATCCCTGATCCCGGACGGGCCATCCGCGCGCGGCGCGAACTTCGCGCGCCTTATCGCCTGGGGCGAGATCGGTCCTCTGGCCGGCGATGCCCGGCTGATGCACACCGTTTCCCGCGTGATCATTGCCTGGGCGGACGAGAGCACGGATTCGGTGTGGGAACGGGTGTTCGGGGTCCATCGCATGGAAGCCGAAGCGCTTGCCGTGCTGATCCGGCTCTGCAGGTTCAACAGTTGCGGCACGATCGGCGATGAGCCGGCCCAAAGACACGCCTTCGAGCTTTTGCACACGCGCATGCCGAACAGAGTCGCGGCCCGCGAGACGCCGTATTGGTGGATGAGCCCGGAGGGCAGTTGACGATGCCCCTGTCAGCATACACCGTCCTCCAGTGCTGATTGTTGCACGACCCACCCCTGTTTAGACTTCGATCGACTGGATCTGCGGAGGCGCGCGTGGCCGACGATCCCGAAGAGCCGATAACGCTGGACCCGGATATCGACGAGATCGCCGTCGCCGCCCTGGATGCGGGGCTGGTGAAGTTCATCACCGACTCAGACCTGTCCAAGCGGCTCTTGGCCGACGCGCTGCCCAACCAGCCGGTGAAGCAGGCCCTGGCGCGCTATCTGCTGCGCCTGCTGGCCCCGATCGTTGCCGAGAAGACCAAGAAGGGCGGCGAGTGGCTGGGCGGCAAGGCGCTGAAGCGGCTGGGCGCGCTGATCGGCAAGATCCCCGGCGTCAGGGGCCTGCTGAAGGCGATCAAGGCGAAGCTGGACACCCTAAAGACCGACGACGAGGCGCAAGAGCAGTTCAAGGAGATCCTGCGCGGTCACCGGCCGGTGCACGACCATGAGGATGCGAAGGCCCTGACTCTCGACCTCCAGGCCGACCTCAAGCTGCTGTCCGATCTCGAAGGGCTTTCGGACCGGATCGAGGCATTGCGGGTCGAGATTGCCGATCGGCTCAATCCCCAGCCAGTGCTGACGGTCGATTTCCGAGACCCGAGCCTGGAGGGCGGCCGTTTCCATTACGCCGCCCAGCGGGTGCCCTTCATCGGCCGCACGGAAGAGCTGGAGCGGCTGGGTGACTTCCTCTACCAGCCCGTTGCGTTCTGCTGGTGGATCGTCGTCGGCTCCGGCGGCATGGGCAAGAGCCGGCTGGCGCTGGAGCTGATCCTGCGCGAGGCCAATGTCTGGCGCGCCGGTTTCCTGGCCCGCGGAACGGAGCACGACTGGCAGCGCTGGCAGCCGGACCGTCCGACACTGATCGTGGTCGACTATGCCTATGAGCGGCCGGACGTGCTCCGGCGCATGGTCGTCGCCTTGAGGCGGCGCAACGATCTGGAAATGCCAGTGCGCGTGCTCGTGCTTGAGCGCGAGGCGCGGGGCCAGTGGTGGGATGATTTCCGCGCCAGCGGTGGTGACGGTCACGCGATCGCCGAAACCCGTCACGATGAGCCGCTGGCTTTGGGTGCACCTCCGTCGGAAGACCAGTTCCACATGATCGCGGAGACGTTCGCCGTGGCGGGGCGGCCGCTGCGTAGCGCGGAGGATGCTGAGGATGTCGGCGGTCAGGTCTACGACCTCGACCCGCAGATCCGACCGCTGTTCGTCGCCTTTCTGGCCGACGCCATGGCGCGCCATGGTGATGAACGCCGGTGGGACCGGACCGCTCTGATGGGCGACGTCCTTGCCCGTGAATTCGAGCGCTGGGATGCCCTGGGCGCCGATGCGCCCCATCGGACTTTGCTGGCGCTCGCTACGCTCTGTCGATCACTGACCGTCGCCGATATCGCGTCCACCGACGCGCAGGGCCTGCCGATCCCGTCTGTCTACGACGTCAACGACCGGCTTCTGTCGGCGATGACCGGCCGATCAGGGGATGAAACCGTCCCGCCGCTTGAGCCCGACCTCTTGGGCGAACTCTTCGTCCTGGATCTGCTGGAGCGGGGACTGCCGAACGATTTCGCGCGAAAGGCGCTATTGGACGTCGCCTGGGCGGCCAGGGCGTTGGAGACCGCCTCCAGCATCTTCCGTATCATCACCGACTTCCCAGGCCATCCAGCGATCCGGTGTTTCCTGGAGATGCCGGGAGTAAGGTCGCCGGAGGGCTTGCGTGCCTGGGCGGCCGTGACCTTGGATTTCACCAGCGCGCTGGCCACGGCCGGCCACGCAACGTCTGCCCATGACCTCTACCAAGCCCTGAGGAACCTCTCCCTCGAGCACCCTGAGGAGCCGGAGCTCAGGCTGCGGCGCGCGCAATGTGCCTTCAACGTCGTCAAGGCCTATGGCTTGTCCGGCGACCTGTCCGCAGGACATGGTGTCTATGACGATCTTCGGTCTCTCGCCGCGGACCACGCCGGCGAACCGGCGATCTCCGTCCATCAGGCCAAAGCAGCCGTCAGTCTCATGAGCGACTACGGCAACCGCGCCGATTTCTCGCCGGCGCGGAACCTCTATCAACACCTGCAGGCGCTGACGGCCGCGTTTCCGGAGGAGCCGGACATTCGGGTCCGCCTGGCATGGGGTGCCACCAACCTGACCATCGATTACGCCAAGGCTGGCGACGCAGACGCCGCACACAACGCCCACGACGACCTTACGGCGATGGCCCGCAGCCTGGCATGGCCGATAGAGGACGAAGCCGGCCTGTCGATCGCGAAGAACTGGTTCCAAGGCTTCCTGGCCATCGTCCGACTGCTGCAGACACACGGCGAGGAAGCCGTCAATCGGTTCATGGAGTCCGTTCTGGACGATCCGCATCTTGGTGCGATTGCGTCGTACTTTGCCAGGGACGACCAAGGGAACGAAGGCGGCTGAGCCGGTCAGTCTTCGGCACCAGGGATCATTGCCGGCGGCTACTCAATCCGGCGCCGGAAACAATGCATCCCTCTGCAAAGCACCAACATCGCCGCCGGCCGGGATCCGCCACTCGGTGCCATCCGGCAGCGGCACTGTCTGGGCAATCGCGGCACCACGCGCGGCTGCACCGTCCGCCAAGCGGAAGTCGCCACGCGTGGGGTCGCGGAAGCCCGGCCGCTCCTGGCGCCAGCCCTCCACCGGGTAGTGCCAGCGGTGCAGGATATCCGGCACATGGGGGTGCCAGACGATGTCGCCGACCATGCGGACGTTCAGCTCGGCCCATGAGATGGTGAAGCGGTCGCGTTCGTCGCAGATGTGGCTCGGTTCCGCCTGCAGGCTGTAGCCGAACATGGATTTGGGCCAAGTGCAGCCGGCGCCGGCCGGTGCGTCGGGGCCGCAATACTCGATGGCGTTGTTGAAATGCAGCAGGTTGCGGGCGCGGTGGCGCTTGGCATAGCCGCTGCGCAGGTACCAGCTGTTGTGGAAGATGTAGTGGCCAAGGCCGGTATCTTCGGGCTCCGCAAGCAGCTTGAAGACGGCACCGCCGCGGTGGTTGTCGTTGGGCGGTCCCGGCTGTTCGTCGAACCAGCCGGTATTGCCGAAGATGTAGAACTGGCCGGACCGCCGCAGCTCCAGCGACAGCCACTTGTGCACGTTGAAGAAGCTGTTGTGGTGGATCCACCAGTTGTAGGCACCGTATTCCGGCTCGATCGCGTTATCGCGGATGTATCGGAAACGGTTGCGGAAGATGCGGACGTTGTTGTTGAGCTCCGGGTCCGGCCGCTCCAGCGAGACATTGTAGAGGTGGATGGCGTTGAACGCGTTCTCGATCACGTTGTCGTGGATCGAGACGTCGCCGGCGATGGCAATGGCGCGGAAGAAGTCGCCGTCATAGGCGCGGGCATCGCTGTCCAGCACCGGGCTGGCGCGGTGCACCCGCTCCCACCCCAACTCGCGCCAGAGCCGGCGGTCGGGCGATGGGTCCTGCATCCAGGTGCAATGGCCGATGTCGAGGCCCGCGGTGCTGCGGCCCGAGGCATGGATGGCGAAGCTGCCCCCAACGATGTCGTGGCCCGTGAGCGCCACGTTGCGGCTGCTGAGGATGGCGATGGCCGTGGGCCAGCAGCCGCGGAAGGTCAGGTTCTCCAGCCGCAGCCACTCGCAGTCGATGATGCGCACGAAGCCCTGATCCGCGATCGGGTAGACGCCGGGATAGGCGCCGTCTTCCACCAGATCGCGAGACAGCTCGACGGCTATGGGGTTGAAGCTCTCGAAGCTCTGGCCGCCGTCCAGCACTACGCCCGGCTGGCCGCGCAGGATCACGGGCGCGTCCGCCCGGCCGCGAATGCGCTTCAGCAGGAGAGGCCGGGTATAGACGCCGGGGTCGAGCAGGAAGACGTCGCCCGGCCCTGCCGCGGCAACCGCTTCCCTGATTGACGATGGATCGACGCGGATCTCGAGCGCCACGGTCCCTCCCTTCCAACCCCCAGCTTTCGAGATTCGGATGCACCCGCCCCGTTGCAACCCCTCACGCTCACAGCGAGCCTTGATGACGGCGTCGGGTGGGCGCAGCCTGCTTGGCTGGCGAGGGAGAACGGCGCCCGACTATGCAGAGCGGACAAGAGGCAGCAGAGATCGAGGCCGTCGCCGATTGGCTGACGCAACAGGCGCTGATCGGCGCGGCGATGGAAGAGATCTTCGAAGGCACCTGCGAGCGGCTATGCGCGGCGGGGCTGCCGTTGTGGCGCGCCCATGTGGCCTTGCCGGTACTGCATCCGCTGTTCCGCGGCGCTGGCGCCACCTGGTATCGCGGCCGGGGCGCGGCGCTGGAGCACTATGTCAGCCCCCATATCGGGCCCGAGGTGTCCGACCAGTTCCAGCGCAGCCCGCATTACGCGATGATCCGCGATGGCGTTCGGCAGCTGCGGCGCCGGCTGGCCGGCGCCGACGTCACGCTGGACTACACGCTGTTGGAAGACCTGCAGGCGGCCGGCGGCACCGATTATTCGGCCTTCCTGATCGCCTATTCCGCCGACATGGTGGACGGCATCGCCGGATCCTGGGCCACGGATGCAGCCGGCGGCTTCAGCGATCGTCAGCTTCAGGCCTTGCAGCATATCGAGCAGCACCTGGCGCTTGCCTTCAAATCCACGATCAAAGAGGTGATCGCGCGCAATGTGATGACAGCCTATCTCGGGCCGGATGCCGGCGCGCGGGTCCTGAGCGGCGAGATCCGCCGCGGCAGCGGCGAGGTCATAGAGGCCGCCATCTGGTATTGCGATCTGCGGGACTCCACGCATCTGGCCGAGACCCTGACGACGGCCGACTTCCTGGCCCTTCTGAACCGCTATTTCGAGTGCACGGCTGGTGCCGTGTTGGCAGCCGGCGGCAACGTCTTGAGCTTCATCGGCGATGCCGTGCTGGCGATCTTCCCCCTGCAAGGCACCGATGCCTGCGCCCGCGCCTTGGCGGCTGCGGCCGACGCCGCGGGCCGCACGCGCGACCTGAACGCAGAACGGGCCGATGCGGGGCTGGCGCCGCTGGCCTACGGCCTTGGCCTGCATGCGGGCCGCGTCATGTACGGCAATATCGGGGTGCCGGACAGGCTGGAATTCACGGTCATTGGCAGCGCGATCAACGAGGTGGCGCGCCTGGAAGACCTGACAAAGACGCTCCACCGGCCCGTTCTGGCCAGCGGCAACTTCGTCAGCCACCATGGGCGCCTGGGCTGGATCCCGCTCGGCGAACACCAACTGCGCGGCGTCGGTGCGCCGGTTGAGGTGTTTGCTCCGCCGCCTGCCGGCTCCTGACAAAACGCTGTCAGGAGGGCTGTGCCAGGATGAGCCCATCGCACCCCTTCGCGGAGTAACCGACGATGAGCTTCAAGCCCGAGCATTTCACCGTCTGGGCCGAGATCCCCGTGACCGACCTGGACAAGGCGATGGCCTTCTACGCCACCGTCTTCAAGACCGAACTGAAGAAAGAGACGAACGGGCCCAACCCCATGGCCATGTTCGCGACAGCCAACGGATCCGGCTGCGCCGGCCATCTCTATCCCGGAAAGCCGGCAAAGGACGGGGATGGCCCGACGGTCCACTTGGCCTGCCCCGACGCGCTGGAAGATGCGCTGAAACGTGTGACGGAAGCCGGCGGTTCGGTGCTTTCCGATCCGATCGAGATTCCGGCGGGGCGCTTCGCCTATATTCTCGATCCCGACGGCAATTCCATCGGCGTCTTCGCGCCCTGAGGCTGACCGTATGCGACGTGCCGACCGCCTGTTCCAGATCGTGCAGTATCTGAGGGGCGGTCGGCTCGTCACCGCGGCGGCTCTGGCCGAACGGCTGGAGGTGTCGGAACGCACCATCTACCGCGACGTCGCCGACCTGCAGGCCAGCGGCGTGCCGATCGACGGCGAGGCGGGCGTCGGCTATGTGATGCGCGCCGGCTATGACCTGCCGCCCCTGATGTTCTCGCGCGACGAAATCGTGGCCCTGGTGGCCGGCGCCCGGCTGATCCGCGCCTGGGGCGGGGCGGCCATGGCGCGCGCGGCGGAAGAGGCGCTGATCAAGATCGCGGCCGTTCTGCCCGAGGCGGGCCGGCAGCGGGCCGGCGAGATCGAAATCCACGCAATGGCGCCGGGGCTGTCGCCGGACGTCCGCGCCCGCATCGACGAGATCGAACAGGCAGTGGAGGATCGGCGGCGTCTCTCACTAGCGTATGTCGACGCAGAGGCCCGGCCGACCGAACGCACGGTCCGGCCCCTCGGCCTCTGGTTCTGGGGCAAGGTGTGGACGCTGGTCGCCTGGTGCGAGCTGCGCGACGATTTCCGCATGTTCCGCCTCGACCGGATCAGCGGCATGGACAGCGGCGAGACGTTCCGCCCGGAGCGCGGCAAGACCCTGGCCGATTTCTATCGCGCGATGGAGATGTGCTCTGAGGATGTGCGGGAGAGCGGAGCATAGCTGACGGAGTGACGCGCACGCGGTCCCGCGGTCATGCAAAGACAAGAAGGGCCCTTTCTCCCGCAGCGGCTGACACAATTCTGCGTCCGCGCCACGATGCTGCCATGCCGCTGAATAGCTTGGTGCGGCACACTCGTGCAGCGTGATCGGTCTGCGACACCCGGTGCCGCGCGGACCGCACGCGAAGACAGCGAAACAACAGTTGGGGATCATGATGACTCTACGACGATCAGCCATCGCCGGCGCAGCATTCCTGGCGACGACAGTCTTGTCGGCGGCAGGCCCGGCGACCGCTCAGGACAGTGTCTTCATTGGCGCTTACGGTGCGTCGGAGCCCAGCCTGGTTGCAGAATACATCGCGCTTGCGCTGTCCAGCGAGCAGGTGGACCCCGAGACCTACCGGCTGCTGAGCGGCGTCGTCCTGGCCGGCGAATGGGGCACTTGGCACGCCGTCATGGAGATGACTCAAGAGGAAAGCGACGGACAGTGGATCGTGACCCTGCAGGTGGGGGTCGACGACCTGCAGGATGACGACAGCGGTTGGGGCGAAGTCTGGCTGGTCACCTTGACCCTGTCGGGCATGGACGATGCCGGAAATCAGCAACTGTTGAGCACCGCCGCCACGCCGATCGCGGGATAAGACTGCACATACGGCGCACTTTCGCCGCCCTCTGACCGAATGAAGCCCCGTGCGCCCGCGCGGGGCTTCTGCCTCCTGCGCCGAACCGCAGCACCTGAGATCCGCATCAGGGTCTGGGACACCTCAGAGCACAGACCGGCCAAGAAGATAGAGCCCAAGGGCAAGCAGTCCGAATAGGAACCACCGCCGGAACGTCGCAGGATCGAGCTTCCGGCGCAGACGCTGCCCGGCCCACTGCCCCCCGCAGACGGATGCCACCGCGACCAGGACGGACGGCCCCAACGACCATGAGAACGCACCGACCGACGCAAGGTTCACCGTCAGTGCGACGGTCGAGACCGTGAACGACAGACCCATGGCCTGGACCAGTTCGTCCTTCTCAAGCCCCACAGCCTGGAAATAAGGCACTACGGGGATGGCCGAAACGCCCGTGGCGGCCGTGATCAGCCCCGTGGTGCCGCCGGCAACGGGCCCAAGCCACCGCTGCCACGCCGCGGCGATCATCCGCTGTACGGACAGAAGACTGTTGAGCGCATAGATGGCCAGAATGGCACCGAGAATGGCGGTGCCGATCCGCGCATTTTCCTCCGTCAGCCAGCCAGCGCCGATCAACGTTGCCACGACGGCACATACCAGCAGCGGCCAGAACCGCCGCAGGAGTTGCCGGAGATAGGGCCCGACCAGCATCTGCCAGGCATTCGTCAGGAAGGCCGGCAGCACCAGCAGGGCGGCAGCCTCCACCGGCGCCATGACGACCGCGAGCAAACCCATGGCGATCGGCGGAAGCCCGAGCCCGATAGCCCCCTTGACCGTGCCGGCGAGACCGAACACGCAGGCCACGAAGACGATGGTGATGTCCATCGCAGGGGATCAGCCGGCCGGCGGGCCCTTCAGTTCGATCGTGTTGCCGTCGGGATCGTCGACGTAGAGCGACGGGCCGGAGCCTTCCGCGCCATAGCGGGAGACCACGTCTCCGGCTTCGATCCCATGCCGGGTGAGATGGGCGCGCAGCGACGGTTCGTCGAACGGCTCGATGCGGACGGCCAAATGATCCATGTTGCGGCCAACAATCCCGGCCCCAGACTTGATCGGCAGAAGATCGATCAGCGAGGCCCCGGCGCGCAGTTGCACGAGGCCGATCGACTCGGCCTGGCGCTCGGTCACGCAGCCCAGCACATCGGTGTAGAAACGAATCGCGCGGTCCATGTCCGTCACGTAGACGACGACGTGGTCGAGCTGCTGGATCTTGAAGGACATTCCCGGAGATCCCTTACCTCTCGTAGGTCGAGTCAAGTCGTAGGTCGAGTCAAGCGGCAGCGCGACCCGACTTTCGGCCCATCCAATCATTCACGTCCGGTCGCCCGTCCGATAGAGATAGTACCGGTCCGGCGGCACGCCTTCGGGCTCCGGCAAACGCGCCCACCCAGGCTGCAGCGGCATTTCCTGGTCGCACATCACGACGGCGCCGGGCAGCAGCATCGGACCCAGCATCACGGCCAGCTGCGCCGCCAGGGCGCGGTTGCGCGCCTCGTCACCGGTGCCGAGGTCGCTGTGCACCAGGATGGTGGAGCGGCCGAGTCGGCCGGCGGCAGAGGGCAGGGTTTCGCCGATATCGCCAAGGAACAGGCGGTCGTCGGGCGGGATGCAGGCGGGATGGGCCTTGATCTGCCGATCGAACACATAGATGTCGCGGCCAGGCATGCGTTCGCGCAGGTGGTCGTAGGTGCGGCCGTTGCCCAGGCCCAGCTCCAGCGCGCAACCGGGTCGCCCCTCGACCTCGGCCACGGCCCAGTCGATACACGCGCGCTGCGCCTGCAGGCGGCGGATGACGCTGTCGAGCCGGCTCATGATCTCGCCTTCGGGGTGTCGGAGTTCAGAATTCCGTCTCCAGCACCATGTCGGGCGGCGGATGGCCGTCGACGAAGGCGCGGATGTTGACGATCACCTTCTGGCCCATGTCGATGCGGCCCTCGATCGTAGCCGAGCCCATATGCGGCAGCAGCACCACGTTGGGCAGCTTCATCAGCTTGGGATTGATCGCCGGCTCATGCTCGAAAACGTCCAGGCCGGCACCGGCGATCTCGCCGCGCTCCAACAGGCGGGCCAGGATCGCCTCGTCCACCACCTCGCCGCGCGAGGTGTTGACCAGGATCGCCTCGCGCCGGATCAGCGCCAGACGCCGCGCCGAAAGGAGGTGGAACGTCGCCGGGGTATGCGGGCAATTGATGGAGATGACGTCCATGCGCGACAGCATCTGGTCCAGGCTGTCCCAATAGGTCGCCTCCAGCTCCGCTTCCAGATCCTCCGTCGCGCGGCGGCGGTTGTGGTAGTGGATGGATAGCCCGAAGCCGCGGGCCCGGCGCGCCACGGCGCTGCCGATCCGCCCCATGCCTATGATGCCCAGGCGCTTGCCGGTCAACCGGTGACCCAGCATGGAGGTCGGGCTCCACCCCGTCCATTTGCCTGAGCGCACCAGCTTTTCGCCCTCCACCAGGCGGCGGCCGACGGCCAGGATCAGCGCCATGGTCATGTCGGCGGTGTCTTCGGTCAGCACGCCGGGCGTGTTGGTGACGACCAGGCCGTGCTTGCGCGCGGCATTGATGTCGATGTGGTCGACGCCCGTGCCGAAGCTGGCAATCAGGCGGCAGCGGCCGGCCTTGGCGATGCGCGCAATCACCTCGGCATCCAGCCTGTCGGTCACGGTCGGCACCAGCACGTCGGCCGTCTCGCCGGCTTCGATCAGGGCTGCCTTGTCCATTGCCTCGTCGGTCAGATTGAGCCGTGTATCGAACAGCTCCATCATCCGGGTCTCGATGACATCCGGCAGCTTGCGGGTGACGTTGACGAGCGGCCGTTTCCGGTCGGTCATGGGTCCGGGCTCCGACGGGATCGCGGACATCGCGATCGCGGGGACAAGACTTTGGCATTACCAAGCGGCCGGCGCGACTGTCCAGTGTCTCCGATCTGTTAGCTTCCCCCGACAATAAGAACACTTGACCATCGGGCTGGCTTGCCGATATTCAAAGTTTCGTTGTGCGAATCAATTGGTTACAGACCTTTCTTGCGCTGGAGATGGAGCCATGACGGCGCGTGCCGCCCGCCAATCCATGCGTGCTGGACCGGCGCCCCGTCGTGCACGACGCCGCCGGGTCCGCGCACCGGTGACGGTCTTGGCCGTACTGGCGGCTATGCTCGCCTCGACAGCGGCCGCGCAGGCCGAAAGTGGGTTGCCAATCCCCCGCTTCGTAACGGTCGGCGCTTCGGAGGCCAACCTGCGCACCGGTCCGGGCGGGCGGTACCCTATAGAGTGGGTCCTGGTGCGACGGTATATGCCGGTGGAAGTGGTCGGCGAATTCGACACCTGGCGGCGGGTACGAGACTGGGAAGGGGTTGAAGGCTGGGTGCATCAGTCGCTGCTGTCGGGCCGGCGCGGGCTGGTGGTGATCGGCGATGCCGTCCAGGCGCTGCGCACTGAGCCCGCCGATACCGCAACAATGGTCGCACGGGTGGAGCCGGGCGTGATCGGCCGGCTCCTTGCCTGCCCGGGACCGGGCCGGCCGCGCCATGGCTGGTGCTATTGCGATATCGGCGGCCATCGCGGCTGGCTGCCGCGGCAGGTGGTCTGGGGTCTCTACACCGACGAAGAGATCGACTGACTACCCCTACGCTCCGCAGGCAGGCGACCCTCCGCGGCGCCATCGCCGAAGCCAACCATATGGGCTGCAGGACAGGCGTTCGTCCGTAGAACGTAAGACTTGCGACATAAGCGACGACGCATCACGATCCCACGGCGGGTTAGCTAGCCCGCGATAACGATAGCAGGGAGGATCGCAATGGGCTTCTTCAAGGGTCTGATGAATTTTGTCAGCGGCGGCGGTGCCGAAGTGGGGCTGGAAGTCGGCGACGCGGTGCGCGGGCAGCCGATGCCCGTGAAAGTGACCGCCACGATCGCCGACAGCGATGTCGAGGTGCGCAAGGTCTATGTCCGCCTACGCGCGACGGAGGAGATCGACGTGCCCGACGTCGCCGTGGTCGACGAGAGCGGCGCCGACAAGGGCAAGACCAGACGGGGCCTGGAGCGACGCGAACAGACCCACGACCAGGAGATTCAGGTGGCCGGCGCGCAGACGCTGAAGGCCGGCGAGAGCTATACGTTTGAGGCCGAGGTGCCGGTCCCTCAGGGCGTGCCGCCCAGCTTTCACGGGCGGTACTGCCGCCATCAATGGCGCATCACAGCCGGCCTGGATAAGCCCGGCAATGACCCCGACAGCGGGTGGACCGTAATCGAAGTGCGTTAGAGCCCGGTCCGGCGGCCGCTCAGAACGGCAGCTTCATCCCCGGCGGCAGCTTCAGGCCGCCCATCATCTCTTCGGTCTGTTCGCGCACGGTCTGCTCCACCTTGGTGCGGGCATCGTTGCAGGCCGCGGCGATCAGGTCTTCCAGCACTTCGGCGTCGTCGGGATCGACCAGTCCACGGTCGATCTTGACGCGCTTGACCTCGTGCTTGCCGCTCATGGTTACCAGCACCATGCCACCGCCCGACTGGCCGGTGACCTCGATCTCGGCCAGCTTTTCCTGCATCTCCGCCGCCTTGGCCTGGATCTGCTGGGCTTGCTTCATCATGTTCGCCAGGTTCTTCATGGTCTCTACCCGCTCTCCGGTTCGTCCTCGTCGTCCGGCGGTGCGTCCGCCGCGCTATCCTCATCATTGCGCAGATCGTGCACGGCCGTGATCGTCGCGCCTGGAAACGCCTCCAGAACGGCGCGAACCACGGGATGCCGGGTCGCCTGGTCCTTCGCGGCTTCTTCGTCCGCGCGCGCGCGTTCCCGCAACGTCGGTTCGCCGGGGGCGCCGGACACGCTGACGATCCAACGTTGACCGGTCCAGGCCTGCAGCCGCTTCATCACGTCGGATGGCAGGCTTGAGGGTACGCCCTCGCGCATGCGGATCTCCAGCCGCCCGGGCTCGTAGCGCACGGGATGCACGCCGGCGCAAAGATGGGCGTGCAACAGGGTCTCGTCATGCTCGGCGAACAGCGCCACCAGCGCCTCAAAGCTCTGCGGCGCGACCGCCCGGTCCAGTGTGGACGATGGCACTGCCGGATCCGGCGCCGGTGCGGTGACCTGCACTGCGGCCGGTGCAGCCGATGCGGAACGCGGAGCCAAGGCGGTGGGCGGCCCCTGCGGAGGACCCTGCTTCGCGCTGCCGGTTCCCGCAGCCGTCGTGTATCCGCCGCCTTCCAGCTTTCGCAACACCTCACCCGGCGTGGGCAGGCCGGCGGCATGCACCAGCCGGATCACCACCATCTCCAACGCCGTGGCGGGCGCCGGGGCAGTCTGCACCTCGCCCACGCCCTTCAGCAGCATCTGCCACGCCCGCTGCAGCACCGGCATCGACAACTCGCCGGTCAGCTTTTCGGCCCGCGCACGTTCTTCCGCCGGCACGGATTTGTCCTCAAGGGTCTGCGGCACCAGCTTGGCCCGGGTGACGTGGTGGGTGATCTCCAAGAGATCATGCAGCACAACCAGCGGATCGGCACCGGCCCGGTGCAGATCGGCGAGCACCTCCAAGGCCGCCACGGCATTGCCGGCCATGGCATGGTCGAAGATATCGACCACGCGGCTGCGGTCGGCCAGGCCCAGCATGTCGCGCACCTGTGCCGCCGTCACCGCGCCGTCGCCGAGCGCAATCGCCTGATCCAGAAGGCTCAAGCCGTCCCGGACCGAGCCGTCGGCAGCACGGGCGATCATGGCCACCGCCTCGGGCTCCGCCGTCACCTTCTCTCGCGTGGCAATGCCGTGGAAATGCGCCTCCAGCACCTCTTGGTCCACGCGGCGGAGGTCGAAGCGCTGGCAGCGGGACAGCACGGTGACCGGCACCTTGCGGATCTCCGTGGTGGCGAAGATGAACTTCACATGCGGCGGCGGCTCTTCCAGCGTCTTCAAGAGGCCGTTGAAGGCCGCCTGCGACAGCATGTGCACTTCGTCGATGATGTAGATCTTGGTGCGCGCCTGGACCGGCGCATAGCGCACGCTTTCGATGATCTCACGGATATCGCCGATGCCGGTGCGCGAGGCGGCGTCCATCTCCAGCACGTCGACATGCCGATCGCCGGCGATCGCCCTGCAGTTGTCGCAGACGCCGCAGGGCTCCGGCGTCGGCCCGCCGGCACCGTCCGGACCGACGCAGTTCAGAGCGCGGGCGAGGATGCGTGCGGTTGTCGTTTTGCCGACGCCGCGCACGCCGGTCAGAATGAAGGCATGGGCCAGGCGGCCGCTGGCGATCGCGTTGGTCAGCGTGCGCACCAGCGCCTCCTGGCCGATCAACTCACCGAAGGTGGTCGGCCGGTAGGTGCGTGCCAACACGCGGTAGCCGTCGACGTCTGGCGACGGCTCGGGTTGGGGGTCGGGGTTGCCCAGCAAGTCTGTCATGGCGCTTGCCGGCGATGATAGGCGAGCGCGGCCGGCGCCACAAACCCCTGGCCCGACCTCTCGCCACGATTGCCCCACATCCCCATGTCATCGTAACGCTGAGGGCTGCACCCCCCGACGGAGGCGACGAAAAACCCATGGAGCCGAGACGCCCCGCCCCTTCCCGACAGCCAGGATGGGCCCGATGGCTGGCGAGCCTTATGGCCCTGGCTTTGCTCGCAGGCGCAGGCAGCGCGCCAGCGCAGCCGATGACGGCCGAAGGTCTGGCAACCTTCATCGAGACCTACTACCAGGATCCGCGGCCCGGCGAGGCGGTGGAGCGGCTGGTGGCGCTGGATGTCAGCGCCTTCGTGGAAGCGGAGCGCGAATCGGCCGAGACCCAGGGGATGGCCATCCTCACCACCTTCTTCGCGCATGTCCTGCATGAGCGCCCGGAACTGGTGGAGCCGCTGGCGGCACGGCTTGTGGCCGGCGGCCGCTACGCCAACGCGTTGGTGGGCGGGCTGGCCATCGCCACGTCGGCCGCGCCCACATCCGACGCTGGCCTGCAGGCCATCGAAGCCTCCGGGTTGCTGGCGCCCGACGCGCTGGCCGCGGTGCGCAATGCCGTCCCCTACCCGTTTCCAAACCTGCGCGCGACCAGCCACTTCGATATCGACCTTCTCTGGGTTTCCTTCTTTGCGACCGGCGATGAGGGGTACATCACCGAGGTCGCCGAGTCCCTGACCTATTGGGAAGACAATCCGGAGCTTCGGCTACCGCGCGAATTTCCAGCGCTGACACTGGAGTCGCAACAGCGCGCCCTGATCGAGGTGACAATGGCGGTCATCGCGCATGAGACGCTGACGTCGAATGCACGGCGGCATCCTGCCGTGTTCTCGGCCCTGGTGCGCCTGTCGCAGACTCGATCGGACAAGGTCGGGACCATCGCCGGCTCCATCGTCGCACTGATCCAGGCCGGTGGTTAGCGCGGCTTGTCCCGTTGTGGATCGAATCTCGGCCAGCGGGCATAGGCGAACAGCCACAGACCGATCAGGCCGACATAGGGGATCAGCAACAGGAATACCCAAATCGGGCTGATCCGCGCCTTCACCAACACAATCGAGCCGAAGGCCATCGTCGCCACGATCAGGAGGCCCATGATCAGGTTGAAGAGCCAGGGCTCCAGGCCCGACAGCAATGCCATTGGCCCGTTATCCCCTGTCCGCGGCGGCGGGCCAGCGTGAGACGGCCAGCACGCCGAGCGCTGCCACCAATCCGACCAGCGGGATCAGAACGACGAGGCAGAGATAGGGCCGCAGACCGGCCCGCGAATATGCGCGCCAGAAAGGCCATACCGCCAGAATCTGGAACAAGTAGGCTATCCCGTCCGGCGACGCGGCAAACGACTCCAGCGTTTCGATCATATCGCGGATCGTCCGTTTTCGGGTCTGCCGCTATCCAGTCGCGGCCTGGCGTGCCGCCGCCTGCCGGCGGGCTGCCGCGGCCGCGCTGCCCTGGCGTTGACTGGCAGACTTCAGCTGGCCGCAGGCGGCCAGGATGTCGCGCCCGCGCGGTGTGCGCACCGGGCTCGCATACCCCGCATCGAGCACGATCTTCGAGAACCGGTCGATCGCCTCGGCGGTTGAGCACTCGTACGCCGAACCCGGCCAAGGATTGAACGGGATCAGGTTGATCTTGGCCGGAATGCCGCGAATCAGCCGCACCAGCGCCCGCGCATCGGCGGGGCTGTCGTTGACGTCGCGCAGCATGACGTATTCGAATGTGATGCGCCGCGCGTTGTTGAGGCCGGGATAGTCGCGGCAGGCGCCGATCAGTTCGGCGATCGGATACTTGCGGTTCAGCGGCACCAGTTCGTCCCGCAGCGCATCGGTGACGGCATGCAGGCTGACGGCGAGATTGACGCCAAGCTCTTCTCCGCACCGGTGCATCATCGGCACCACGCCGGCCGTCGACAGCGTAATGCGCCGGCGCGAGATGCTGATGCCCTCGCCATCCATCACGATCTTCAACGCCTTGGCGACATGGTCGAAGTTATAGAGCGGCTCGCCCATCCCCATCATGACGATGTTGGAGATGCGGCGGTCGCCATCCGGCGTGTGCCAGTCTTCAAGCGCGTCACGGGCCAGCATCACCTGACCGACGATCTCGGACGCCTGCAGGTTGCGCACCAACCGCTGGGTGCCGGTATGGCAGAAACGGCAGGTCAGCGTGCAGCCCACCTGGCTGGACACGCAAAGCGTGCCGCGATCTTCCTCCGGGATGTGGACCGTTTCGACCTCATGGCGGTCGGTCAGGCGAATCAGCCATTTGCGTGTGCCGTCGGCACTGGCCTGTCCTCGTGCCACTCCGGGGCGACCGATGGTGAAATGCTCCGCCAGCCGAACCCGCAGGGCCTTGGCGATGTCGGTCATGACGGCGAAATCAGTGACGCCGCGCCCATAGATCCAACGCCACAGCTGCCGGGCCCGGAACGCCGGCTCGCCCAATGCGGCGACGGCTTCCGCCAGCTCGTGGCGGCTGAGCCCGACGAGTTCGCGCGGCCCCTGCGCATCCAGAGGGGTCGGCGGTTCGAAGACGTTGGTGTGGCTGAGGACGCTCATCGCTCACACGATATGGGGCTTGGCGGCAATGCCGACCAGTCGGCCCGGCTGGCAGCTACGCTCCGCAGAGTTCGTTGATCTGGTTCCGGGCAGCGGTAAAGCCCAGCAGACTGTACGTGTCGGTCGTGCGGGTGCCGCGGTTGGAGGTGGCGCGCACCACCATGGTCGTGCCGGAGATCATCGCCTGGACCATGCGCCTGTCGTCGTCGGCATCGTAGGCCCAGGCCGTATCGTTGTTGGTGAACAGCCGGAACTGCTGGCTGCCGATCGTGACCTCGACCTCGCTGTCGGGCTGATAGGTGTAGCCGGTGATGAAGCTGACCACGTCGCGCGAATTCTCGGCGGGCCGATGCGTGATCAGAAGAAAGATATCCCCCCGGCTGGTGTAGTTGCCCTCGTCCCGCGTCGGCCGGCTGGCGATGTAACACACGCGACTGCCGTTCTCGATGAAGCTGAACGCGTGCCAGTCTCTGTGGGTTCCGAGATACTCGAGCTCGTCCTGCGCCAAACTTGGTCGCATGCCGGACACCGCGACAAGCGCGGCCAACGCCACGCCGAAAACGCCGAAAAGACCGCGCCTGAGCATTACCGTCGCCATCACCCCGTCCCATGCCATCGTGGTTGACTGTCTTGGTTCATTGCCGATCGAGGACCGCCGAGCGGCTGTCGCCGTAAGGCCCGTCGTTGGCCGATCGGACTTTTGGCGGCTTATTGGTCAATTTTGCGGCATCTCCGTGTGATCCGCCGCCGTGATTGCTCCGTACCAAATGACATGCGCCAGGTCGAGCCCCCCGCAGCCGGTATCGGCATCTCCAGAACAGCCCGCCCATCCCGGGTTGTGGCCATGATGCTTATGCCGTTCAATGGACGCATGACCGAGCAAGATCAATCGGTTCCGCCCACCAACGGTAGCGAACCGCCGCTGACGGACCTTCTGACAGCGGTCGCGACATCGCGGGACCGGACCGCTTTCTCCGCCTTGTTTGCGTATTTCGCGCCGCGCATCAAGGCGTACCTGCTGCGCACGGGCTGCGAAGCCGGGGCAGCGGAAGAAATCGCGCAGGAGGTGATGATCACAGTCTGGCGCCGGGCCGAGACGTTCGATGCGTCACAGGCCAGCGCCAGCACCTGGGTCTTCACCATTGCGCGGAACAAGCGCATCGATGCGTTCCGCCGCAATCGGCGCCCGGAATACGACCCGGACGATCCGGCGCTGGTACCGGCTGAGGCCATGTCGGCCGACAGCCGCATCGAGGTCGATCAGGCGGCGAAACGTCTCAGGGCCGCGATGAACGACTTGCCGGAGGAACAGCGAGAATTACTTCGGATGGCCTATTTTGACGACAAACCTCACAGCGCCATCGCCGAAGCGAGCAATCTACCCCTCGGAACCGTCAAATCACGCATCCGCTTGGCTTTGACGAAACTGAGGAAGGGCTTGAAGGTAGAAGAAGAATGACACGCAGGATACCGAACGGGATCGCCTCCGTGCCGGCTCATCATTTGAGCCCCACTCATCATTTGAGTGAAGAGTTGTTGATGGACTACGCCGCCGGATCGTGCGGCGAGGCGGAGGCGTTGATCATTGCCACGCATCTGGCGCTGTGCCCGGAATGCCGCGCCGTGGTTGAGGCTTACGATGCGGTCGGCGGTGCCTTGCTGGACGAGATCGCGCCAACGGCAGTCGATGAGCACGGCCTCGAGGCCGTGCTGGCACGCTTGGATGACGCGACGCCTGCTGTTGAAATGGCTCCCAGGGTGGCGCCGCGCGGGCACGAAGACATCGTGTTGCCGGAGCCGCTGCGCAGCTATCTGGCGACTGACCTGAAAGACGTTGTGTGGAAGCCGGTGATGCGCGGCCTGGACGAGGCGGCTGTGCCGATCTGCACGAGCCCGGCAAAGAGCCGCTTGATGCGCATCGGTGCAGGTGTCGCGGTGCCGCGGCATACCCACCACGGAAGCGAGATGACGCTGGTCCTCTCCGGTGGCTTCAGCGACAACCGCGGCCATTTCGTGCGGGGCGACATCGCCGTGTCAGACCCGGAAGTGGAACATCGTCCTGTCGCCGACGCGGATGAAGACTGCATCTGCTTTGTGGTGACCGACGCGCCGCTGAAGTTGACTGGCCCGATCGGGCGCCTGCTCAACCCGTTCGTCCGGTTCTAGGCCGCGGGCGGCCGGTCATCCGCAACAGGATCCTATCGAGCTTCCGAACCGCAATCCGAGCTGGACGCCCTACTTACGACTGCGTCTCGGGCTCTGCCCCGTTCTTCGGCGCGGCCGGCATGCCGATGGCGTGGAAGCCGCTGTCGACATGGTGGATCTCGCCGGTGACCCCACCGGCGAGATCGCTCAGCAGGTAAAGGCCCGCACCGCCCACTTCCTCATGCAAGATGGTGCGGCGCAGCGGCGCGTGCATCTGGTTGAACTTAAAGACATAGCGGGCATCGGCGATCGCGCTGCCGGCCAGGGTGCGCATTGGCCCGGCGGAAATGGCGTTGACACGGATACCGTTGGGGCCGAGATCGGCCGCCAGATACCGCACGCTGGCCTCCAGCGCTGCCTTGGCGACGCCCATGACATTGTAGTTGGGCATGACCCGCTCTGCCCCGATATAGGTCAGCGTCAGCAGGCTCCCGCCATTGGGCATCAGCGGTACGGCCCGTTGCGCCAGCGCCGTGAAGGAATAGCAGGAGATCCGCATCGTCCTGAGGAAGTTCTCTTCCGTCGTATCGAGATAGCGGCCCTTCAGTTCTTCCTTGTCGGAATAGGCAATGGCGTGGACCAGGAAGTCCAGGCTGCCCCAATCGGCGGCCAAGCGCTCGAAGACCGCGTCCATGGCGGCTTCGTCTTCCACATCGCAAGGCAGGATGGCGTCGGCGCCCACCGTCTGGGCCAGCGGCTCCACCCGTTTCAGGATGGCATCGCCCTGATAGGTGAAGGCCAGTTCGGCGCCCTCGTCATAGAGCCGCCGCGCGATCGCCCAGGCGATGGAGTGGCTGTTGGCCACTCCCATCACCAAGCCGCGCCGGCCTTGCATCAACGTGCCGGTGCGAGGGGCCATTTCCGTGGCCACGACGGGCTCGCTCACCGGTTCCTTAAGCGGCATAACGCTTGAAGGCCAGGGACGCGTTCGTGCCCCCGAAGCCGAAGCTGTTGGACATCACGCAGTTCAGTCCGGCGTTGTCCTTGCGTTCATAGGCGATCGGCAGTCCCTCGCATGCGGGGTCGGGCTCATCGATATTGGCCGATGCCGAGACGAAATCGTTCTGCAGCATCAGGATGGAATAGATCGCCTCCTGCACGCCGGTCGCGCCCAGCGAATGGCCCGTCAGCGACTTTGTCGAACTGATCATCGGGATCCGCTCGCCGAAAGCCTGCCGGATCGCGTCGAGTTCCACCGGATCGCCCGCCGGCGTCGAAGTGCCATGGGCGTTGATGTAGTCGATCGGGCAGTCCAGCCCATCCATGGCCATCTTCATGCAGCGCACCGCCCCTTCGCCGGACGGCTGCACCATGTCATGGCCGTCGGAGTTGGCCCCGTACCCGACAAGCTCGGCATAGATCTTTGCACCCCGGGCGCGGGCATACTCCAGCTCTTCCAGCACGACGACACCGCCGCCGCCGGCGATCACAAACCCGTCGCGCGCCTTGTCGAAGGGGCGCGAGGCCTTGGCGGGCTGATCGTTGTACTTGCTGGACAGGGCGCCCATGGCGTCGAACAGGACCGACAGGGTCCAATCCAGCTCCTCACCGCCGCCGGCGAACACGATGTCCTGCTTGCCCCACTGGATCAGCTCCGCCCCGTTGCCGATGCAGTGTGCGGAGGTGGAGCAGGCCGAGCTGATGGAATAGTTGATCCCGCGAATCTTGAAATGCGTGGACAGAACGGCGGAGTTGGTGCTGCTCATCGCGCGCGGCACCATGTAGGGACCGACCCGCTTTGGCCCCTTCTCGCGCGCGATGTCCGCTGCGGCGACAAGATTGCGGGTCGACGGCCCGCCTGAGCCCATCACCAGGCCCGTGCGCTCGTCGCTGATCTCGTGCGGCTCCAGCCCGGAATCGGCGAGCGCCTGTTCCATGGCCAAGAAGTTGTAGGCCACGCCATCGCCCATGAAACGACGGACCTTGCGATCGATCGCCCCTTCCAGATCGACCTTGATGTCGCCGTGGATCTGGCTGCGGAAGCCGAGGTCCTTGTAGTCACCGGCCGCGCTGATGCCCGAGCGCCCGTCGAACAGGCTGCCCAGGACCTCTTGGGAGTTGTTGCCGATGCTGGAGACAATGCCCAGCCCAGTGACGACGACGCGTCGCATCGCGGTTTCCTTACTCGTCGGACGAGAATTCATCGATCGATGTGAACAACCCTACCCGCAAGTCTTTGGCTTCGTAAGTGCCGACGCCGTCGGCATGCATGACGGCATCGGCGATGCCCAGCACGAGCCTGCTCTGGATCACGCGTTTGATGTCGAGGTGGTAGGTCACCAGACGGGATGACGGCAACACCTGCCCCGTCAGCCGGACTTCGCCCACCGAGATCGCACGACCACGACCGACGGCCCCACTCCAGCCGAGGAAGAACCCCAGCAGCTGCCACAGCGCATCGAGCCCCAGGCATCCCGGCATCACCGGGTCGCTCTCGAAATGGCAAGCGAAGAACCAAAGGTCCGGCTTCACGTCGAGCTCGGCCCTCATCTCTCCCTTACCGTATTTGCCGCCCTTGTCGGAGATATGCGTGATGCGGTCGAACATCAGCATCGGCGGCAATGGCAGACGCGCATTGCCGGGACCGAACAGCTCTCCATGGGCACACTGCAGGAGGTCTTCGTAACTATAGCTGCTCTTGCCGGTCACAGCCCCGCAATCCGGTCTCGCTCCGCGGTTAGGCAGGGCGACTGTAGCGATTTTGCAGGCGGGGACAAGGATTCAGTCATGGTCCGCTGTCACAGACCCGCAATGCTCCCGACACATGCCTGCGGCAACCGGCC
>JANQQD010000021.1 GCA_028285185.1 Anaerolineae bacterium | reverse complement strand
CGGGCGGCAATGGAAGAGGGCGTCTGGCCTGCCATCGCAGCCCTCAATAGCGCCGGTTGAGAGGGCGAGGCTATGCCGCCATCCCGGGTCTTGGCAAGGCGGGCCAAATGCGTTGTGACGGCCGATTGCCCGCGCTGACCGGAACGCTTAAATACCAGCGACCCCCAAAGGCGAAAGACCCTTGCGGGAAAACCCTCGGCGGTCGCCGGCGGGTGAGATGACAAAGACCAAACAGCAGCACCGAAGACGGGTTACCGACAGGAAAGAGGTCAGAGACATGAGCTTCGAACTACCGCCGCTCCCCTACGCGCAAGATGCGCTGCAGCCCTTCATGGGTGCCGAAACGCTGGAGTACCATCACGGCAAGCACCACCAAGCCTATGTCACCCAGTCCAACAATCTAGTCCAGGGCACTGGGCTGGAGGGCAAGACGCTGGAAGAGGTCGTCCAGGCCAGCTATGGCAAGCCGGAGCTCACCGGCCTGTTCAACAATGCCAGCCAGCACCTCAACCACCTGCATTTCTGGAAGTGGATGAAGCCGAACGGCGGCGGGTCCATTCCGGGCGAGCTGGAAGCCAAGCTGACGGAGGATTTCGGCAGCGTCGACGAGTTCAAGGCGCAGTTCATCCAGGCCGGCGTGACGCAGTTCGGTTCGGGCTGGTGCTGGCTGACCATGAACAACGGCAAGCTGGCCGTGACCAAGACCCCCAATGGCGAGAGCCCGATCGCCTATGGCGGCGTGGCCCTGTTGGGCTGCGATGTGTGGGAGCACTCGTACTATCTCGACTACCGCAACGCGCGTCCGAAGTATCTGGAGGCCTGGGTCAACAGCCTCGTGAACTGGGAGTACGTGGCCGAGCTGTACGGCCAGGCCGGCTGAGTCGGTATTGTCTGCCGCCAAGCACATCGGCGGCAGCCGAACAGTGCGGGGCGCGGGCCTGGCGGAGACGCCGGCCGGCGCCCCATACGGCCTTATTCAGCTTGGATAGTTTCAATTGTCGGCAAATGATTGTTCATTTGCTTGGCAGAGGCCGTCTGCGGGGGCCAAACTGGATCTCTTGTGCACGCGGGTTTGCCCGGACGAAATCCGGGTCGCGGGCGGAGAGGGAGAGGGATGGCCCGAAAGGACCAAGCGGCCGGGCAGAGCCGCGGGGGTAAGACGGTAAGTCTTGCGTTGCAAGGCGGCGGCGCCCACGGCGCGTTTTCCTGGGGTGTGCTGGACCGGCTGCTGGAGGAAGACCGGCTGACGGTCGAAGCGGTGGCCAGCACCAGCGGTGGCGCCATGACGGCCGTGGTCATGGCAGCGGGACTGGCGAACGGGGGCCGTACCGGTGCCCGCGCGGCGCTCGACCGGTTCTGGCACGAGGTCAGCCGTGCTGCGAGCTGGAGCCCGGCGCGCCGCACGCCCGTCGATCTGCTGACCGGCGGCTGGAGCCTGGACCATTCGCCCGGCTTCGTGCTGTTCGATCTGGTCTCGCGCATGGTCAGCCCCTACGAGGTCAACCCCTTTGCGATCAATCCGTTGCGGGACCTGTTGCTGCGGACCGTGGACTTCGCGGCGGTGCGCGCCTGCACCGATGTGAAGCTGTTCGTGAACGCCACGAATGTGCGCACCGGCAGGCCCCGGGTGTTCCGCAACGGCGAGATCGATGCCGATGTGGTCTTGGCTGCCGGCTGTCTGCCGTTCCTGTTCAAGGCTGTGGAGATCGACGGCGAAGACTATTGGGACGGCGCCTTCACCGGCAATCCCAGCCTGTTTCCGCTGGTGGAAGACTGCGCTGCGGAGGATATCGTTCTCGTCCAGGTCAGCCCGATCGAGCGTCAGGACACGCCGAAATCGGCACGCGACATCCTGAACCGGGTCAACGAAATCGCCTTCAACGATGCCCTGCTGAGGGACGTTCGCGCGCTGGACCAGATCGGCAGGCTGCTGGACCGCGATGCGCTGCCGTCGCAGGAATTCCGGCGCATGCGCGTTCACCGCATCCATGCCGAGGACGACCTGCGGCCGCTCAGCGTCTCGTCAAAGATGAACGCCGAATGGGCCTTTCTGAAGCACCTGCACGATGTCGGCTATCGGGCAGCGGATGAGTGGCTTGCGCGCAATTTCGAGGCTGTCGGCGTTCGATCGACGGACGGTCTGGAAGCCCTCTCACAGGACGGCCGCGCGGACCGTCGCGGCGGCCAGTTTCTCTGAGCCCGGCGGGGAATGGCCCCCGCAGTCACGGCCCATATAGCAGCCCGTCCAACTGCTGCCGGGTGAGAATGCCTGTCGCCTCTTCGCCGACCGACTTCTGATAGGCCATGATCGCCGCCTCCGTGCCAGGGCCAAAGATGCCGTCGATGGCGCCGCCGTAATGACCGAGTCGCTGTAGCGCCGTCTGCACTTCTTCGCGCTGGTAGAAGGACAGCGAGTCATGCGAGGGCGGCGGCACATCGCGGCTGAATGTCACCAGTTCGGCAATGCCGTCGCCGTAGCGAACGGCGGTCAGCCCGCCATTGTCGTCCAGGAAATACAAGCTGCCGCCATGCAGTTCGGCAGCACAGTACGACCACAGCGTGTTCACGGTCCCGTCGCCGGCCGGCCATGCGGCCAGTACCTGATCGTTGATGGAAGCGCCATCATCATCGATCAGGCCTCCATAGGGGTCGCTGCTGTCCAGGCCGAAGAACTCCATAAAGTCGGCGCGGGTGCGCGCCTGGAACTGGTGCTCGAACGCGTTGGGGCAGGACGCCGGGTCCATGACCCAGCGGCTGTCCGGCGTAATTGTCGTGACCACCTCGGGCCCGATCTCGATGGACACCCAGTCATTCTCATGCCAGACGCCGCCAAGAGCTTCGAAGCCGGCGGGCTGACCCGCGGCCGGAGTGACGGAGAGCGCAAGCGCGGCTGCAAGCAGGGCTGGTCCGGTCCAGGATCGGGTCGGCGTCATGGCGGATAGGTCCGTTCGCTTGGGTGGGCTGGAGATGGCCAATCACGAAAGCCGGAAGGCACCAGGGCTGGTCGAAAGGCACACGATCCTGAAGAGACGCCACTAAGATGTGGCGGAAATGAGAAGAGGTTTGATGACCGCTCGGGACGGCCCCTCCGTGGCGAAGACGGTCACTCGCATCGCGTTGCGGTAACCGGCTCTCCGTCCTCCAGGTAGCGGCCCGTGAACCCGTCCTTGTCCGCCGTCTCGATCTCGATGGTCAGCGGCAGTACGTCCAGCACCTCGTCCATGCCCATCTCGCTTTCCTGCAGGATCATGCGAATGGTGTCGTCCTGAAGAATCCACAGCCCGCTGCCCCATTCGTCGTACCAGACAGCACCGTCCGCCTGCAGGCCCATCCCCCAACCGCTGGCGCAAGTGCCGTCGAAGCTCCAGAGGCCGAGGAAGTATTCCCGGCTGAGCGTCTGGCCGGCAGCGGGCGCGACGACAGCCACAACGCACGCGGCGGTAACGGCCGCGCCCAGACATGCCTTTGCTGATAGACTCATTGCCGATGCTCCTACCGCCCGCCTGAACTTCATCAACGGTGAAGAGCGTGGCGTCAGTTGGGCGAGGATGCCGAAAGCGCCTGTCCCAACGGCGTCAACGTCCCGGTCGTAGCCCATCCTTCGGCCTCTGCCAGCGCCCGGACGGCGGCGATGCGCGCCCGCGTCATCGGGTGGGTCGACAGGATGGCCGGCGTATCCTCCTCGCGCGCGGCGGAGACGGACAGCAGGGCTTCGAACAGATGCGTGGCGCCATTGACGTGGCCGTACTCCGCCGCGACGGCCGCCAGCGCAGCCCTGTCGGCCCGGCGTTCCGCGTCGCGCCCATGGCGCAGCTGGATCAGCCGGCCGCTGCCGCCGATCGCCTCTTCCCCCCAGCCCGAGGTGTTGCCCAACACGACGGACATGACGAGACCGGCCAGCAGGCCGCCGCCGAGGGCGCGCGCCGGATCACGGTAGCGGACATGGGCGATCTCATGCGCCAGCACCGTCGCCAGGGCGTTCTCGCTGCCCAGGCGGTCGATCAGGCCGCGGAACATGTAGATGTTCCCGCCCAGCGTCGCGAGCGCGTTGACCAAGGGGTCATCTACGAAATGGACAGTCACCGTCATGCCGTCGGGCAAGTCCATATGCTCAGCCAGCCTGTCCGCCAGGGCCTGCAACTCGACCGCCCTCCGGTCTTCGACATCGGGCGGGTCCAGCACTGTGTCCGCCAGCGCCCGTTCCCAGGCGAACGGCGTCCAGGCCGCGATGTGGCCGCCAAGCCAGAGTGCGGCGGCAAACAGCGCCGCGAACAAGGCCGCAGCCCCCGCCGTCAGAACCGCAAGCTCACGCCAGACGCTGCGGCGGCTGACGTTGATCCCCTCCGGGATCTTGGGATTCTCGTATCTCAGGATATGCGCCCGCTGCCGGCCGGAATCGCCGCCGTGCCGTAGGCCAGCACTTCGATCGAGCGAATGGCGCTGCCGCCCCCTTTGGAGATGGACGCCGTTTCCATGCGGACATTGACGATCATGCGCGCGCCGAGATCGCGCGCCTGCTGGCGCATCCGCAACAGTGCTTCGCGCCGTGCCCGGTCGACCAGGCTCTCATAGGTCGTCACCCGGCCGCCGAACAGCATCCTGAGACCGGCCAGAAAGCGCTTGAAATAGTCGACGGAGATGACCGCGTTGCCCCGCACCATGCGGGTATCGGGCGCAGGCCCCAGATCGGGCAGATCCTCCGGCACGCGGCGGATGGAGATGATCGGCAGGTCGCGCATCGCGTCTTCGCGCGCCAGGATGGAGCGGTAGTGGGCCCGTTCGCGCCCGCTGCCGACCAGGAACCCGAGCACGATCAGCAGAACCGGGATGGCGATCTGCCAGAAGAGCGGGCTGGAGAGCATGGGCCGGTTACTCCACCACCACGGCCGTGCCGTAGGCCAGCAGCTCCGCTGCGCCCTGGGCCACGGAAGAGGTCGCGAAGCGGACATTCAGCACGGCATTCGCGCCGATGGACTGGGCCTGCTGCTGCATGCGCTGCAGTGATTCCTCCCGCGCATCGCCCAAGAGTTCGGTGTAGGCCTTCAGCTCACCACCAACGAGGTTCTTCAGACCGGACAGGATGTCCCGCCCCACATTCTTGGCACGGACAGTGCTGCCCTGGACGATGCCAAGATGGCTCGTCACGGTCTTTCCCGGAACATATTCGAGTGTGCTGAGGATCATCTGCGCGGCCCCACGATTTCAGAGGGCCGACACCATAGCCGATTCTGCGGCCGTCTTAAGGCACGCATTCACGACGCCACAGACGCCGTAACCGGCGGTCCTGCCTGCGGCTAAGACGGCAGTTTCTCGCCCGTCTCCCAAGCCTGGCGCTTGCGATAAATCGTCGACGCGCTGATGCCGAGCAGGCGTGCCGCCTTCGGAATGCTGCCGCCGCAGAGCGCGATCGTGCCTTCGATCGCGTCCTTCTCAATCTCCCACAACTCTCGCCCAAGGGCGATCACCGGGGCGTCGGCCGGCATGTTTCGCCGTGTCCGGCCGTTCGTCAGCCGCCCCGTATCCGGAACCGTGATGCCTGCCGTGACCGCCGCCGGCAGCATGTCGAAGGTCACGTCAGGTCCCTCGCCCAGCACGACGATGTTGCGCACGGCGTTCTGCAGCTCCCGGACATTGCCGGGCCACGGATGCGCGATCAGCGCTTCGGCGGCCTCTGGCGAGAACCCGGTGAAGGTCTTGCCCTCCTCCCGCCCGTAGTCTTCCAGCAGGGATTCCGCGATCTCAAGCACGTCTTCCTGGCGCTCGCGCAAAGGCGGCAGATGGATCGGCACGACGTAGAGGCGGAAGAACAGGTCCTCGCGGAAACGCCCCGCGCGCACCTCTTCCCGCGGATCGCGGTTTGTGGCGCAGATCACGCGGATGTCGACAGTCTCCAGCCGGTCGCCGCCGACACGCTGCAGTTGGCCCGTCTGCAGGAAGCGCAGCAGCTTGGTCTGCAGCGCCACATCCATCTCGCAGATTTCGTCCAGGAACAGCGTACCGCCGTCGGCCCGCGTCACCGCACCGTCCCGATCGGCGATGGCGCCGGTGAACGAGCCCTTAAGGTGGCCGAACAGCTCGGATTCGATCAGGTCGCGCGGGATCGCGGCACAGTTCACCGGCACGAACGGCATATCGCGGCGCGGGCCTGCCTGGTGGATCGCCTCGGCACAGATCTCCTTGCCGGTGCCACTCTCGCCGGTGATGAAGATGGTGGCCACCGATTTGGCGACGGACTGGATGGTGCGATAGACGCCCTGCATCGCCAGCGACCGGCCGATGAAGCCATGGAACCGGTCGCGGCCGAATTCGTCGCGCAGCCGGTCCATCTGCTCCTGCAGTTCGCCGACGGTGATCGCATTGCGCGCCGTCGTCACCAGGCGCTTCTCGTTGAAGGGCTTCACCAGGAAGTCATGCGCGCCGAGGCGCATTGCCTCGATTGCGGTGTTGATGGACCCGTGGGCCGTGATCACCACGACGGGGACCGACAGCGCATCGTCCGCGACCAGCTTCAGGATCTCCATGCCATCCATGTCGGGCAATTGCAGGTCCAACAGGACGAGCTGATAGTGGTCGCGCATCAGCGTTTCACGGGCCGCTGCACCGGTTTCCACCACCGCGCAGTCGAAGCCCTCTGCCGTCAGCCAGGCGACATACAGCGCCGACAGCGAGCGCGTGTCTTCCACCAGCAAAATCTTCGATGGCGCCGCCATGGTCATCGGCGCGCGGCGCCGGCCGGTTGATGGAAGAGCGCGATCCTGCTGTGTCTCAACCAGGAAAGGAGGGCGATCATCGCCATGCTGCCTGTCCGACGGGTCCCACTACGACGGTAGTGCGCCAACCGGTTCAGACTAGAATAACCGTATGCATCCGGTCAAAGACCTTGATTCGATTAAGGTCTTCATCCTGCATCAGGGGTCTCATCAAGAATCATGCGGGCGGTATCGGGCCCAGGACGATGCCCGATACCGCCCGGAATTCGATCGATCGCGCTTCAGATCGTCCGTGAACCCCGCCGCTGACCGTCAGACCAGCGCCCCGTAGGTGAGCCCGGCGGCTACACTGCCGACCAGGGCAAAGCCGATATAGGCCGCACACACCCGTGGCCGTGCCAGCGCGAAGACGGCGATGGCCGCCGGGATGCTGGTCACGCCACCCGCCACCAGGAACGCCATGCCAGCTCCGGGATTCATGCCGCCCTCGATCAGGCCGCCGACCAGGGGCAGCGCGGCATAGCCGTTCAGATAGGCGGGCACGCCGGTCACCACCGCCAACAGCGTCACCCAGATGCCGTCGCTCCCAAGGGCCGAGGCGATCCACTCCGCCGGCACATAGGCCAGCATCAGGCTCTCCAAGAGGAAGGCGAGCGCCAGCCATTTGCCGAGGAACAGCAAGACCGACCGCGTCTCGCCCACGAAGGTGCTGCGGCGTGCCTGCTCGCGCCAGAACGGCCACAGGATCGGCTTTGGCGCGCGCATCTTCGATCCCGCACAGCCACCGTCGCCCACGCCCTCGCGCAGCACGCCGGTGATCAGGCCAAACCGCATCATCGCCAGCGCACCGAAGCCGCCGAACAGGCCCATGGCGATCGCCGCCAGGGTCTTGGCCACCGCGAACTCGGTGCCCAGTGTGCCGGCAGTCAGCACGAACATGGACGGATCCATGATCGGCGAGGCGAGCCAGAACGCCATGACCGGCGGCAGCGGGACACCCATGGCCAGAAGGGCCGCGATCAGCGGGATGACGCCGCAGGAACAGAACGGCGAGAGTGCACCGAAGAGGGCCGCAAGTATGGTCATGCCGGCCATGTTTCCGCGAAACACGCGGGCGATCAGCGCGTCGGCGCCGCTGGCCTTGGCATAGGCTGCGATCAGCACCGCCAGCAGCAGATAGGCTCCGGTCGCAATTACCGCGTCGACGACGAAGACGCCGCTTTCCCACGCCTGGTCGGGGCTGGCCGCCGCCAGGATCAAGAAGAGCAGGCCGAAGGCCAGCCAGACCCGGTCGACCGCGGCGAAGCGCCGGCGCCAAGGGCTTTGCGCAAGCTCGAGACTGGTCATCGCTCTACTCCACTAGGTTTGTCGAAATACTAGGGCGAAAAAATCAGCCATCACCTGCCGCGGCCGCTTCCTCCAGCGTACCGACGCCCAGGCAGCATTCGTCACTCAGATAAGCGATCAGCCCGTCCATGGCCGGAAAGTCGGCCGTGCACAGCACCTCGCGCCCATGGCGCGCCTGCCGCACGAGACCGGCGGAAACCAGCGCCGAGAAATGATGGGCCAAGGTCGAAGCCGGCACCTCCAGATGCCGCTGCACCTCCCCCACCGTCAGCCCATCAGGGCCGGCACGCACCAGCAACCGGTAGAGCCGGATGCGCGTCGGATTGCCGAGGGCGGACAACAGCTGGCTGGCCCGTTCGTCGTTCACCTGTGCTCTCCCATCTGCACAGGACGATATAACTAGAGTTATCGAATTGTCAATGTCTGAATCCCGTCTTTGACAGGCGCGTTGGCTGAGCGTTCATGATGGGGACACCGCGAGATCCGTGAAGGGAGCACGCCCTTGAACATCGGCCAGGCGGCAGACCTCTCGGGCCTGCCGGTCAAGACCATCCGGTATTATGAGGAAATCGGCCTGCTGGTCGCCGACCGGCAGGCCAACGGCTATCGCGACTATGGCGACCGGCACGTGCACTTGCTGCGCTTTCTGGCGCGGGCGCGCGGGCTGGGCTTTACGGTCGAAGAATGCCGCAGCCTGTTGTCACTCTATCAGGATCGCAGCCGTGCCAGCGCCGATGTCCGTGGGCTGGCAAAGGAAAAACTGACGCATATCGACCGCAAGATCGCCGAACTGGAAAGCATGCGTACGACGCTGGCCGATCTGGTTGAAGCCTGCCACGGCGACGACCGCCCCGACTGCCCGATTCTGGATGATCTGGCAGGCGAAGGGGTGGGAAAGAGAGGATAGCGCCCCCGCTAGTCAGCCAGAGCTTCGGCCGCAGCGCGTCCGGCTGCCCGCAGCAGAGCATCACGATAGCTGACCGCCGGGTGCGCGCCCACCAGGGCCTCACGCTCGATCAGCACATAGGGCACACCGTCGATGCCGCTGGCCGTCGCCTGCGCCTCCAACTCGCGCACCGCTTCGACGCCGTCGTCGCTGGCGAGAAAGCCCAGCACCTGGTCGGCCTCGTAGCCAACTGCACCGGCGATCGCCGCCAGCTCTTCGTGTCTTCCGATGTCCCGCCCCTCGGTGAAATACGCCCGGAAGATCGCGTCGGCCAGCGGCGTGGCGTCCACCGCATGCTGCGCCAGCCAGACCAGCCGATGGGCAGCCCGTGTGTTCGGCGTCCGCGGCTGCCGGTCATAGTCGAAGACGATGCCGTCGCCCGCGGCGGCTTCGATCACCTGGGCGTCGAGCTTTAGTGACCGTTCCCAACTGCCGAATTTCTGGGTCCGGTACGTCCGCCGGTCGATGCCTTCGGGCGGCATGTCTGGGTTCAGTTCGAACGGCCGCCAGTGCACCTGGGCCGGAACGGTGCCCCCCAGATCCGCCAGGGCCGCTGACAGCCGCGCCTTGCCGACATAGCACCACGGGCAGATGAAATCGGACACGACGGTGACACGGACGGGCATCGCGGAAGCTCCCGGCAATGACGATGTCTAAAGCATATGATGTCAGACTGGACGGCCGCAAAGAGATCGGCGGCTACCGCACACGGATGTTGAGGACTTGAAGGATCCTTGCCACGTTGTCGTTCGACACCGGCTCGGGAACTTGGTTCGCGTATTCACAGATATTGCCGATCAGCATGGTCAGCCAATCGGCATCGTGCCAGACGAAATTCACACACTGCCTCAGCTCGGCCCCGGGAAGGCTCATGTAGTCTTCCGTACCGATATTGATGGGCGGCAGAAAGGGGCCAGAATAGATGCGCTCGGTCGTGAACTGGTACACCAGCGGCCTGCCCCAGAACTGGACCGTTCCCCGGCTCAGGATACGAACGTTATCGTTGTTGTCCGGCTGCGTTCGCAGGACAACGGCCTGGTACTCGTTGGGATCCATCAGCTCCTGATCGGATATCGGCAGGGGCTCGTCATTGACGATGTAGACCAGCCGGATGCTGCGGTCGTTGTCGTCCCGGAAATGGGCGAGCCCGTACCCCTCGAAGTCGCCTCTGGAGGGGTGATGCTGAATGACGGGCGGGTTCGTGAACAGCAACGGGTCAATCGCCAGCGGCATTGCGGCCGCCGGGATCTCTTGCCATGCCTGGCCGACTGCCGAGGAAACAAGCGGACGGCTGCCGCCCGTTGTCCCTGCCCTTCCGTCGACACAGCCCGCAAGCAGCGCAGTCGCCAGCATCATGCCGCCGACGCGCTTGGCCCCGTGGTCCATCCAGTCCTCCGCAACAACGTGCCTTCGACCGGACGGACGTGCCATGCTGCCAGCATCGCAGCGTGACCTCGCTCCGGCAGACGGGAAACTATCTTAACCGGGTGGACACAGTGAAGAGGCTGCATCCGCAATGTGCGGACAGGTCGCGGCGATGGCTCCACCCGCAACCTGTCCGGACGATTTCGGCTGATTGCCTCGGCTCACGATCACATGAACAGGCGCTCGCCTTCCATGCCTTCGTAGAGGCCCGCGACGAATTCGGCATAGCCGTTGTAGAGCTGCGTGGGAATGCGCTCGTCGGTGCCGATCACGCGTTCGGTCGCCTGGCTCCAGCGCGGATGCGGCACCTCGGGGTTCACATTCGCCCAGAAACCGTACTCGCTGCCCTGGATCTCTTCCCAGAAGCTGACCGGGCGTTCTTCGGTGAAGGTGAAGCGTACGATCGACTTGACCGATTTGAAGCCGTACTTCCAGGGTGTATGCAGGCGCAGCGGCGCGCCGTTCTGCCTCGGCACCGGCGCGCCATAAAGGCCGGTGACCATAAAGGCGAGTTCGTTCGTCGCCTCCTCGATCGTCAGGCCTTCGATATAGGGCCACGGGTACCAGAACTGGCGCAGGCCGGGCGCCTCGGGAAACTCATCGGCGCCGAAGGTCTGCATGCGGATATAGCGGGCACTGCCCAGCGGCCGGGCATAGTTCACCAATTCCGCCATGGGGAAGCCGGACCAAGGGATGACCATGGACCAGGCTTCGACGCAGCGCAGGCGGTAGACCCGCTCTTCCAGCGGCATGGCGCGGATCAGCGTATCGATATCGACCGTGCGCTCTTCTTCCACCAACCCGTCGAAGGTCACGGTCCACGGGCGGATCGGCAGGTCCTGCGCAGCGCGCCAGATCTGCTTGTGCGATCCGAACTCGTAGAAGTTGTTATAGGTTGCGGCGTCCTCATAGGACGTCAGCGGGCGTTCCACCGTATAGCGGGTGTTGCGGTCGACGGGGTAAAGGTCAGCCGTCGGATCGTCTTCCGGCGCATAGGCGCGGGCCCGTGCCGGCAGGCCGCCGGCGACCATGGCCCCGGCTGCGACGGAGCCGGCACCCTGCAGGAACCGCCGACGGTTGAGATAGACGCTCTGCGGCGTCACCGCCGATTCCGGCAATTCCCAGCCGCGTTTGATCTTCACCAGCATGGCCCAATTCCTCCGTCTCGCCGCACACCCATTCTCCAAGCCCGTCACGGAAATAGAGGCTAGGTCGCTATCCTAGAAATCAACAGCCCGTGACCGCCGCGGGAGATTGGCGCCCGTCTGCCGCCGACGCGGCACCTTCGACTGTCACGGCGTCCCAGGCGGCACCCAGCAATGTCCATGCCCGGCTTCGACGCTTTCGATGGCGAAATTTCGTGCAAATCGCATGCAGTGAAGAGCCTGCATCAACCGCCTGGACCAGACAAGCCGGACGCCCCGCTTTGCCGGAACCGCTCAAGCGGCAGCCGCTTCGTTGGTGCCGTTACCGACGGCCCCTCCCCACTGGCGTGCGTAGCGGTGAGGCCGCATTGCACGAATGCGCGGATGGCGAAAACGGGCGAAGTTCGTAAACAGTCTATACTATGAGATGAGGAGTATTCGAGAAACTCGCATACGAAAATCCATTCTTAATCGATTTGCGCGACCTTAGTGCGTCTTTCTTCAGTGTCGAATATCGCAGAGCGGGAGACCTCGCATGCACACGTCTGTTCGGCGCGCGGTCATCATCGTTGCGCTGCTGTTCTGGACAGCTCCGGCATTGGGCCTGAACAACGACGCCATCCGCAGGATGGAGGCCGAAGTGGCAGCACTGCCTTGGGAGATGGGGCCCGCTGTGCAGACGGTCCCGGGCGCCAATGCAACCTACCGCCAGTCACGGGACGAGCGATGGGTGGACGGCGAGAATGCGGTCAGGGCCATGACGCTGCTGTCCGGTCTCGACAAATGGGAAAGCGCCAACGCGTTGGCGCTTGATATCTACGATCAGACAGTGATCGTCATCGAGCACTTGGATGTCGGCTATATCGATGACGAGGATTGGCGCGAATTCGATGCCGAGATGGTGCTCGATCTCACGACCTCTTCGCTGGAGGAGGCTAACGAGGAAAGGCAGCGCAGAGGATACACCACCTCGCAAGCCGCGGGTTTTGCCCTCCGTCCGGCATATGATGAAGAGGAACATGCGGTCTACTGGGCGATGCGGTACCTCAATAGTGAGGGCAACTACTTCATCGCAGCCTACGTGCTCAAGCTGTCGCGGGACGGATTCACACAGATCGTGTGGGGCGGCCCTGTCAACCGGTTCCAGGGGCGTCAGACACTGGATGCAGCGTTGGCGCCGTTTCGATACAACGAGGGCGCAGCATATCAGGACTTCCAGGAAGGCGACGCTGTCGCCGCTTTGGGGCTGGCCGCGTTGTCGACCCGCCTGATGACGGGCCGCAGCGTTCGCGGTGGCGGCCGCGCCGGGGCGGTGCTCGGGCTATTCGGTGTTCTGTTCAAGTACTTCTCGGTCTTCCTGCTCGCACCGATCTACTTCCTGTGGCGACTGTTGTTCCGCCGTCGGTAGAGGATCTGACCGCCGTGCGGGGCTCGGCGGCGATCTGTGCGGCTGCCGATCCGGAACGTGGGCGGCCAGCGGCTCTAGCCCTATCCAAACCACCTCACCATGGCGCCGCCCGGAGGGTTCTCCGACCCGGGCGGCGGATGATGCGCTCCCAAGGGTCCAGGTTATCGGACCTAGGCGTCCTCGGACTCGTCTTCTGATCCGCTGAGCAGATCCAGCAGGCCGTCAACCAGATCGTCTTCGGTGCTCACCTCCGTCTCGGCGGCGGCAACCAGACTGTCCAGCGTCGCCGTCTGGCCCGAGACCTCCTGCGTCTGCAGCAGACTGGCCAGCATGTCCGGCGAGAAGTCACCGGCGGGCGACGGCGGCCGCGCGGACTCGAACTCCGCCGAAGTGACTTCCCCATTGCCGTCGGCATCCAGCTGGGCAAAGGCTTCCGCCGCAGAGGGCGCCCCGGCAGGTTTTGCCGAGCCCATCGGGCTGTCTGCCCGCATGCCTTCGAATTCTTCGAGGCTGACACCGCCGCTGCCGTCCGCGTCGGCAGTGGCGAATTTCTGCGCCATCATGTCCTGCATGCGGGCCTGCATGCTGGAGAAATCGGACATACCGCCCGAGACTGCACCTATGGACATCACTGTGATCCTTTCAGGCTATGTCGGCATTCCCCCCTTGGGAATGGATGCCGGCCTCTCCGGCACCGCTGAATTGCACGCAGTGCGTGCGCCAGCGTCGTTTCAATCGGCTGTTTGAAACAGCGGCGGAACGCGCGGTGCATGGTCGCCTGTGGCCGCGGTGCGGGCCTTCGGCCAATGCGTCACAGAGGGGGAGCGATCCGCATGGGGAACGACGCCTACTCGTCAGAGACGAGGAAAAGGATCCTGGACGCCGCCTATGAGGTGTTCTCCGAAGCCGGCTACAACGGTGCCAGTGTGCGGCAGATCGTTGGCCGGGCCGGAACCAACATCGCGTCGGTCAACTACCATTTCGGCGGCAAAGAGGCGCTGTACAAGGAAGTGGTGGAGGCAGCGCTGTCCCACTTCGCAACGGATGTGCAGTCCATCGTGGCCGGTTTCGGCGACGGCGCCGATCCGCTGGCGCACATTCATGCCTTTGCCAAGACGCGCATCCGCTCCGGCATCGCCACCTTCAGGTCCGAACCGCCGCGCCTCTTGGGGTGGGAGATCGTCCATCCCATCATGGGGATGAAGGCCCTGATGAAGAAGAAGATGGAGGCGGCCGAGGGGCCTTTGATCGTTCTGTTGTCGCCGTTGTTCGGGCCGGAAGCGACGGCCCGGCAAAAGGCATTCACGGCCCGTTGGTTTCTGACATCGACCCTTCCGCCTCCGCCGGTGGCCATCGGTCTGCGCGACATGCTGGGCTCGGACCCAGATGAGGCGGCGGTGGATCTGGCGGTCTCCAACTTGGCCGATGCTGCCGTCGCGGGCGCCAAGTCCCTCGCAGCGTCGACCCTGCCGAGCTAGGCGGGGATGCCCGGCGTGACCAGCTGCGCCTCAATCCGCGTCGGTCTGCGCAAAACGAGCCAGTTCGTTCCCCTCTTCATCGAACAGCCGCAGGTCTATCCGATCCCTTTCGAACCCGCTGGCGGCCTCCAGCGCGGCGAAGAGCGCCGCTTCATGCTCCATCAACGGCGGCGGGCACGCCATGCGCGTGGCACCAAGCGGCCCAATCGTGATGGCGTCGCCGTCGACCTGCCAGGTGCCGAAGAACCGATTACAGCCGCCGAAGCCGCCCAGTTCCCCCTCGCCTCTGAACTGAACGAAGACGTCGACATCCTCCGGCAGCGTCAGCTCGCCGAGCGCAACCGGCCGCCACTCGCTGCCGGCAAGCGTGGGCTCCTCAGCCGCAACGCCTGACGACAGGACCAGAAGGCCCGCAGTCAGCAATCCGATCGGTCTTCGGCCCATAGTCTGATCTCCTCTGCGGAGTCACGGCGCCGGGCTAATCCGGATGATCTCGCCGTCCGACTGGTCGGTCACCACATAGACGGATCCGTCGGGCGCCTGGGCGACATCGCGAATGCGGCGGGAGAAATCTTCTAGCAGGCGTTCCTCCGCAATCACCCGCCCGTTATGGATCTCAAGGCGCACCAGCGCGGTCGAGGCGAGGCCGCCGACGAACAGGTCGCCCTGCCATTCGGGGAAGGCCGAGCCGGTATAGAAGATCATGCCCGACGGCGCGATCACCGGGGACCATGTGTAGATCGGGTCGGTCACGCCCTCCATGGTCCGCTCGCCGGTGCCCACGGGTGTGCCGATATAGTTGCGGCCGTGGGAAACCAGGGGCCAGCCATAGTTCGCCGCCGGTTCCACGATATTCAGCTCGTCTCCACCCCAGGGCCCATGCTCAATCTCCCAGAGCTGGCCCGTCGCAGGGTTGATGGCCGCCGCCTGGATGTTGCGGTGACCGTACGACCAGATCTCAGGCTGTGCGCCGGCTTGGCCGATGAAGGGGTTGTCGTCCGGCACTGAGCCGTCGGGCCAGAGCCGCACGATCTTGCCAAGATGGCTGTCGAGATCCTGCGACTGGCCACGGAACTCCCGGTCCGACCGTTCGCCGAGCGCAATGAACAGATACCCGGCTTCGTCGAACACCAGGCGCGAGCCGAAATGCTTGGTGCTGTCCACCTGTGGCTGCTGGCGGAAGATCACGGTGCCGTCTTCGAGGCTTGCCGCATCGTCCGACAGCCGCGCACGCATCACCGCCGTGCCGTTGACATCGCCGGGCCCCGGCTCCGCATAGCTCAGATAGATCAGCCGATTGGCGGTGAAGTCGGGATCCAGGGCCACGTCCAGCAGCCCGCCCTGATCCCGAGCGAACACAGTTGGCACGCCGGAAATCGGGGCGGAGAGAGTACCGTCGGCGCCCAGCAGCCTGAGCCGACCCGGCCGTTCCGTCACCAGCGCGCTGCCGTCCGGCAAGAATGCGATCGCCCAGGGGTGGACGAGGCCGGTCGTCACCGTTTCGGCCTGGACTGTGGCCTGCTCGGTCTGAATGACGGTGTCGACCGACAGCGCCGGCTTGGCGCACGCAGCAGCGAACACCATTGCTCCGAGGGCTCCGCTTGCCACACTCCAAGGTGCCGCCATGCGAGAGCCCTGATCCCGTCCGCTCATGCCGTTCCCCCTGCGTCACCGCCTTGCGGCCTGGCCTGCCGCCACGACCATTAGGTGAGGACAGCCGACCATGCCGACAAGACCGCTTGCCGGCCTCTGCCGGCCGGAGGAACCTCTCTGATCGATGTACGGGCCGCGGGCTACTGGCAGCGCACCACCAGAGGCCAGACGTCGTTCTGCGGGACGGCGGTGTTGACGGCTTCCTGCCCAGGGCAGGGGTCGAAGGGCATGCACATGAGGCTGTTGTCGAAGAAGCCGATGCCTGTAGAGACCTCGTTTCCGGCGCAGGAAAAGGCCAAGCGGCCGCAGGTCATCTGGTCGGCGCCGGCCCGATCGATGCGCACCGGCACGCGGTCCGGGCCGCAGCCGCTTCCGACGAAGCAGGCCTCCAGGCCGCCCGGCGTCGTCCGGCCGGTGGTGCCGGCGGGACAGTTCTGGCCGCTGGGCTGCGTGACGCCGGGCCCCGTGGTACGGCACGCGGCAACGGCGCCAATCCCTGCAAGTGTCACAAGCAACACCGTGGCGGTGCGCCGGGCAGAGCGGACGGGGCCGCGATGGCCCGAATCTCGCCAAGAGAAGATCGTCCGGATCATCACCTATCCTCCCCATTGTTTTCTTCCCGGGCGCCAAACGGGCGCGCCGGGCCATATACTGATTAGTTTCGCAACAATCGGGGCGATTCTTCGGTTGTCGGCAACCGCGTTGAGGCACGTCTCGCCATTGATGTGGCAATCCTTGGATCGCCGCGTCTCGGAATGTCAGCACTACCGTCTTGGCCTCTGAACGCGCCGATCGGCTGCGCGTTGCACGTCACTGCCCAGCGCCCGCGCGCCGACATTCCGGCCCTCATTCGACTGCACTTGGATGATATCCAGCCGGCTTGCCGCACGAGGGGCACCCATGCTGTCATCGTTCGCGGTCGGGCGCACAGATGGACGACGGGACGATGAGAGCACTCGGGCTGATGAGCGGTACGTCAATGGATGGCATTGACGTCGCCGTCATCGAAAGCGATGGCGAACGGATCTCCGCTCTCGGGCCATGGGGCACGGCGCCGTACGAGCCAACGGTGTGCGAGGCCCTGAGGCTTGCGGTTACAGGCGGCCAGGCTGCGGATGGCGAAGAGGGATTCGTGCGGACGCTTACAGATGCCCATGAACAGGTGGTTGAACGCTTCCTCGCCGACCACGGAATCGCCATCGGCGAATTGAGCGTGATCGGCTTCCACGGCCACACGCTCTACCACCGCCCGGAAGAGCGGCGGACCTGTCAACTGGGCGACGGCGCGCGGCTGGCGCGACGGCTGGGGATCGATGTGGTCGGGGATTTTCGCAGCGCCGATGTGTCGGCCGGGGGGCAGGGGGCACCCTTTGCGCCGCTCTATCATCAGGCGCTGGCGCGGGATCTGGCGAAGCCGTTGTGCGTTCTCAATCTCGGCGGGGTGGCCAACATCACCTGGCTGGGGAACGACGACGCGGTGATCGCCTGCGATACCGGGCCGGCGAATGCGCCGCTGGATGACTGGGTGCGCCGGCAAGGGGTTGGAGATTGCGACCTTGACGGGCGTATCTCTGCCACCGGCGCGGCCGATCAGGTGCGGCTGGCGCGATGGCTGGACCATCCGTTCTTCACGGCACCACCGCCGAAATCGCTCGACCGCAACGACTTCACGGCCGAACTGGCAGATGGGATGCCCCTGGCCGACGGGGCCGCGACGCTGGCGGCGTTCGTCGCCGCTTCGGTGGCCCGGGTGCGGCAACACCTGCCGCAGACGCCGCTTAGATGGCTGGTGACCGGCGGGGGACGGCACAATCCGACGATCATGGCGGCGCTGGCCGCAGTACTCGCCGTACCGGTCGAACCGGTCGAGGCCGTCGGCTGGCAAGGCGATGCGCTGGAGGCGCAGGCCTTCGCCTTCCTTGCCGTGCGCTCGCTGAAGGGGCTGCCGCTCAGCCTGCCATCGACCACCGGCGTGCCGCGGCCGATGCCGGGCGGGCGCCTGTTCCGGGCCAAGGACGCAGCATGACCGGGGCCATTCTCGACGCGATAGCGCGCCGGGCGTTCGAGCCGGTGGCGAACGCCGTGGCGGACGGTCGGATCCCCGGCGCGGCCCTAGGCGTGATCTCGCGCGACGGCGCCCGTGCCGTGGAATGGGCCGGGCATGCCACGCTGATGCCGGTGCCCGAACCACTGCAGCGCGACACGTGGTTCGACATCGCCAGCTTGACCAAAGTGCTGCTGACCACACCGGAAGTCCTGCGGCTGGTGGAACATGGCGACGCCGATCTCGACGATCCGCTGGCTAAGCACCTGCCGGACCTAGCCCCCGATCAGGCGGACGCGCCCGTGCGCAGCCTGACCCTGCGCCAATGTCTGACGCACCAAACCTTCCTGCCGGCGGTCGCGCCCATCTGGCAGTGGGACGGGGGGCCGGAGGTGCTGAAGGCCATGGTGCTGCGGCACGCCTGGCCGGAGGGCCCGCCGGTCTACTCCGACATCAACTTCATCCTGTTGGGGCTGGTGCTGGAGCGCCGGCACGGCGGGTCACTTGCCGACCTTACACCGCGGGGCCTCTCGACCGCACCACCACCGCAGACGACTGCGGCGACGGAAGACTGCCAGTGGCGGCGACGCCTGCTGCGTGGCGAGGTGCATGACGAGACGGCGTTCGCGCTGGGCGGTGTCGCCGGGCATGCCGGACTGTTCGGCACGGTCGACGCAGTGCTGGACCAGGCGGCGACGGTGCTGGACGGCTCGCTGCTGAGCCCGGCCGCAATGGCAGAGATGTGCCGGCCGCACTGGGAGGAACGGGCGCTGGGCTGGCAGATCCGCCATGCCGCCTGGACCGGCGGCAGCCTCTGTTCGCCCGGCACGCTCGGCCATACCGGTTTTCCCGGCGTAGGCCTGTGGATCGACCGGAAACGGGGCATCGCCTGGACACTGTTGACCAACCGCGTCCATCCCTCCCGCCACAAAGAGACCGGCATCATGGATCTGCGGCGCAGCGTGTCGAACCGGCTGGCCACCCTCTGGCCGGGCTAACCGCGGGTCGCCAGCGCGGCTCGCAGATGGCCGCCGGCAGCCGCCAGCGCCTGGGCCGCTTCCTGCGGCGCCATGCCGTGCAGCACCAGCACGGCGTGTTTGACGTTGCCGCCGGCCGCGTCGAGCGCGGCCCTCGCCGCTGCCTCATCGCAGTCCGTAAGCCTTTGCAGCATGCGGAGGCTGCGCCGCACCAGCTTGGCGTTGGTTGCACGCACATCGACCATCAAGCCATCATGGACACGCCCCAGCCGGACCATCACGGCGGAAGACAGAACGGTCAGCAGCGCGCGCTGCGCGGTACCGGCCTTCATGCGCGTCGACCCGGCAATGGCCTCCGCCCCGGTGATCAGTGCGATCGGCAGATCGGCCGATGTCAAAAGCGATGTGCCGGGGTTGTTGGCCGCACCCACGGTCAAGGTGCCCCGCGCCCGCGCCCGTTTCACGGCCGCCACGGTAAACGGCGTGGCGCCGCTGGCGCTGAGGGCGATCAGCGCGTCCGCCGGCCCCAAATCAGCAGCATCGACTGCGACCTCGGCCGCGCCTGTATCATCTTCCGCCCCTTCTACGGCTCGGCTGAGCGCCGTATCGCCGCCGGCGAGCAGAAACACAAGCCGGTCCTGCGGCCAGTTGAAGGTCGGGGTCAGCTCCACCCCATCCTGCACGGCAAGGCGGCCCGACGTGCCGGCACCGGCATAGGCCAGCCGGCCACCTGCCGCCAGCCGACCCGCCACCCCGTCGGCGGCCCGCTCGACCTCGTCCATGGCAGCGCGCACGGCGGCAACACCGGCAAGCTGCCCATCAAGAAACGCGTCCAGCACATCGCGCACCGGCCAGGCGTCCAGCCCACGGCTGCGCGGGCTCCAGCTCTCGGTCGTCAAGGGGCGGTGTCCTTCCGTTCGATGTGCGCGCCCGCAGAGGTTTACATCCCCGAACGGCGCGGGCAAATCTCGTCGATACACGCGCACACACTGGCATGGCGGCTTTGACGGACACTGCGCTCTATCTGGGGATCGATGGCGGCGCGACCCGATGCCGGGCGCGCCTGCAGACGGCCGCCGGAGTGACGGTCGGCGAAGGCTTGGCCGGTCCGGCAAATCCTCGTCATGGACAGGCAGCGGCGTGCGAAGCCATTCTGGCCGCGACCCACCATGCACTGCAGGCCGCTGACCTCACGGAAACGGCAGCGGGGCGCATCCATGCCGGCCTGGGCCTGGCCGGTGTCGGGCAGGCGGCGGATCGTCGCCAGTTTCTGAACTGGGCGCACCCGTTCCGATCGTGCGCCCTGATGACAGACGCGGAGATCGCCTGCCTCGGCGCCCATGGCGGCGAGGACGGTGCGGTGATCGTGCTGGGCACCGGCTCTTGCGGTGTGGCCATGGTGGCCGGGCAGGTCATGCGCGTCGGCGGCTGGGGCTTTCCGGTTTCGGATCAGGCAAGCGGTGCCTGGATCGGCCTTTCGGCCGTCCGCCGTGCTCTGCTGGCGCATGACGGTATTGTAGACCCTACGGCACTGACAAAGGCGGTGATGGCCACATTCGACACCGATCCGGAGCAGGTTGTGGCTTGGCAGACCACGGCCGGGCCGGCGGACTATGGCCGTCTGGCGCCCCTGGTCTTCGAGCATGGCGCCGCCGGAGATGCCGAAGCCGCGGCCATCTTACGCAATGCGGCAGCCGACGTGGCGCAGGTGGCAGAACGCCTCTGGGCCAGCGGCGCGCGGCGCCTGTCGCTGCTGGGCGGCGTGGTGGGACCAATGGGCCCCTGGCTTCCGGATCGCCTGAAGGAAAACCTCGACGCACCGATGGGCGATCCGCTGTCGGGCGCCCTGTTGCTGGCACGGCGGTCATGCGCGCGCTGACGGGGGCTCGCCTCTTCACTGGCGATGTCTTCTGCGACGATGCAGCCGTGCTGATTGATGGTAGCCGCATCGCCGCGGTCGTCATGGCATCGGATGTCCCGGCAGATGCGGACAGGCTCGATCTCGGCGGCGGGGTGCTGGCGCCGGGCTTCATCGACGTGCAGGTGAACGGTGGTGGCGGCGTGCTGTTCAATGCCGATCCGACGGTCGACGGTATCCGGCGCATCGCCGAGGCCCATCGCCAGTTCGGGACGACGGGGCTGCTGCCGACCGTGATCAGCGATGCGCCGTCGGTGACCGCGGCGGCCATTGCCGCGACCGAGGGCGCCATTGAAGCCGGCGTACCGGGTGTGCTGGGCGTCCATGTCGAAGGCCCGTTCCTCAACCCCGATCGGCGCGGGGTGCACGCCGCCTGGCACATTCGCCTGCCCGAGCCCGACGACCTGGACCTGCTGGCCGCACCGCGGCGTGGCAAGACGCTGGTCACGCTGGCACCGGAAATGGTGCGGCCCGGCACCATCGCGCGGCTGGCGGAGGCAGGAGTGATCGTCAGCCTCGGCCACACCGAGGCCTCTTATGCAACGATGCTCGAAGCGTTCCGCGCCGGGGCCAGCGGGATCACGCATCTCTACAACGCCATGAGCCAGCTGGGCTCGCGTGAGCCGGGCGCGGTCGGCGCCGCCCTGCAAGGTCCAAGCGTCTGGTCCGGCATCATCGCCGACATGCACCACGTCCATCCCGCCAGCCTCACCCTCGCCGCCAGGGCGAAAGGCGGGCGCGTGATGCTGGTGACCGATGCCATGCCGCCGGTGGGCACAGACGACACGTGCTTCCGTCTCTATGACGATGAGATCTTTGTCGATGGCGGGGCGTGCCTGACCGAAGAGGGGCGGCTGGCCGGATCCGTGCTGGACATGGCCACGGCCCTGCGCAACGTCATGGACTATTGCGCTGTGCCGTTTGACGAGGCGCTGCGCATGGCGTCACGCGTCCCGGCCGCCTTTCTGGGCCTCGACACCGAGCTTGGCAGCATCGCGCCGGGCTTTCGGGCCGATCTCGTGCTGCTGGACGACGCGCTGCGCGTGCGCAAGACATGGATCGGCGGCGACGACGGGGCTACTCCCTAAGTCCATCGGGGCAACCTATAACCCTACGATCGGTGTGGCCTATTGCGTCGATCCGGATTTGCGATTGGACGCTTCGGCCGGCCATGTCCACGTTATGGGCAACCGGCGTTATCGCCATCCCGCATATCGGAGGACAGCATCGTGAACAGCATGAACGCAGGGTCGAACCATGGCCACGGGCCCGTCGTGGAGTCCCTCGCCCGGTTTCTGGCAGACACTTATGCGCTCTA
>JANQQD010000008.1 GCA_028285185.1 Anaerolineae bacterium | reverse complement strand
AGGCACCAGCACCACCCGTGCATCCAAGACCCAAGCAACCCCAAGTCACCAGCACCACAAGCCCAGCCACAGCCAAACCGCAACACCGACAACCCGAGGTATCCTCGTCTCTCAACGATCTCTCGTCTTTCGACGACGGTCTCTCTCGAGACCCTACTCTACATCCAGGATGCAACAGACCAGTCCAGTACGCCCATGCCCAGTGCCCCTCAAAGACACCACACACAAACTCACCAGGACCGCCGCCCGCGCATCCCTTCTCCCACCATATTCACTTGTCCCACAACCATCAGGCGATATCGGCCGCCTCACCGCACACAAAAGCCGATCGGCGTCCGCTATCGCGAAACGACCCCTTCGGCATCGGACCTATGATTATAAACCCGAGCGCCGACGGCTTCAACGCTCGACCGTCACGAAACGGTCATTCCCGAGGGAGCGAAGCCAGCGCATCGGCGAGCCCCTGATATAGGGCAGCCGATCCGGCATGTCCAGCCATGTTGCACTGCAAATGTCATCAATGTGTCGAATTCTGAACCCACGGAGCACCGGCGGTGATCCGCCAGCCCTACAGCGCAATCTGTTGTTCGCCCGCCCATCTGGTGATGCCCGCCGATGCTGAAGTGGTTCCTGGCCCCATCAGGGTCGCGCCAGCCCCCTCCGCCAAAGGCAAGGACCGCTGATTGCTCAGCTGCGGTCGAACGGCGTTCTGAGGGACCCGAATCAGTCGTGACCGATCTTAGTGGGAAGGCTTGCCGATCGACCGCCACTCACGCTTGCGCTCGGATACGGCCCTTCGCCGGGCGCCCATTCAGTGTTCTGTCCGCCTGCCGGGCCGTTTCGGGGTACCGCCCTATTCGGCTGCCCCATGCGCGGGCTTGTGGGTTTCCCTCCATGTGACGCGGATGTCCGAATTCGGCCGCAGATACCACCACCATGTGATCAGCACGCAGGTCAGGTAGAAGATAGCGAATGCGACCAGGGCGCCGCGCGGGACGCCGGTCACCTCGATCGACACGGCGACCATCGCGGGGATGAAGAACAGGCCTAGCGCCGCAATCGCCGCCGTGAAGCCGAGCGCGACGGAGCCTTCGATCTCACCGTCGGTCACCGCCTGTGCGCGGGCCGCCTCGTTCTGATCCTTTGCGCGTTGCTGGTGCAGCGTCATGAAGACATGCGGGACGATCACGAAGACCGAGCCGTTGCCGATACCGGCCGTCACGAACAGCAACAGGAAGCAGGCGAAGAACAATGCCGGCCCCGCGTCGGCCGCCCCGGCCGGCAGGGACGCGATCACGCCGATCACTGCCAGGAACATTACGGCAAAGGTCCAGACCGTCACCTTCGCACCGCCGATGCGATCGGCAAGCCATCCGCCGAAGGGGCGCACGAGCGCACCGAGCAGCGGGCCGACGAACGCCCAGCGAACCGCCCCCGACCCTGGGAACAGGGTTGACAGGAGATAGGGGAACGCCGCCGCGAAGCCGATGAACGACCCGAAGGTGCCGGTGTAGAGCCACGCCAGAAGCCAGGCATGTCGGCGCTTGAAGATCACCACCTGCTCGCGGAACGACGCCTTGACGTCGCGGATGTTGTTCTGGCCGAAGGCGGCGGCAAAGGTCGCCAGCAGAATGAACGGCACCCAGATGAAGCCGGCGTTCTGCAGCCAGACCAGCGTGGTCGTCTCGCCGTCGGCCAGGGTCTGCGGTTGACCGCCCATCACGGCGAGCGCGCCGCCGTAGATGGTCAGCGGCACGATCGCCTGCATGAGGCCGACGCCGAGATTGCCTATACCCGCATTCCAGCCGAGCGCCGTGCCGCGGATCCGCTTGGGGAAGAAGAAGCTGATATTGGCCATGCTGGCGGAGAAGTTGCCGCCGCCCAGCCCGCATAGCAGCGCGATGACCACGAAGATCACGTAGTTGGTTGTCGGATCCTGCACGGCAAACGCCATCCAGAGTGTCGGCAGCAGCAGCGATGCGGTGGAGAACACCGTGAAGTTGCGCCCGCCGAACACCGGGACCACGAAAGCATAGGCCAGCCGGAACAGGGCGCCGGAGAGGCCTGGCAGGGCGGCCAGCCAGAACAGCTGGCCCGCGCTGTACTCGAAGCCGATCCTGGGCAGCTCGATGACGACCACGCTCCAGACCGTCCAGACGGCGAAGGACAACAACAGCGGCGGCATCGACAGGACCAGGTTGCGGATCGCGATCCCCCTGCCATTCTCCTGCCAGAAGCCGTCGTCGTCCGGGCGCCAGTCGGTCAGCCACAGGCGCGACGGGCGGAGATTGAACAGGCGCTCGCGCGCCAGCTGATCGCGCAGTCCGGGCTGGCGTTCCAGGATCGCCTCGCGCTCGCCCCTGGCCGACAGCCACGTCCAGATCATCACACCACCGACCACGGCATACATCAGCATGAAGGTGCTGCTGCGCACGCCGGTGACGTCGGCGGCGATGCCGAACATGATCGGCAGGGTGAAACCGCCGAGGCCGCCGATCACGCCGACCAGACCACCGGCGGCCCCCATGTTCGTCGGATAGTCGTCCGCCAGACTGCGATAGACGCTGGCTTTGCCGATGCCCTGCGCAATGCCGACGACGAAGACCAGGATGGTGAACATCACGATGCCGACACCGATGTTCATGGTCATATCACGCTCGATGCCGTGAATGACCAGGGTCGTCGAGGGATAGGAGAGGAAGAACAGGCTGACGAGGCTGACCCAGAACACCCACCAAGTGACGGTATCGCCGCCGAACTTGTCGGAGATCCAGCCGCCGAGCGCCCGGATGACGCCGGACGGAAGCGTGAAGAACATGGTGATGAAGGCGGCCGCCTGGAGTTCCAGCCCGAACTCGGCGACATAGTAGCGCGGCAGCCATAGCGACAGTGCGACGAAGCCACCGAACACGAAGTAGTAGGCAAGCCCGTAGCGCCAGAGCTTGATTTCCGCCAAGGGCGCCAGCTGCTGGGCAAGGGTCGGGATGCTGTTGGTGCGCTTGCGTTCCTCAAGCTGCGGGTCGGGATAGGTCAGGAACCAGAAGACCACGGCCATCACCAGCATGGCGATGGAATAGATCTCCGGCACGGCCCGCCATCCCAGTGCGACAACGATCGTCGGTGCGACTAGGTTGGTGACCGCAGCACCCGCGTTGCCCGCCCCGAAGATGCCCATGGCGGTGCCCTGCTGCGCCTTCGGGAACCAGGCGGCCGTGTAGGCGATGCCGATGGCGAACGAGCCCCCCGCCAAACCGACGCACAGCCCGATGACAAGGTACTGCCAGTATTGGTCGGCGAACGCCAAACCATAGGTCGCCACGGCCACCAGCAGCATCTGGATCAGGTAGACGATGCGCCCGCCGTAGCGGTCCGTCATTATGCCCAGCGGCAGGCGCACCAGCGACCCGGTCAGGATGGGGGTCGCAACCAGCAGCCCGAACTCCGTCTCGTTCAGGCCAAGCTCTTCTTTGATCCTGATGCCGATGATCGAAAACATCGTCCACACGGCGAAGTTCACCGTGAAGGCCATGGTATTCATGGTCAGAACGGAGATGCGTTTTTGCTTCTCGGAGGCCATGTTTGTCATGTCCTTTGCTTAGGCTGCGTCGGTCCTGCCGGCGTGCGGGACATCTGCTGTCAGGTGCTCCGGCCGAGGGGGATCTGGCGGCTTCGGTTGCTGCCACGATCGGCAAGCAGGGCCTGTCAGGGAATCGGGCGCGGCGACAATGAGGGACGACAAGGCAGATCTCTCCGCCAATGCGATGTTCTTATGATCTCTTCCAGTAAATCCTAATCAATGCAAAATATCAATACTGTATCATGTGAAACAACCATTATATCTGAAAATCAATAACTATCGATTGATCGAATTTTTTCTTGATGAATGAGAACATTGAGTGGGCGATTGATATTCATCAAGCCATGCATTGCTATCTATATTGATGGCAAGCACGAGTTGAAAAGCTGACGGCTGACGTGCCCGTAGCAGCATGGAGTCGATCGGCCCCGACCGGGTCACGCGGGCGCCGGAGGCTCGAGGCTGACACCGCGCCGCGCGGCCATGTGCTTGGCCATCTCTCGCAGATCCCTTGCCGTCAGGCGCACGCGGGCCAAGGGCAGCAGGATGCTGTGCTCAAGCGCAAGATGCCTGCGTAGGTGCCGGGCGTAGCCCACCAGCTCATCCCGCAAGGGCGGGTCGCTGAGCGCCGGCAGATCTTCGTCTATCAGTCGCTGCAGGCCGGCTATGACGGTCTTGGCCAGCCGTTCTTCCGATGTGTGCTCGCCCGCCAGCAGGGATAGTGCGGTCTCTATCTCGTCTTCCGCCAGGCACCGTTTGCGCAACAGTGGGAAGAGATCCTCCTCCTCATCGCGGACATGGGCCGCCATATCGACCGTGAGATAGCGCAGCACGCCCTCTGCCACAGCCGGATCGAGCACGCTGTCTTCGGCCAACTTCTCCATCAGGTCGGAAACCGTCCGCTGGCGAACGTGGTCCGCCGACAGGAAGTCCAACGGCCGGCGCACGAGGTCGGCGGGCAGCGTCTGCAACGCGCGGAGCGATTCGGTCGCCGCCATCACGGAACCTCTCGGCACCCGTCCATTCGGTGGTTCGTCCTACGGCCCATCAACCGCCTTCCTTCCCGTGCGCTTGAGCCGCTGATTGCCATCCGCTTCGCCGGCCTCATTGCACGAGCGGGGTGGCGGATCCCGCCAAGTCGATGCACTGGATGTCCGACCGTCCCACCAGCAGCTGGATGTACTGCGCCACGCCGCGCCGCCAAGCCGCATCGCGCAAATAGCCGGCAATCCGGTCGGCGACGGCCTCGAACGGCAGGGTGCGGCCCGCCGATCGCCGGTCAAGCCGCAGCACATGCACGCCATAACTCGTCTTCACCGGGACGGGGCAAAGTTGCCCCTCCTCCAGGTTGAACAGGAACGTCTCGAACTCCGGAACCGTCTGGCCCTTCGTCACCTGGCCCAGGCGCCCGCCATTGGCCTTCGACGGGCAGGCGGAATGCTCTCGGGCGAGCACGTCGAACAGCTCCGGACGCTTGTGCAGGACCGCGATCAGGGCCTCGGCCTGTCCGGTTGCCGTCTCATAGGCCGGCTCGTCTTCAGCCGAAGCGGAGATCAGGATGTGGGCCGGTTCGAACAGATCCGGGCTGCGGAAACGGTCCCGGTTGTTGTCGTAGTACCGGCGGCACGACGCCTCATCGGCCTCTGGCACCACGACTTCGCGCTCGATCACCTGACGGACGAGCGCTTCGTCGTCGGTCTCCCGCCGGCCGTCGCCATCGGCCTCGGGTTCGGGCTTCAGTGCGAGGCGGCGCGCTTCCTGCAGCAGCAGCTCACGGATCACCAGCGCCCGGGCGGCCCGCTGCCAGGCCTCCCGCGGCGTCGCGGCCGGGTGGTTCTGCACTTCAGCGGCGATTTCCGCGGGAGGGATCGGTGTTCCGTTGACGGAGACACCGGGCGGCATCGCTGCGGCGGCGGCCGTCATCATGCTTACTCCGCCGCCGTCGTGCGCCGAACCGTCAGCCGCTCCGCTGCCTCGCGTGGACCGGCAGTGCGCATGATCTGGTAGCCGCGGCGGGCCAGGATGTAGCGCACGGGCGCGCTCCAGATATGGACCAGCCGCGTGAACGGAAACACCAGGAAGATCGTCAGGCCCAGGAACAGGTGGATCTTGAAGATGAACGAGGTGTCCGCGACGTAGGCTGCAGCGCCGCCCTGGAAGGTCACGATGCTCTGCGCCCAGGCCATGAACTTCACCATTTCGCTGCCGTCCAGGTGACCCAGCGACAACGGGATCGTCAGTAGCCCGAACAGAAGCTGGACGCCCAGCAGGATAAGGATGGCATGGTCCGCGAAGCTGGAGTTCTTGCGGATACGCGGATCATAAAGCCGGCGGTGCAGCAGGATGCCGATGCCGGCCAGGCAGGCGAGCCCGGCAACGCCGCCGACGATGATGGCCATCAGCTGCTTGGTCGTATGGCCGATGCCGAACGCATCGAACACCTCGATCGGCGTCAACAGGCCGACGAAATGGCCGATGAAGACGACCAGAATGCCGATATGGAAGAGGTTGCTGCCGAGGCGAAGCTGCCCGCGGCGCAAGAGTTGGCTAGAGCCCGTCTTCCATGTGTAGGGCGCCAGATCGTAGCGCGCCAGGCTGCCGAGGAAGAACACCGTCAGGGCCACATAGGGGTAGTAGCCATAGAGGAATTCGTTCAGGTACCCGGTCATCATTGGGGCCTCCCGTCATCGGACGTGCCGGCGCCAACAGCGACGTCGCCGGCAAGCATGCGTTCCAAAATGCTGGCGGCCTTCGGGCAGCCGGTGTCGGGAGCCTCAGGCCCGAAGGTCACGGGCGCGTCTTCCCAGGCTGCATCCAGGGCCGCCAAGTCGTGGGGGTCGTCGTCTTCCTCCGCCCGCAGGCTGGCCAGCGCTTGCGGTTCGGGCTTGCCCGCCGCCAGGGCTTCCAGCGCGCGGAAGACGGCCGCGTAGACGCTGTCGCGTCGCTCCAGGCGTTCGCGAAGTGCGATCAGGACGTGCAGCGGCTGGCCCAGCAGTGACCGTGCCTCGGCGTCCGGCACGGTGGACAGGAACTCCAGAAACACCGGCAGATGGTCCGGCAGCTCATTGCCGTCGATCGTCAGACCCTGGCGCTCGTACATGGCCAAGAGATCCACCATGGCCTGGCCGCGATCCCGGCTGTCGCCGTGCACGTGCTCAAACAGGTAGAGCGACAGCGAGCGCGTCCGGTCGAACAGCAGGACATACCGTTCCTGCAGGCCGTAGAGATCGCCGGCGGCGATTTTGTCGAGAAGGCGGTCGAGGTCCGTTTGCGTGGTCGCGTCTAGCCGTCGCTCTGCCTGCAGGATGTCGCGGATCTCCGGCACCGCGTCTTGCACGTCTTCAGTCGGGTAGGACAACAGGGCACTGAGGGCCTTGTACGTTCCCGATGCTGGTAGCTGTTCAGTGGCGCTTCCCAGGTCGTATTCATCGTCATGCCCGCGAAGGCGGGCATCTCCGGCCACCCGTGTTCCCTCCGACGAGGTCCCCGCCTTCGCGGGGACGACGGGACCTTGGCGATGCGCACCTGCCGGCACCATCACGCCACCTCCATCGGCTCTTTGTCCGTCATCTTGCGGCGGCCGCCGCCGACCTTGCCGCCGGCGAACAGGTTGACGTCGGTGATGCCGCTGCAGCCGCCGCCGAAGCTGAAGCCGCAGCCGCCGCGCAGGTCGTAGGCGTCTTCGCGGGCTTCGCGGTGGTTGGTGGGGATGACGAAGCGGTCCTCGTAATTGGCGATCGCCATGATGTGGTACATGTCCTCGACCTGCAGCGGCGTCAGGCCGACGCGCTTGGCAATGGCCTCGTCGATCACGCCTTCGACCGTCTTGGCCCGCATGTAGGCGCGCATGGCCAGCATCCGCTCCAGCGCCTGGGCGACAGGCTCTTCCTTGCCGGCGGTCAGCATGTTGGCGAGATAGCGCAAGGGGATGCGCAGCGACCGCACATCCGGCATTGCCCCGTCGACGCCCATGGACCCAGCCGCGGCGGCCGACTGGATCGGCGACAGCGGCGGCACGTACCAGACCATGGGCAGCGTGCGGTATTCGGGATGGAGCGGGAAGGCCACCTTCCAGTCCATCGCCATCTTCCAGATCGGCGACTTGCGCGCGGCCTCCAGCCATGCTTCGGGCACGCCGTCGGCCAGCGCCTGGGCCTGCACGGCCTTGTCGTTGGGATCGAGGAAGATGTCGAGATGGGCTTGGTAGAGATCCTTCTCGTTGTTCAGGCTCGCGGCCGCGGCGATGCGGTCGGCGTCGTACAGCATCACGCCCAGATAGCGGATGCGGCCGACGCAGGTTTCCGAGCACACGGTCGGCTGCCCGGCCTCGATGCGCGGATAGCAGAAGATGCACTTCTCCGACTTGCCGGACTGCCAGTTGTAATAGATCTTCTTGTACGGGCAGCCGGAGATGCACATGCGCCAGCCGCGGCACTTCTCCTGGTCGATCAGGACGATGCCGTCTTCCTCGCGCTTGTAGATCGCACCCGAGGGGCAGGAGGCGACGCAGGTGGGGTTGAGGCAGTGCTCGCACAGCCTCGGCAGGTACATCATGAAGGTGTTTTCGAACTGGGCGTAGATGTCTTTCTGCACGCCCTCGAAGTTGACGTCCTTCGACCGCTTGGCGAACTCGCCCCCCAGGATCTCCTCCCAGTTCGGGCCCCATTCGATCTTCTCCATCCGCTCGCCGGTGATCAGTGAACGCGGGCGTGCCGTCGGCATCGCCTTGCTCTCTGGCGCGGTCTGCAGATGCTCGTAGTCGAAGGTGAACGGCTCGTAATAGTCGTCGATCTCCGGCAGATCGGGGTTGGCGAAGATGTTCGCCAGCACCCGCCATTTGCCGCCGATCTTCGGCTGCAGCTTGCCGCCGCCGGTGCGGGTCCAGCCACCGTGCCAGCGCTTCTGGTTCTCCCAGTCTTTCGGATAGCCGATGCCGGGCTTGGTCTCGACATTGTTGAACCAGGCGTATTCGACGCCTTCCCGGCTGGTCCACACGTTTTTGCAGGTGACCGAGCAGGTGTGACACCCGATGCATTTGTCGAGGTTCAGCACCATGGCGATCTGGGCGCGGATCTTCATTGGGCTGCCTCCATCCGGG
>JANQQD010000384.1 GCA_028285185.1 Anaerolineae bacterium | reverse complement strand
CGGCCACCTTAAGGGTGCACCGACCGGCATCATCGACCGCTTCTTCGAGACCTACCGGGACTACAACGCCGAACACCCGATCGACTTCATGACCTGGGTGGAAGAGGTCTACGACCCCATCGCTCTGAAGGCCTCGTTCACATCAAAATGGTGGGCCCGCGCATTGGTGGACTCGATCCTCAGGCGAGAGTGAGGACTGGGCGCGTCTAGCCCCGCTCGGTGAGCGGCGAAGCTACCAGTCGTCGTCTTCCGGCACCTCGATGCCGAGGCGCGCCATCTTGGCGTACAGCGACTGCCGGCTCAGGCCAAGCGCTCGGGCTGCCGAGGTGCGATTGTTCTCCGTTAGGTTCAGCGCCGCTTCGATGCACATCTTCTCAATTACATCCGTGGTACCGCGAACCAAGTCTTTCATGGGAACGCGGCCCACCATCTCGACGAGGTTCTCCGCGGCGCGCATCAGATCGGTATTGGCGGGGTCTGCCGGTCTGCCCTCCGCCGGATGTGGGCGCATGACGAATCCATATCCGGGCTGGACGCCATCCGGCATGGCGATCGCAGAAAGATCTATGCCGATCGCCTGCCCGTTGGCGCCTTCCACCGTCCCGGACAGGTTGTGGACACGGCCGTTGCGGCGGAGCGTTCGCAGCAGCACGTCCTGATCGACGCCGTTCCACCGGAGGAAGTCGCCCAGTGACCGTCCCACGGCGTGTGCGGCCAAGGGAACATCGGCGAGCGCCAGGAAGGATTCATTGACCCACAGTATCCGTCCCACCTCGTCGGTCACGAGGATGGCCTCGGTCGCATTGCGCACCAGTGCATCCAGCGCCATCTCGGGCGCTGCTGCGGCCCCCGCGGGCTTCGAGATGCGGACGAGGACAAGCTTAAGGTCACCCGTGCGAAACAGCTCGGCAGTCAGCGAAAGAGGCGCGCTTGTGCCGCCGGGAAGGACCATGGTCATCGGGGTGCCCGACGCCAGCACGCCCGCTAGCATCGCCTGCACCGTCGACTTCTGCGGCTTCGAAAACAGGGCTGAGAACTTGCGGCCGCCCAGACCAACGCCGGAGGCAAGGCCGAAGGCTTCGGTCGCGTGCGCATTGGCCTCGCGGATCCGGCCGTTCATGGCATCGACGATGATGATCGCATCCGATGCCGTATCGAACAGAAGCCGGTAGTGCGCCTCGGCCTTCCGCAGGTCGCGATGGTTTCGCTCTAGCGATTGCTGGCTGGCCAGAAGGCGAGATTGCAGTTCAGTGATCGGGCGGAGGTCCCGGCCGGCCAGCACGATCTTGCCGTCGTCGCCGATTTTGAGCGCAGCATACTGAACCGGCAGGTCGCGCCTGCCGTCCAAGATATGACTGACGCCGAACCGGGACGTGTCGTGCCCACGGCGCACTCGTCGGAGCACGTTGCGGAGGGTCGGGTGGGAGCTGTCGCGCACCACCTCTTCGATCGGTTGGCCGCTCCAGGCCGAGATCCCGGCCGCTGACTGCGCGTCGAGGTTGTGGAAGACTTCCTTGATGACGGCGCCGTCGTCGATCACCAAGGTGAGATCGGCGAGCGCCGACACCAGGGCCGCGACGGCACCCGCGTCCGCCTGCGAGACGTGCAGTTGGTCCTTTGAAGAAGCCGAAGTCATGATGACCTTTGCCCGAGATTTGGGGGGCCGCGACGGTTTCAAGCGCCTGGCCGGGGGAAAGAGGGTGGGTGCGCCTGCACCCGTGGATTGCCGGCATTCATCCCTGCTGATCGTTTCCTTTCTGGTCGGCAATGTCCAGAGCCGCGTTGCCGTGCCTGTCAGCACAGCGTTACACTTTAGGTGTCGCCCGGAATGGTCGGCCGGGCGATGTCGTCAGCGGGATGAAACCGGCACCCGGGGAAAGGAAATTGCCGACTCTTGTTCCAGGTCGGCCGCGCGCGGAGTCGTTCCGCTTTGTGCTGCGCCGTGAAACCATGACCGAGCACCATGTGCTGGATGGTCACGTCGCCTTCGCGGCGCTGCAGAATGGCAGCCTCGGCGTGGACGGCTACCGGCGCCTCATGCGCGCGCTTCACGGCTTCCATCACAGCGTCGACCTGCCCGTGCGGCGGGCTTGGGAGGCGCATTCGATCCAGCGGTCCGGCTTTGAGTACGTCTCGCGTTCTGAGATCCTGGCGGACGACCTGGCGAGCCTCGGCGTGGACCAAGACGGCTGGATGGCCGATCCGCCGGGAGTCCTCGGGCCGATCGACTGCGCTGCGGCGCTTGGCGGGATCATCTATGTCTTCGAGGGCTCGATGCTGGGTGGTTCCGTGATGTGTGATGCGACGGAGACACTGCTTGCCGATGCGGGTTCGCGCGGCAATGACTATTGGCGTTGGTGCCGCGATGTGGGGCCGCAGCGGTGGCCGGCGGCCTGCCGGCTCCTGGACGAACTGGCGGACACGGACGAGGCGCAAGAGGCCATGGTGGGGTCCGCGCGGGCGGTATTCCATCGCATGGCGGAGTGGCTGATGCGCTGGGATGATGATCCGGCCAACTGAGGTGTAGAGCCCTGCTAAACGGTCCGGTCAACCTGAACTCATGCGACACCGAGCCGATCCACATGATCGGGGCAATCCAGCCGATCGGTGTCCTGATCGCGGTGGACCAGACAACGCTGGTGATCGAGCACGCCAGCAGCAACACCGATGTCTTCTTCGGTCT
>JANQQD010000367.1 GCA_028285185.1 Anaerolineae bacterium | reverse complement strand
GGCACGATGCTGCGCAACGCCAAGCACATTGTCCGCTCCGCGCTGATCGGCGTCGGCATCGGGTCCGTGCCGGGCATCGGCGAGGACATTGCCGGCTGGGTCTCCTACGGCGCGGCCAAGAGCACCTCGCGCCATCCGGAAACCTTCGGCAAGGGGGAGCCGGCGGGCCTCGTCTCGTCCGAAACCGCCAACAACGCCTGCATCGGCGGTGCGCTGATCCCGCTCTTGTCGCTGGGTATTCCGGGCAGCCCGCCGGCCGTCATGCTGCTGGGCGCACTGATGATCCACGGCGTGACCGTCGGCCCGATGATCGAGTTCGACCGGCCCGGCTTCATCACGCAGGTCACCGCGGTGCTGCTGCTCGCCTCAGCCGCCATGTGGGTCAACGGCATGCTGCTGGCCCGCCATGTGGTGCGCGTGCTGAAGGTGCCGACGGCCATCTTCATGCCCGTGGTGGCGGTCATGTCGGTCATCGGCTCCTACGCGCTGGGGCTGAACCTGTTCAACCTCTACCTGATGGTGCCGATCGGCATTGCCGCCTATTTCCTGACCGAGTGGAAGTATCCGATCTCGCCGCTGGTCATCGGCGTGATCCTGGGGCCGATGGCCGACACCAACTTGCGCCGCGCCCTGATGGTGTCCGAAGGCGATATGACGCCGTTCGTCACGCGGCCGGTGTCGTTGATCCTGCTGGTGCTGATCATCCTGATCATCGTCAGCCAGATCCCGCCGGCCAGGCGAGCCCGCCGCCGGCTGATGGCGCGGCTGACGCCGGCGCGCAGCCCTAGCGAACCGACCAACCCTGCGTTGGATGAGAGTTGAGGGAGCCCGTGCCCATGCCCGCCTCAGAGGCCAGCGATGGCCGCTGCATCGTCACCGTGGAATTCCGCATCGCCGGCGACCACTGGCAGGACTTCCTGACGGCTGTCGCCGAACAGGCGCGGACCTCGCTGGCCATGGAGCCCGCATGCCAAGTCTTCGACGTCGTGGTGGCCGCCGATGGCGAACCAACGGTGTTTCTATATGAGATCTACGAGGACCGCGCCGCCTTCGACGCCCACCTGACCACCCCGCACTTCCTCGCCTTCGATGCCCGCGTGCGTGACTGGACGCTGGCCAAGACCGTGCAGATCTGGAGCCCCGCCCCATGACCCCGATCCGTGTTGCCGGAACTGGCGCCGGCTATTTCAGCCAGTTCCAGTACGATGCCTGGCACCGCCTGCCCGATGTCGACCTGGTGGCAATCTGCAACCGCTCCCGCGACAAGGCGGAGGCTATGGCGGCGACCTATCAGATCCCGGCGGTGTACGACGATTTCGAGGCGATGCTGGATCAGGTTCGGCCCGACCTGGTCGACATCATCACCCCGCCGGAAACCCATCTGGAGGCGATCCGCGCCTGTGCCAAGCGCGGGTTGCCCATGATCTGCCAGAAGCCCTTCACCCCGAGCCTTGAAGAGGCACGCGAGGCCGTGCGCGTTGCGGAGGATGCCGGCGTGCCGCTGGTGATCCACGAGAACTACCGCTGGCAGCCCTGGAACCGCGAGATGCGCCGGCTGCTGGACGATGGCCGGCTGGGCACGCCGCGCAACATCACCTTCCGTCTGCGCCCGGGCGACGGCCAGGGGCCGCGGGCCTATCTCGACCGCCAGCCCTATTTCCAGCAGATGCCGCGCCTGCTGATCCACGAGACGGCCATCCACGCCATTGACACCTTCCGCTATCTGATGGGCGAGGTGCGCGGCGTGTTCGCGCGGCTGCGCAAGCTGAACCCGGTGATTGCGGGCGAGGATGCGGGCTTGGTGGCCTTCGACTTCGAAGACGGCTCCGCCGGCCTGTTCGACGGCAACCGCCTGGTCGACCACGCCGCGGAGAACCGGCGCCTCACGCTCGGCGAGATGTGGATCGAAGGCGACGCCGCCGTACTGCGCCTGGACGGCGATGGCGGCCTGCACCTGCGCCCCCATGGCGAGAACGTCGAACAGCGCTGGGACTATGATTGGCGCAATGTCAGCTTCGGCGGCGACTGCATCTACACCATGCAGGCCCATTTCGTGGCGCATCTCGCGACAGGCGCGCCGGTGGAGAACACCGGGCGCGACTATCTGCGCAACATCGAGATCGAAGAGGCGATCTATCGCTCGTCCGAAAAGGGACAGTATCAGCCGTTGTGACGGCCCGCGCCGTCACCCACGCATTACATACAAGAACCGGCCTCGCTCAGATTTGCCGGGCGAAGGTCCCTCGTCTCTGACCCCGCGCGCTGCCACAGAGCCCTCACCGGTAGTCAATGCGCGGGCCTCGCCGACACTTCCCCGCCGAGGACCGGAAATCGGCTCCTTCCGCGCGGCGTTCCAGCCTTTGAAAAGAACCAGCCCTCCCGTAACCGGCCGAGCGCACTGGGCGCTACCCAGACCTCGCGCAACGTCCCCTACGGCAATCACTTCGTTCAAGGGGAACTGGCCAAGCGGGGCGAGGCCATCAATGAATGCCGAATGGGATCCATGGCGCCCCCGCGCCGCTGCCTTGCCCTGCGGCTCAAGAGTTTCGGCTTCGAAACTCCCCCATTTGTATCCGTCCGATGTCCCCCCTTGCCGGCGCGCCGCGGTTCGCAGCTACCGGTGGTACACGAGCAAGCCACCTGAAACGGCTGTTACTTAGTACTCGTCGATTAAGTGGCAATTCGCTTGCCCCACAGCCGCGCGTCACCGCATTATTATGGATCACCCGCCATACTTGTCGTCCACTCGCGCCCCGTAAAGTAAGATAGAATGACGAAACCCCGATATGACCTTTTTGATCCAACTGATCTGAAGCCACTTCTCGATAGACACATCGACGCGCTATCTAGGGCCAAGTCCGATCAAGAAACTCTCAGCGGCGGAACTAAGCTTTTTACAGCCTGGTCATTCAGCGGCCTGTATCCATCTATTTCACCTCGCCACAGATTATCATACCTTAACAAGAATGATCATTATGACCTGACAAGCCTTACAATTGTCAGGAATATGGAAATGTGTCACGATCATTTTGGATACATCTGCTACCTTCCTTTAGGCACTATTGGGAAACTCCTAAACCACCTTTCTCATCGGATAGAGTTTATTGAGAAATGCACACAAGTAAAAGATACCAGTGAACTAAAATCAATATTAATCGACAACCTTCCGGCATCACTAACCCGGAACATCTCTAGCGATGGCCTGAACGACTACCTACAACATGTGCTTTCTAGTACCGTATCCCCTGACATTCGAGAGAATATTGTGCACCTCTCAGAATTGATAAAGAAAAAAATCTTCTTAGCCCCTCAAGATATCATGGATAGGCAGAGACTTCTAGATTCTATTTCTTCCAATAACATGTTTAATAGTATACGTGAAGATATGCTCTCAGCCCGCCTCAAACGACCAAGGGCATCAGAGCAACCTGTGGATCATCATAAGTTTGAGGCCATCATGGATGCTTCAAATATAGCGCATGTAATTGAGGTCAATGAACGACTATCAAGCTCGCCGCAGGAAAAATTTCTTTTGATCGGATCTCAACCAAAAAGGGTATTCTTCGGAAATCAGATGTCTACTTATTCAAGGCATTTCCTTTCATTATTTTATTGGATAACTGCTTTAAGACCTGCCATGAAAGATGATGTGACAGCAAAAAAATTAGCTCAGCGTGCACTAAGCTTCAGATTAAGAAACATGGAAAGTATAAAGATCGACATAGATGCTCTGATAAAGGACAATGAGCATATAATTTATCCTGATTTGGTCAAGTTTATATTGACCGAATTCTGGACACCATACATTTCTTCCCTATCAGAGAATGGAAGCCTTGATTTTGAGTCAAATGAACTGATATCCGAGAATGTAAAAAAGAGTCTCAAAGGCGATGAAGGGGCGACCAAGTTTATATTAGACGCGGCTCACGACGATGCGAGAGATGCTCTGAGAGTTTTGATAGATACCGTAGGAGAAGACACACTGGATCCGTTAATGTATGCTTTCCCGTCTCTTGAAGACAACGAGAGATTCAAAAGAATTATGAAAGAAAAATGACTCAAGGTCGATGGGAAATCTATCTAAGGTTATCTATATGACTTACCATCGTTCGGATCTCCTATAGGGGTTGAACCTAAGACTGCGAAGATTCTCCTACGCAGTGCGGCTGATTTGTGAGACTCTATTGATCGGACGACAATCTTTGCAATTTCTTCATCAAACGTTGGCATCGAAAAAGTCGATTTTAGGCTATCATATTCCCGAACAAAAGATGATGCGACAGTTAGAGCTAGTGGGAATCCAGATTCGTAGTTGTGAAGAAGACGCTCTTCAAAATCTGCCTGTTTCAGCAACAATGAAATCCAGTATGACTCTTCGTATTGCTTCTCAGCCCAACCGTCAACTGAAAATCGCCTATCAGCATCCGTGTACAGGCTAATGTAAATAGAATACGCTATTTGATCTAACCTAGCATAAAATGAAGGCAAAAAAGACATTGTAACAGTCTGCAGGTGAGCTCTGCGACCTTCAGTATAGGCTTCCTGTTGTAGTAAAAACTGGTTGTGTAACGAATTCAGCTCGGCACGCTGCAACCAGTACCCGGAGACAAGCCAACAGAGAGCGATAGCGGTCGATAAACCACTCACGTAGGAGCCATATGCACTGAGCTCAGTTGCACTCACTGTAATTGGGAGAATGACTCCCACCAATATGAACATGATTGTAAGCAATGATGACACTATGAAGTAAATTTTTGTACTGAAGCGATCGTTTTTTTGTCTCTTTTCAGGAATTTTACGCATTAAACTTGCCGCTTTGCCAATGAGAATTGGGATTTTGCCGATGTATTTGGGGTTTTTTGCGTGACTTTGGCCAGTATTATCTTGTGTTTCCATCATCTTGAACACTTGCGAGAGCCGACATACACACTAACGGCGTTAGGCGTTTGATGATTTAATTTACTGCATGATTGACAGGTTCCTTAGCAGATGCGATCGAACCGTAGAGTAGACTACCATAAGCGGCATTCTGATCAACAGCCGCCATCTGTCCGGAGAGAGTAATGATCTGGCAGTGCTGTCCGACGGCCGATGTTAGGCGGCGGTTTGCAGATCGAGCATCTCTACTGATTCCATCTCGCTATCCTAAGGACTTGGACACTGAGCAGAATGGCATTCGGAATATACGGGCCTTCCTGCAACGTACTTGGTGCGACCGCTTGGTGTCGTATGTCTTCAGAAAATCTTCAAGGCCGTCTGCATCTCTTGCACAGGTTCGTGCCGGGTGCGCCGGCCGTAATTGCTTGCGGCGTCGGAGGTGCAAGCTGTCGGCAGTTCCTTGGAGGTCGTGGCGGTTATGCGTTGCACTCGGCGGACGGATGTTAGACAGACTATTCACGACTCGCCCCGACCTGGACGGGCTGCCCCACGAAGAGAAAGACGCGCTGATCCTAGCGCGTTTAGAGTGTGTGGCGGTGCTAGAGGCGAAGCTTGGTACGCCAAGGAAGACGCCGGTCAGTTTCAGACTGCCGCCATCGCGTGGGCAGAAGGCGTCGAAGCCGCCGCGGGAGAAGAAGCATCGGCGCAAGGGACTCGGGGCTGGCGTGCCGCTGTTGATCCACGAGGACCATCGCTGGTAGCCCTGGAACCGCGAGATGCGCCGGCTGCTGGACGCGGACGGGGTCAGGCCGGATCAAGTGCCGCCATGAGGCGCTTGTAGCGCGGCGAGTTTCGCAGCGGCGCCAGTGTCGGATCGGCGCGGAGCCAGTCGGCATGGCGGAATCCGTGATCCACGACCCTTTCCAGCCGATCGAGCGCGGTATCCACCTCTCCCAGAGCGGCGTAGGCCGCAACCCCGTAATAGAGCATTGAATCCCGTTTGCTCTCATGATCGGCGATAGTTCGATAGGCCTCGTCGTACCGGCCGGTCAGCGCGAGAAAGAGCCCCAGGGCGCTCTCCGCGCGGCTGCCGGCCTCGCCCGACAAGAGTTGAGGGCGAAGCCTGGAGAGGCCGGCCAGGGCGGCCGATCCGGCGCGTCCAGCCTCGCCGAGCGCGGACCAGGATGCGGCGGCCATGAACAGGGGACGAAAGTCGTGTGCACGGAGAACGGCGGCATATTCGGCCAGCCGCGCGGCCTGGGCAAGGGCACCAAAGGCGAAGAGCGCCCGTGCATAGTCGTAGTGGGCCTGGAAATCCTGCGGATCGCGCATGATCGCTTGGTTGAAGGCGGCGCATGAAGCGGCCTTCCGGCCAAGGGCGGCAAGGACCACGCCGCGCGATATGTGACCGCAGGCGAGATCGGGACGGAGGGCGACCGCCCTGTCGGCGCCGCTCAGAGCGTCCTCCAGCCCCGCGTGGCCATCGCCCGTATAGAGGCGACGCATCGCCGTCAGAGCCGCAAATTCCGAAAGGATCGGCGTGCAGCGGGGCGCACGCGCCACTGCGGTGGCGCAAAGCTCCACGGCCCGTCCGAGCGCGCGTTCTCCGTCACGCTCGCACATCCGGCGCGCCTCGCGGCAGTCGAGATAGGCATCGAGGTCGAAATCCTCTTCGCCGTCCAGGGGCTGTGGCGGAACGTCGCCGGGATCCGCGCGTAGCGCCCGGCGCACCCGATACCCGGTGCCATGCACCGTCTCGATGACCCGTCGCGCACCTCCGTCACCCATTGCGCGACGGATCTCAGCCACGGAATGGGTCAGCGCCTCCTCGCAAATGTCGATCTCGGGCCAAACACGATCGAGCAGCTCCGCCCGGGTCACAACTTGACCGTCCGCTTCGGCGAGGACCGAGAGCACGGCTGCGGCCTTGGGCGTCAGCCGCCGCGTGCGGACGCCGTCCGTGAGGTCACGTGCGGCGACGTCGAACTGCCAGCCATCGATCCGAAAGACTGTTGCGTCCGACTGACGGGGCGTACTCTGGCGCATTGCAGAGTTCTAATAAGAATGACATGTCGAAATTACGGCGCATCTCGCGACAGGCACGCCGTTGGAGAACACCGGGCGCGAGGATCTGCGCAACATCGAGATCGAAGTGGCGATCTATCGCTAGTCGTAAGACGGACGCTTCCAGGCGCGGCGAGCGCCGCGGGGCTCCGTCGCCGGGCCGGCCCCTCCGGCCCCGACGACGGATCCGCCATCAGGCAGGCTTCCGGGCAACGATGAAGACCCCCTTGAACTTGCTCTTCTCGTTGCCGGGCTGCCACGCATGCTCGATCGAAAAACCGTTCGCTGTCAGACTGCGTTCAAGGTCTTGGCGCGTGAAAACCCGGACCAAGGGCATCAGCCCGAGCAGCCGACCAATCGGCCCGACATATCTGAAAAGGAAGGCTATCGAATCCCCCAGACAGACGGTGCTGGAGACGAAGACACCACCCGGCTTGAGCATCCGGTGGACCTTCGCGATCGCGGCGTCCCGATCCCTCAGCAGATGCAGGATGCTGAGGCCAAGCACGGCGTCGTAGCTGCCGTCGGGCGCGTCGAAATCGTCAAAGGCCGTGCGCCGGAACTGGACATTTGAGACGTTGGCGGCCTCTGCCTTGCGTTCCGCGATCTCGATCATGTTTGACGAGAGATCGGTCGCCAGGATGTGCTTGACGAAGGGCGCATGGGCAAGCGCGGTCGACCCGGTGCCGCAGCCGAACTCCAGCAGCTCCATGTCCGGGCGCAAATGCTCCCGCGTGATCCTGAGTTTTTCCTGATAGGCCGCTTCGTCCGCGACCGGCTTCTGCGCATAGCCTTCGGCAATTCTGTCCCAGAACCGGGCCGATCGCGGGCTGGCCATTGTCGATTGTTCCACTGCACTCATGGCGTTGCCTTCTCTCATGTCCGTGTTGCTAGCGGTGCGCCCCGGTAATGCGCGCGGGGCGGCGTCTGCGGTGGACTTATCCCCGCGAGTTCCGAATGTGAATTGCAGAAATCCGCCTGCTTGATATGCATTATCGTATGGACTGGCGATCCGTGAAATTCGACTGGAACCGCGCGCGGGCCTTTCTGGTGACGGCAGAGGAAGGCTCGCTGTCCGCCGCGGCGCGCGCGCTGGGCATGACGCAGCCGACGCTCGGCCGCCAGGTGACCGCGCTGGAGGAAGAACTGGGCGTCGCTCTGTTCGAGCGTGTGGGGCGCGGTCTGGAGCTGACGCCGAGCGGTCTGGAACTGGTCGAACATGTCCGCAGCATGGGCGAGGCGGCGACCCGGGTCTCGCTCACGGCCTCCGGCCAGTCGCAGTCGATCGAAGGCACGGTTTGCATTACGGCGACGGAGGTGACTTCAGCGTTCATCCTGCCGCCGATCATCGCCCGGCTTCGCCGCGCCGAACCCGGGATCGTGGTGGAGGTGGTCGCCACCAACAGCGTGCGTGACCTGCGCCGGCGGGAGGCCGACATTGCCCTCAGGAGCCTGCGCCCGTCCGATCCGGATCTGATAGCCCGCAAGTTGCGGGACGACACGGCGCGCCTCTACGCGTCGGAGAGCTATCTTTCGCGTGTCGGCGACTTGCGGTCGTTGGAGGATCTCTCGAGGGCCGAGTTCGTGGGCTTCGAAGACAACGAGCCGTTCCTGAAAGGGTTGAACGCGCTGGGCATGAGCCTGACCGCGCGCAACTTCCCGATCCTGTGCGGCAATCATCTGGTCCAGTGGGAGCTGGTGAAGCAGGGCGCAGGCATCGGCGTTATGCTGACACGCATTGGAGACGCCGAGCCTCTGGTTCGCTGCGCTGCCCCGTGGCTTGAGACCTTTAGCTTCGAAACCTGGCTGGTTTCCCACCGCGAGCTCAGAACCAGCCGCCGTGTCCGCCTAGTCTACGACTGGCTGACCGAGGAACTGCGAAACCTGTAGTGGCTCGCGCAATCGAAACGACGCCCGGGCGCGGCTAAAGGCGTAGCCGCGCCCGAGCGCCCTACCAACAGGATCAGGCCAGGTCGAACCGATCCGCGTTCATCACCTTGGTCCATGCTGACACGAAGTCGCACACGAACCGCGCCTGGTTGTCTTCGCTTGCGTAGACCTCAGCAAGCGCCCGCAGCTGGGAGTTCGAGCCGAACACCAGATCCACTCGAGTGGCGGTCCATTTCACCGCGCCGGTGGCACGGTCGCGCCCCTCGAAGGCATCCTCAGTATCCGACGTCGCCGTCCACGCGGTGCCCATGTCGAGCAGGTTGACGAAGAAGTCGCTCGTCAACGTCCCCGGTCGGTCGGTGAAGACGCCGTGCCGGGACTGCCCGACATTGGCATTCAAGGCGCGCAGGCCGCCGACCAGGACGGTCATCTCAGGCGCCGTCAGCGTCAAGAGTTGCGCCCTGTCCACCAGAAGTTCTTCCGGGGAAACCGCGTACCGGGCCTTCTGGTAGTTGCGGAAGCCATCCGCGATCGGCTCCAGCACGGCGAAGGACTCCACGTCGGTCTGGTCCTCGGCGGCATCGGTGCGGCCCGGGGTGAAGGGAACCTCCACATCGTGCCCTGCGGCCTTCGCCGCCTGCTCCACCGCGGCGCTGCCGCCGAGGACAATCAGGTCGGCGAGCGAGACCTTCTTGCCGCCGGACTGGGCGTCATTGAACGCCTTCTGAACACCTTCGAGGGCGGCGAGCACCTTCGCCAGCTGGTCCGGCTGGTTGACCTCCCAGTCCTTCTGCGGTGCCAGACGGATGCGCGCGCCGTTCGCCCCGCCGCGCTTGTCGGAGCCACGGAAGGTGGCGGCCGAGGCCCAGGCGGTCGAGACCAACTCTGAGACCGAAAGCCCTGACGCCAGGATCTTGCCCTTCAGGTCGGCGATATCCTGTGCGTCAACCAGGCCGTGGTCGACGGCGGGGATCGGGTCCTGCCAGATCAGCTCTTCATCCGGCACTTCGGCGCCGAGATAGCGGACCTTCGGACCCATGTCGCGGTGGGTCAGCTTGAACCACGCGCGGGCGAAGGCATCGGCGAACTCTTCCGGGTTCTTGTGGAAGCGCCGCGAGATCGGCTCGTAGATCGGGTCCATCCGCATCGCCATGTCCGCGGTGGTCATGATGGTCTTGACCCGCTTCGACGGATCGTGGGCGGCCGGGGCCATATCCTTTTCGGCCACGTCCTTCGGCGTCCACTGCCAGGCGCCGGCGGGGCTCTTGGTCAGCTCCCACTCATAGCCGAACAGCATGTCGAAATAGCCCGAGTCCCACTGGGTCGGGTTCGGCGTCCAGGCGCCTTCGATGCCGCTGGTGATGGCATCGTCGCCCTTGCCGCTGGCGAAGGTGCTGAGCCAACCCAGGCCCTGAGCGTCGATGCTGGCCCCCTCCGGCTCGGGGCCGACATTGGCGACATCGCCGGCACCATGGCACTTACCGAAGGTGTGCCCGCCGGCGGTGAGGGCGACCGTCTCTTCATCGTTCATGGCCATCCGCGCGAAGGTCTCGCGGATGTCGCGGCCCGAGGCGACCGGGTCCGGCTTACCGTTCGGCCCTTCCGGGTTCACGTAGATCAGGCCCATCTGGACCGCAGCCAAAGGATTGTCCAGATCGCGTTCACCGGTGTACCGATTGTCGCCCAGCCACTCGGTTTCCGCACCCCAGTAAATGTCCTCCTCCGGCTCCCAGATATCCGGGCGCCCGCCGCCGAAGCCAAAGGTCTTGAAGCCCATGGACTCCAGCGCGCAGTTGCCGGCGAGGATCATCAGGTCGGCCCATGAGATCTTGTTGCCGTATTTCTGCTTAATCGGCCAGAGCAGCCGCCGCGCCTTGTCGAGGTTGCCGTTGTCCGGCCAGCTGTTGAGAGGCGCGAAACGCTGGTTGCCGGACCCGCCACCGCCGCGACCGTCGCCGGTGCGGTAAGTGCCGGCACTGTGCCAGGCCATCCGGATGAAGAGCCCACCGTAGTGACCATAGTCGGCCGGCCACCAGTCCTGGGAGTCGGTCATCAGGGCGTAGAGGTCCCGCTTGATAGCCCCCAAGTCCAGTTTCTTGAACTCTTCGGCATAGTTGAACGCCCCGCCCAAGGGGTCGGACAAGGCAGAGTTCTGATGGAGAATCCTCAGGTTCAACTGGTTTGGCCACCAGTCGCGGTTCGACCTGACTCCGGTGCTCGTGTGCATGACTGGGCACTTCATCGCGCCCGCGGCGTCATTCCCGTCCATCTCTCTCTCCGATCGTGGCAATTGTTGATTCAACCTGTTCGTGGACAAAGACCGTGGATCCGCCCGAAGGCGATCCGGTGGGAGGCGTCAGCTCTATGTCGGAGTGCCGGGCGCGTGGAGTTTGCCTGCCGATGTGGGCGACAACGGCAATCGGTCGTCGCGACGTGAAATCGGTTCCCACTCCGACGATCCCGAACTTCCGCACTCCCTCGACGTAGGCGCCGTCCGCCATGGCCGACGATCCCGGTCGTGACATTTGCTGCTCTTCGTTCTCATGTAGAAATTCTACGATATCTTTTCTATCAGATTAAGTTGAGTTTTCTGATCACTTCGATAAGATGATCTTATGATCAATCTGACCCTCAAGCAGCTTCGCTATTTCGACGCGTTGGCGCGCCACGGGCATTTCGGGCGCGCGGCAGACGCCTGCGCGATCTCTCAGCCCGCTTTGTCGATGCAGATCAAAGAATTGGAAGAGTCCCTCGGGACGGCGCTCTTTGAAAGGAGCGCACGGCAGCTCAGGCTCACCAATTTCGGGGAAGAGTTCGCCTCACGTGTCCGCCACATCCTGCGTTCGGTCGACGAGCTGGGAGACTTGGCGCGGGCGTCGCGGGATAGGCTGGTGGGACGCTTGCGCATCGGCGTGATCCCCACGATCGCCCCTTACATGCTTCCGGCCGTGCTTGGGAACCTGGCGCGGACACATGCCGGGCTTGACGTTCACGTGCGCGAGACGACGACATCGAGGCTGATTGAGGAACTGTCGGACGGCCGGCTCGACGCGGCCATCCTCGCCCTGCCGGTGTCGGAACCCTCCTTTGCCGAGGTTCCGCTGTTCACTGAAGATCTGTTGCTGGTGCGGCCGGGCGAGGATGCGGGAAGACCCGTGCCCAGCCTGGAAGAACTGCGCGCCATGAGGCTGCTGCTGCTGGAAGAGGGGCACTGCTTTCGAGACCAGGCGCTGTCTTTCTGCAACATTCAGCCGGGGCTGACACGCGACGGCCTGGATGGAAGCTCTCTCGCCACCCTTGTTCAGATGGTCGGGGCCGGCATCGGCGTCACGTTCATCCCGGAAATGGCCGTGGCGGTCGAGACACGCTCGGCATCCGTCTGCGTAGCGCGTTTCGCGACCCCCCAGCCGATGCGCACGGTCGGCATGATCTGGCGCAAGACAAGCCCTCTGGCGAAACAGCTGCTGGAGATTTCCGAAGTTGTCGGTCGATCTGCCGGCGCGCTCCGCGAGGAGCACGCTCCCACATCGTCCTAGTTTCCTGACCGCGACGTCATGCGCCTCGCGCGCGCAGGATGGCCTGAACCAAATCCTCCGGGGGCGCAGGTTGGGGCATATGCGACAGCTGGCCCTCGCGCGCAACCAGCGCCAAGACCTTGCGCTGGCGATCGAGGTGGCGCTTGCACGCGGGGCACATGCGGATGTGGCGCTCAAACACACGACGCTGCCGCTCGGGCAGGCTGCCGTCCAGGTAATCCATTACGAAGTCGTCGGCCTCTTCACAGGTGATGTAGCCGGGCACGTACCGCATCATCAGGCTCTTCATCCCCATTCGGGCACGTCGGCGCATCGTCATGCCGCCTCTCCGCGCAGCAACGGCTCCAGCAACGTCTTGAGCGCGGCCCGCGCCCGATGCAGCCGAGTCTTAACATTCATCTCGCTCAAGCCCGTTAGCCCGGCCACTTCCGCCGTGCTGAGTCCTTCGATGTCACGAAGCGTCAAAACGATACGGTAGCCTTCCGGCAATTCCGTCATTTTTTCGTGGATGATCTCAGAGATGCGCCCGCGATCGATGGCCTCATCGGGGTCGATTTCCGTCTGCCACATCGGCTCGACGCGAAAACCGTATTCGTTGTAGTGGGGCAGCAGTTCTTCGATGGAGTCCTCGCGGGCCGTCTTGGCCCGGCGCAAGCGGCTCAGCGCCTCGTTCACAACGATGCGATGCAGCCATGTGCCGAGTTGGGAACGCCCCTCGAAATCGCCGATCGCCTTGAAGGCCTTGATGAAGGCCTCCTGCGCGCAGTCTTCCGCCGCCGCCGGATCGCCCAGAATGCGGCGCGCCGTGGCCAGCATGGCCGGGAGATGACGCCGCACCAGAAGCTCGCACGCCTCAGGGTCGCCCCGCCCCGCGCCTTCGGCCAACCTTGCGTCTGCGGCCGCAGCATCGGCATCGCGCACGCCCTCAAGCGCTTCACTTTCGGCCGACTGCGTCAATACCGTCTCCCCGCTGCGGCGTGGCCCGGGCGCACTCATCCGGTGCGTGTAGCCTCCAGCCGGCAGTAAGCCCGCGTCGCCCTAGTGTCAACACAGGCGTGGGCGAGAAACATCGTTCGCCGCAGGACCGTGGAAGCAATGGATGTCCCGTCCGATGGATCAATGGACGTACCAAGTCGAGCCGTTCGATAGCGGAAGGACGTCTAAGGTTACGTGCCTCAATGGGGGACAGCCGATTGCCTATGCCGCGGCGCTCGAACTCTGGCAGCAGGATGCGGGCTTCCGCTCAGCCTTCACAGCCCTGCTGGCCGAAGCGCCATTCGATGCCTATTTCTGGGAGACGCCGCCCGTCACGGCCGAAACACTGTCGCGGACGTTCGAATTCGTGCTGGTCGACAGTCCCGCCCTCGCCAGACCGGCAGCCGACCCTGCAGATTTTCACGCTCACTTCAGAAGCGCGGCTGCCACCGCCAAGGTCGTGACATTCGCCAATCTGGGCGGTGACGCGGTTCTTGTAGCGCCCTGCCCAGGCGACCCACCAGCCGCTTATGCCCATCTGGCCGCGTTCTCGCGACAGGCCGGCGCCGACCGGCAGCACGCCTTCTGGCAGGCGGTCGGCACCGCCATGACCGCGCGCGTTGGCACCCGGCCGGTCTGGCTCAGCACCTCGGGCCTTGGTGTGGCTTGGCTGCATGTCAGGCTCGATACGCGCCCAAAATACTACACGCACCGGCCCTATCGCACCCAGTCGTAGGACGAACGGGTTCACCGCACCGACAAGGCGTCATAACGGCTTGCCACCGCCACCGAACTGGGAGTCGAGCCACGCGACGACCTGCGGCGACGACCAATGCAGGGCGTCAAACACACGATCGATTTCGACCCCCTGCGCATTCACCAACAGCGTCGTGGGATAGCCCCAGACCTGCGCGGTCTGGGTGAGTGCGCCGGACTGATCCTGGTAGACGCCAAGGTTGCGAAGACCGAGCTGTGTGTAGAACCGCCTCAGATGCTGAGTCCCGCCGCGTTCGACCGAGATGGGCAGCACGGCGTAGTTGGGTCGCAGGGCCGCCAGTGCATCCATGGACGGCATCTCTTGCCGGCAGGGTGCGCACCAGGTGGCGTAGAAGTTCACCAGCATGGGCTGGCCGGCCCAGTCCGACAGCGCGTGGGTCCGTCCGTTCTCCCCCTGAAAGGGAATGTCCAGCAGCCGGTTCCAATGCTGCGCCACCTGCCGCGCACCGACCGGCATTGCCCGCGCGCGGGTGGCTGCGACGCCGCCGGCGGCAGCCCCGCCCAGAGCCAGGCCGGCCATTCGCACGAAACGGCGGCGTGCAAGCTGTCCCGGAAGATCGATCGACGTCGATCGCGCACCGTCTGTCATGGCTGCCTGCTCCTCCACTCGTGGTGCAGCGCGCCGGCTTGTCGCCGCCGGTGGGACAGCGCCGCATCGGGTCCATCAAGAGCAGACAGTAGAACGGCGTAACGCGGCACTGCCGTGTCGCCGTGCTGGCCGCAGGGTGGCAATTGCTGGGCAGCAGACCTTTGGGGCTGGCGGACGCGTCACGGCAAAGCGACCGCCTCTCCCCACAGCCAAGACCAAGTGGAAAGTGGTCGCCAGCCGGACAATGTAAGGAATGATTTGAGTATTATTGAAGATTGTCAGGACATCGCAATGCCGATCGCGATCAACACCACGAACCCGCTGACGAGGACGATCCACGAATTCTTCTTGATCAGTTCCATGCGCTCCCTCCATCGATCTCGATATTGATTGACAGGCAGAAAGTGACATATGAAACCGATTTTTCGGCATGATATGAATCAATCGCCCGATAATTCGTAAGAAAATTATGCATTGCGCTCGGCGGCGGAACCTGCAGCGCTGCTGCATTCCCTGCCCCGGCTGTTGGCTGATGCGTGGCAACTGGTCGCCCACCAGCATACCGACGATGCGCCGGCCGCTCAGCACCGTATGCATGTTCACACTATCTCCGGACCAATCGGTGATGCGCCCGATGGCGTCGGCATTGCGAAGTCCGGTCTTGCATTTCTGACACTGCAGTTAAGGGAACATTTTCCCGATCGGTTGAGATCGAGGGAGTATTCGGGTAACGAGACCAGCTTGGCCCAGTGGCGAAGATTTAACTTGGCAATGTAATCTTGGCTGGATGAATGAGCCGCACCCCTTCTCTGAATTGATTATCATCAGATAACACACATCTATATTTTACTTCCAAGGCAGATACGGTCAAGAAACTTGACAGAGATGTCGCTCATCAAAGCATGGTTGCATTCTTATGTGACTTTGCCAACTTCTCAAGCTGAATCCCTTGACTCGATTCGCCGCCTCGACTTTACTTGACGACATATTGTTTCTTTCTCAGGCGTTTGGGAGTCATGATATGCTAACGTCGGATCCGGACTATGTGAATCCGTTGGTGGCGGTACGGTGCTCCAAGAATAATGCGATCCTGGAAGTACACCACACTCAAACGCCAGCAAGGCCAACAAATATCTCTTGGTATATATTGGGAGACAGTAAGCTTGGCTGGGAATTACACGGCAAAGACGTCTCCAGATACTACTGCCCTGGCGCGCTGGGCTATAACATAGTCGAAAATCTCTCGATAATGGGCCATGCCAAACATACGACATTCCGGAAATCCGGTAATGCGTTCTCTCGTATCGCCTACCTGATACAGATTGGCTACAGCCTGCCAGGCCATACATCGGCAGGGGTCAATGTCCATAGTTCAGTGCACTTCTCTTGGAAGAGAAAGGATCTAGTGAATTATATAGGCAAGTGGACGGAAGCACTGAAGCTTGCGAAGATGCTGAAAGCGACAAATGCAGACTGCGAAGAAGCAGCAAGATTTCTAGAGCACCGAAGCGGTGTCAAGAATATATATTTTGCATTTGAGACGGATTATAAGCTCTCCATCTTAACCGGCGGACAACTTAAAATGATAGAGAAAAAGCAGGAAGAGGAAGAGCAGGCAGGAAAAATGATCAACTTCTAGCGACGGGCGTGGAGACACCTCTACGCATTGTGTCACCCCTTAGCAGATGCGCGGAAGCTGGTCGCCGACCAGCATGTCGACGATGCGCCGGCCGCCCAACACCGTGTGCATGACCACGCGCCCCGGCGGCCCCTCGGTAATACGACCGATGGCGATGGCCTCAGTCCCGAGTGCGTGCGCCCGCATGGCCGCCAGCACTGCGGCCTCTGCCTCCGGCGGAACGATCGCCACCAGCTTACCTTCGTTGGCAAGGTAGAGGGGGTCGAGGCCGAGAATCTCGCAGACGCCCTTGACCTCCGTGCGCATCGGGATCGCCGGTTCGGTCAGTTCGATGCCGACGCCCGAAGCCTGCGCCACCTCGTTCAACACCGTAGCAATGCCGCCGCGCGTGGCGTCGCGCAGTGCACGCAGATCCGGACAGGCCGCCAGCATGGTGTCGACCAACCCGTTCAGCGGCGCGCAGTCGCTGGCCAGCGGCGCCTCCAGCGCCAGGTCGCCGCGGGCGTTCAGGATCGCCGCACCATGGTCGCCGAGCACGCCGTTGACCAACACCACATCGCCGGGGCGGGCCCGATCGACACCTAACGAGACACCGCGGCGGATGACGCCGATGCCCGAGGTATTGATGAACAGCTTGTCAGCAGCACCACGGTGCACGACCTTGGTGTCGCCGGTCACGATCTGCACGCCGGCCTGTTCGGCCGTCCGGCGCATACTGGCCATGATCGTGCGCAAGGTCTCGATCGACAGCCCTTCTTCCATCACCACCGCACAGCTCAGATAGAGCGGCACAGCACCGCCGACGGCCAAGTCGTTGACCGTGCCGGCCACCGCCAACTTGCCGATATCACCACCAGGGAAGATCAGCGGGTCGACCACATAGCTGTCCGTGGTGAAGGCAAGGCGGTCGCCCAGCGTAGCGATGGCGTCCAACGGCAGACGCGCCTGGTCTTCCAGCGGCCCAGCCTGATCCGGATAGAGCGTGCCGGCGAATACGTCGTCGATCAGATCGTGCATCGCCTTGCCGCCCGAGCCATGGGCAAGCGTAATCGTCGGCACCGAGACGCGGGCGCGTGGACGGGGCGGGGCGGTCACGTCGGTCGCGATACGGGGTCGGGCCCGGCGGGCGCGCGCTCCAGCCGGCCATACTGATAATAGGCCGCGCACGCCCCTTCGGACGACACCATAAGCGCGCCAAGCGGCGTCTCCGGCGTGCAGGCCCGGCCGAACACCTTACAGTCCCAGGGTTTGATGACCCCTTTGAGCACCTCGCCGCACTGGCAGGATTTGGGGTCGGCAATGCGCGCATCGGGCACGGCAAACTTCCGTTCCGCATCGAACCGGGCGTAGGCCTCGCGGATGCGCACACCGGACTGGTCGATCGAGCCTAGGCCGCGCCATTCGAAGAAGGGACGCAGCTCGAACACCCGTGCGACCGCCTCCAGCGCCCGGCGGTTGCCGCCGTCCGGCACCACGCGGGCGTACTGGTTCTCGATCTCCGCCCGGCCTTCGACGATCTGGGCGAGCACCATCCACAGCGCCTGCAGAATGTCCAACGGCTCGAAGCCGGAGATCACCAGCGGCCGGCGATAGCGCGCCGCGATGAAATCGTAGGGCCGCGTGCCGATGATCATGCTGACATGGCCGGGGCCGATGAAGCCGTCGAGCTGCAGGTCGGGGCTGTCCAGGATCGCCTTAATCGTCGGGATGATGGTGATGTGGTTGCAGAACAGCGAGAAGTTGGTGACGCCCTCGGCCTCCGCCTGCAGCACAGTCAAGGCCGTCGACGGCATGGTGGTCTCGAAGCCGAGGCCGAAGAAGATCACCTCGCGGTCAGGGTTGGCGCGGGCCAGCGTCAACGCATCCAGCGGTGAATAGACCATGCGGACGTCGGCCCCATCCGCCTTGGCTTGCATCAGGCTCTTCTTGGAGCCGGGCACGCGCATCGCATCGCCGAAGGTGGCGAAGATGGCGCCCGGCATCTCCGCCAGCGCCACGCAGTCATCGACACGGCCCATGGGCAGCACGCAGACCGGGCAGCCGGGGCCATGCACCAGCTCCACGGCATCGGGCAGCAACCCTTCGAGACCGTATTTGAAGATCGCATGGGTGTGGCCGCCGCATACCTCCATGACCTGCAATGGCCGCGTGCGACACGTGCCGATGCGCGCCACCAGAGTCTCGATCTCGCGCAGCAGTGTGCGTGCCTTATCCGGATCGCGGAACTCGTCCACATACTTCATGCCGGTTCCGTCCCTCTGGGTGTCCGTCAAGCCTTCTGACGGGAAACGCGATCATGAAACAACCCGCCGATGCCGGCCTGGGCCTCCAACAACGGTGGGTTGTCGATGATACTGACACCATGAGCTTCGTTCTGTCGACAACGGTCATCGCCATGGCGTTGAGCGTCAGACAGCCAGTATGCATGGAATTGCCATCGGCCATTGCAGCCCAGGCGTCAAAGTACTAAATTCCTATGAACGTCCGCGTCTTCCTATTGCGGCACATATCCCTTTGCCTGGAGCTCAACGACGATGAATAGGACATCGGATCAGCGGGATGACACTCATTTGCCAGATGACGCAGATGCGGATGACCAAATGGCGAGAGATATCCTGAGTTCATCATTTCGTCGCCTGGCAAAGTATATGCTGCTGGCATCTTTTTGTTTCGCATTTTTCTTGAATGTACTGATGAATGACAATCCATATGAAGGATTTGATTCTCAGTTTTTTGGGGCAATCGGAGCTACGATATCACTATTTGTCATGTCTGGCGCTCTGCCCCTCATCATCTACTGGATGGGCCGGCGGAAGGCGGATACGAGCGTGGCGACCCTGCTGAAAATCGTTTGGCCGGCCATCTTCGTTCTCATCTGTTACTTCGTGTACAGCGGTCAGCAGTTTGTGGCCGAATACGGGCGCCCATGACAGATGGGCCGATACCCGGCGGCGATAGAAACGAGATCAAGACTGCAAGGCGAGGTCTGCGATATCGGCCGGGCCGATCAACGGACCGGTCCACCCGACAGAGAGGTATGCGCCAAGTCCCACAGCAGATGATAGATCAGCACATGGCACTCTTGAATGCGGTGGATGCTGTCCGTTTCCACCACAAGACAGTGATCGAGTCCCATTGCTGCCATCTCTCCGCCGGCTGTCCCGGCCAGACCGATGGTCACCAGTCCCATCTCGCGGGCCTTGGCAAAGGCGCGCACCAGATTGGCGGAGTTGCCGCTGGTCGACAGGCCGATCAGCCCGTCGCCGGGCTTGGCGCGGGCCACGAGCTGGCGCACGAAGACATGGTCGAAGCCGACATCATTGCCCACGGCCGTCAGCATCGCCGTGTCGGCCACCAGGTTGATCGCCTCCAGCGCCGGCCGCCCGGCGGTCACCGGGTGCAGGAACTCCACGGCCACATGCGCAGCATCGCAGCTTGACCCACCATTGCCCATGGTGAACAACCGCCCGCCCTTGCGGTAGACATCGGCAATGCCTTCCGCGGCGGCCACCACGCGCTCGGCATGCGCGTCCACGAACGCGCCAATCACGGCCTGATGCGCTTCTGCCTTACCGCGGACAGAGGCGACCAGCGTCGCTGCCGACGGAGCGTGGTCCGACACGGGCTTCAGGAATGGATAGAGTCCATCGAGCGGATCGTCGCCGGTCATGGCTGCCTTTTGCCCCTACCGCCGCGATCCCGTCGCGCCGCCGATCGGCGTTTCGGGCGCCCGCAGCCTGAGCAATGGTGCAGAGCATAGCGCAGCCCGCCGACCCGTGCACAGCCAGCGACCGTCGAGTCGTGCACATGGACCGCGGTCATTTGCGGTTCAGACGGACGGGCTAATCGACCCTGACCAACCTGCCCAACGTCTCACGGGTAACCACTCCGTCCACCTCTCGGGTGAAGTGGCTCTCCAACCCCGAATCGCTGAGGTGGAATTCGAACGTCTGGTCGACATGCTCCCCGGAATCCTGGATGTACTCTGAAGAGATGATCAGCGATTCGCCTTCGATATGCGCCCGCATGACCTCGTCGCCGCCCTCCAGATCCATTTCCCGGCGCTCGGAGAACAGCGACTGGCGCATGTCGATCTCCCAGTCGTCACCATCTTGCCGGAACTTGATCTCACGATAGCGGCGTTCGACCCCCGGCAGGTCGCGTCTTCCGTCCACCAACGTGACAACAATCAGTCGGACAATGAAGGCATCCGAAGATGCCTCGACGATCTCCATATCGAGGTCGCGGCGCTCCGATGCCTCGCCATCCGCCATCACCTCGCTGGTGCCGACATAAACGCCGAAGAAATCGCCAATGGACGCAGCCATCGCCGATGTGGTGATCGCTGCGACGAGCCCGGCAATGGCGGCGAGACAAAGACAACGCCTCAACATGCTATGCGATCCATCGTAATCTCTCGACCCGCAAGACGACGGCATTGCCGGCTCCAGCGACCGACCGCCTCTGCATAAGGTCGGGACTCCGGCCGCCCGGCAGTCATGCGACGCAGGACTGCCCCGGCGACATGCACGGCATCATCGTTTCACAGAATAACGTGGCATATCCAAGGCTGGCACGACAATCGGAGCGCGCCGGTCATTCGGCCGCCTCTGGTTGATACCGCACCCCGGTCCAATTGGCCGGACTGCTCGCGGTCGGGGGAAGGCCGCTGGTCCAGGTGCCGCTGAACTGGCCGGTGCCCGTCATCTCGAAGCGGAGCGGCCCCATCTCACCATCGTTGTGGTCCCACTCGCCGACCAACACGCAGGCATCACCGGGCAGGACCGAGCCGCGGATGCTATAGTCGCGGCCCGACTGCAGACGGTAGGTGCCGGAGACCTGTTCGCCCTCCACCTCCAGGCGCATGTCCTCATACGTGGTGGCCCAGCGGCCGGCCCAGTCCCTCGCCTCGCAGTAGAGATCGCGGTGGCCCTGGCGGCACCATCCGGTGTCCGGATCCCACCAGAAGTCCCAGCCGGTTGCCGCCGCCGCCGCCGTACAGTCGGCTTCCGTCGGCGTGCCCACGGTCAGGCCGTCCGGCGAGCGCCAGCCGCGCTCGTCCCACACCAGGCAGGTGCCGCTTGATGCGCTGTAGACCGCGAGAGCGCAGTCATAGACCATCTCATGGCAGAACCGCTGGCAGACCTCGTCGCTTTCCAACGGTCCGACGGCCAGACCGTCAGCTGCGGCCGAGCCGGCCGCCGCCGCAAGTCCGATCCCGATCGTCGCAACGGCGCCGAACATTCCGTGCCGAATCCGCACTACCGCCATCCCACGTCCTCCTCGGGGGAAGGGGCGAACATCGCCGCCAGCTTCTTGCGATGCCGGTCTTGCGACTGCTTCCACACCCTAGACGGAGCCAGACACACCGACCAATCAACTGGCCGTGCGTGGCGCGCGATCAGATGCCTTCCCTCACGCAGAGGGCCTGCGCCGGTCCAAGGCACCCACTGCAAACCCGCCGATCACGCAGATCACGACCCCGGTTCGGGTCCGAGCGCCGCCTGGACCCGCTTCGGCAGACCGCGCCGGACGGTGAGGTACGAGAGCGTGAGCCGTTCGCGCAGCTCATGCCCTTCCATCCCATCCCACCTGACGAACACCCATCCGCCGCGGGTCAGATAGGGCGCGCGCTCCGCGCGGCCGAGATCGATTAGCATGGCCGCGTCACCGGCATTGGCGCATTTGAGCGACACGCCCTCGTTCGCCGTGCCCATCAACGCGAACATCTTGTCGGCCACCTTCCAGCAGTCGTGTCCACCGCCCCAGGGGTCGCTCACCTCAGCACCCGGCAGGCCGGCGCAATGGGCATTGATCTCGTCACGTGTCATGCACAACGTCTCCGGCAATTGCGGCGGGCAGCAGGGCCGCGACCGCTGGGACCTAATCCGTCTCCCGCTGCGCCAGGTGCCGGGCCGCAGCAGCAGCTGCCGATACATAGGACGAGTCGCCATGGATCAGCAGCAACAGGAAGCAGCCTTCCAAGAGCAGCATGACCTCGCGCGCTAGCAGCTCCGGTCGGTCGACGTCCAGGGCCCGGAACCTGTCGGCATACCAGGCTTCGACGGCCGCCTTGTGACGGCGCGTGGCGGTCCGCGCCGGATGGCCCGGAAGGCTGGAGAGTTCCACCGCGACCCGCGAAAAGCCGGAGCCCTGCCAACCGGGCTGCGCCACCCATTCGGCGACGCTGGCGAAGACGCCCTCGATCAGCGCCACGGCATCGGCCGGCCCAGGATCGGCCCAGCGCGCGATGCGCTCCAGCACCAGACCGTGCTGGTGGTCAAGCACATCGGCCAGCAATGCGTCCTTGCTTTCGAAATGGTCGTAAAGCGTCCGTTTGGTGATGCCTGCCGCCTCGGCGATGGCATCGACGCCACTGCGGTTGTACCCCTCGCGATAGAACTGCTCATACGCCGCCTGCAGAATCGCGCGCCGCGTGGTCTCGCGGGATCGGGGCATTTTTCCGGCCTTGGATAACTTCACTCACTAGTAAGTGTAACTATCAGCTATGGCGTCTCAAGCTCCATGGCGAAACGCCCGCTGACCGGAGCTCATGCCATGTCCAGTCCTCCGTTGACCGTCCGCAGTCTCACAGCCCGTCCGGTGATCGTGCCGCTGGAGCGCCCCATCCGCACCGCTGTGGGTACGATCCCGGCCGCCCCTCTGGTGCTGATCGACCTGATGACGGAAGAGGGTGTGCCCGGCCGCGCCTACATCTTCGGCTACACGCCGATGGCGCTTGCCCCTCTCGTGCGGCTCCTTTCCGATATGGAGCCCCAGCTTCAGCGAAAGCCTGCTGCGCCGGTTGAAAGGATGCGAGACTTCACCCGCATGTTCCGTCTGCTCGGCCGGCAAGGGCTGGTGGGCATGGCACTGTCCGGCATCGACATGGCTCTCTGGGACGCGCAAGGCCGGGCCCTCGGGGTGCCGGTAGCCCGGCTGCTGGGTGCCGATGCGGCGCCGGTTCCGGCCTACGACAGCTTCGGGATCGTCGACCCTGCCGCGGACCGCAAGGCACTGGAGGCATCGCTCGACCGCGGCTTTCGGGCCATCAAGATCAAGATCGGCGGCGGTGATCTGGATCGTGACAAGACGACGGTCGCCGCGGTTCGCGACATCATTGGCCCGGATGTGGCACTGATGGTCGACTACAATCAGTCACTGACCGCCGTCGACGCAATCCGCCGCATCGACGCGTTGGCCCATTGCGACCTCGCCTGGGTCGAAGAGCCCGTGCCCGCGGAAGACATCCGCAGCCAGGCGCGTGTGCGCGCGGCCTCGCCCATTGCGATCCAGGCCGGTGAAAACTGGTGGTCTCCAGCCGAGATGGCGACAGCTATCGAGGCCGGCGCGTCCGACCTCGCCATGCCGGATCTGATGCGCATCGGCGGCATCACCGGATGGCTGAGCGCCATGGGCTATGCAGATGGTGCCGGTATCCCGGTCAGCAGCCACGCCTTTGTCGAGGCAAGCGCGCATGTGCTGACCGCGACCCCGACATGCCATTGGCTGGAATTCCTGGACAAAGCTTGCATGCTGCTAACCGAACCGGCGACAGTGGAGCATGGTGCTGTTGTACCCCGCGGGCCTGGCCTTGGCATGGACTGGGACGAGATGGCGGTCGCCCGCTACCTTCACTGACCATCCGTCCCGCAAACTAAGACGACACCGGCTGAAGCCGGGCATCAGGGAGGGAACGCTTGAAGGTCGCTCTGTTCGTACCCTGCTTCATCGATGCCTTCTTTGCCGAAGTCGGCATCGCCACGCTCGAGCTGTTGGAACGGTTGGGCGTCGAGGTGGACTATCCGCTGGACCAGACCTGCTGCGGCCAGCCGCTGGCCAACAGCGGCTGCCAGACCGACGTGGCGCCGGTCGAGGCGCTGTTTGTGGAGAACTTCAGGGGCTACGAGTACATCGTGGCCCCTTCCGGCAGCTGCACCCACCACGTCCGCCACCACTTCGACGCCATCGAGCAGACCGAAGAAGTGCAGCAGGTGCGGGCGCGCACCTTCGAGCTGGTGGAGTTCCTGCACGACATCCTGAAGGTCGAAGCCCTGCCCTGGGCGGAGTTCCCGCACACCGTGGGCCTGCACAACAGCTGCGGCACACTGCGGGCGCTGCGCCACGCCTCGATGACGGAGCTGGGTGAGCCCGAATTCTCCAAGCCCATGGCCCTGCTCTCCAAGGTCAAGGGCATCCGTTTCGCCACACCAAGCCGGCCCGACGAATGCTGCGGCTTCGGCGGCACGTTCTCCGTGTTCGAAGAGCCGGTGTCGGCCAAGATGGGCTATGACAAGGTGAACGACCACAAGGCGGCCGGGGCCGAATACATCGTCTCGGCCGACAGCTCGTGCCTGATGCATCAGAAGGGCTGTGCCGACCGGCTGGGCCTGGATCTGAAATTCATTCACATCGCCCAGATCCTGAACGGAGCACGCGCATGAAACGGATCGACCATGCCGAGGCGTCGTCCCATTTCATCGCCGAAACGGAGCATGAGGCCTTCCACGACCGCCGCCTGTGGGATCTGCGCCAGAAGCGAGACCGCGAATCCCAGTCGATCCCCGAATGGCAGGCGCTGAGAGACCTGGCGTCGGCCATCAAAGAGCACACGCTGACCCATCTCGCCGGCTATCTGGAGCAGTTCGAAGCGAAGGCAAAGGCCAACGGTGTACAGGTGCACTGGGCCCTGGATGCCGAGGAGCACAACCGGATCGTCCACGACATCCTGTCCGCGCGTGCCGTCCGCACGCTGGTCAAGAGCAAGTCGATGCTGACGGAGGAATGCGAGCTGCGCCCCTATCTGGAGCGGCGCGGCATCGAAGTGGTCGAGACCGACCTGGGCGAACGCATCCAGCAGCTGGACGACGAGCCGCCGAGCCACATCGTCGTGCCTGCCGTGCACAAGCTGCGCGGCGACGTGGCCGAGGTGTTCACCCGCACCCTCGGCACCGAGGCGTCCAACGACGACCCGCATTACCTGAGCGAACAGCAGCGGGTGAAGACGCGGCCCTATTTCCTGAAGGCCGAAGCCGGCATGACCGGCGGCAACTTCGCGGTGGCCGAGACCGGGGGCGTCGTTGTCTGCACCAATGAGGGCAATGCCGATCTCTCCGCCAATGTGCCGCCGCTGTTCATCGCCTCGGTCGGCATCGAGAAGCTGGTGCCGCGGCTGGCCGATCTTGCCGTGTTCGTGCGGTTGCTGTCGCGCAGTGCGCTGGGCTCCCCCATCACGCAGTACACGTCGCATTTCCGCGGCCCTCGCCAGGGCGCTGAGATGCACATCGTGCTGGTCGACAACGGCCGGGCCGAACGGCTGGGGATGGAGAAGTTCTGGACCTCGCTGAAATGCATCCGCTGCGGGGCCTGCATGAACACCTGCCCGGTCTATCGGCGCAGCGGGGGCTTGAGCTATGGCGCCGTCTATTCCGGGCCGATCGGCATCATCCTCAACCCCACGCACGACCTGCGCAAATACAGCAACCTGCCCTTTGCCTCGACGCTGAACGGCAGCTGCACGAATGTCTGCCCGGTCAAGATCAACATTCACGAGCAGATCTATCACTGGCGCCGCATCATCGCGGAGCACAACCAGCTGCCCTTCGTGAAGAAGGCGGCGATGAAGATGGCCGGGCGGATGCTGGCCAGCCCGAAGATGTATCGGCGATCCGTCAGCATGACCGACGCGGCCATCGAGCATCTGCCGCGCTTCCTGCTCTATTCCCGCTTCAACGCCTGGGGCCGACAGCGGGAAGTGCCGGCCACACAGGATCAGACCTTCCACGCCTGGTACCTGAAGAACCGCCGCAAGGATGGGAAGACGCCGTCATGAGCAGCCGCGACATGATCCTGGAAGCGGTGCAGCGCAACCAGCCGCCGGCGGCCCCTTTGCCGGAGGTGCCGCTGTTCGACGATGCGGCCGAGCCGCCGCTGCCGCGGTTCAAGGCGAGCCTGGAGCGCATGGGCGGAAAACTGGCGGAGCCGGCCGCGGAGGCAGACCTGGCCGCATGGGTGGCAGGGCACTACCCGGACTTGCGCGTGCTGTGCTCGACGGTGCCGGAGATTGCGGGCACCCGGCGGATCGAGGCCGCGCAGAGCCCGCAGGAGCTTGAAGATGTGGAGCTGGCGATCGTACGCGCCGCCTTCGCAGTCGCGGAGACCGGGTCGGTCTATCTCAGTGAGAGCGCGCTGATCGTCAACGCGCTCGGCTATCTGGCCCAGCATCTGCTGGTGCTGCTGGACCCGGCCGATATCGTCGCAAACCTGCACCATGCCTTCGCCCGGCCCGAATTCGCAGAGGCCCGCTATTCGGTGCTGATGAGCGGCCCGTCGGCCACCGCCGATATCGAAGGCGTGCTGATCCACGGCGCGCAGGGCGTGCGCAGCCTGACCGTGGCACTGGTGGCCAACTAGGTCAGCGTTGAGCCGCAGGCGAAACCCGACAGCCCAACCCGCGGCGAAGATGTCGGCTCGCGCTTACGCTTGAGCCGACCTACGATTGGGGCATTCCGCAACGCCGCTTTGAAGGTGCCCGATCCATGAAGCTCGCCCACGCCCTGCTGCACGCCCTTTCCGACTATGGCGCGCGGGAGATCTTCGGCATCCCGGGCGACTTCGCCCTGCCATTCTTCAAGGAAATCGAAGCCTCCAACATTCTGCCGCTGTACACCCTAAGCCACGAACCCGGCGTTGGGTTCGCGGCCGATGCAGCGGCGCGGTTCCACACAAGCTTGGGCGTGGCGGCCGTGACCTACGGCGCTGGCGCGCTGAACATGGTCAACGCCGTCGCCACGGCCTATGCGGAGAAGTCGCCGCTGGTCGTGATCTCCGGTGCGCCGGGCGCGCGCGAAGGCGCCATGGGCCTGGGCCTGCATCACCAGGTGAAGCATCTCGACAGCCAGCGGCTGGTCTACAACGAGATCACGTCGGCTCAGGCGGTGCTGGATGACCCGACGCGCGCCCCGGCAGAGATCGCGCGCGTCTTGACCGCGGCGCGCGAGACCTCCCGTCCCGTCTACATCGAGCTGCCGCGCGACATGGTCGCCGCCGAAGCCGACGCGGTGCCGGCGTTCCAGCCGACGCCCGAGGTACCCGAGGCGGCGGCAGCCTGTGCGGCGGAGGTGATGGCCCGACTGCAGCGGGCAGAGGTCCCGGCGCTGCTGCTGGGCGTGGAGTTGCGACGCTATGGGCTGGAAGCGAAGGTGGAGGAGCTGGCGAGGCGTCTGGCCATCCCCACCGCCAACACCTTCATGGCCCGCGGCATCCTGGCCGGAGCCGACGTCCCGCTGATCGGCACCTATCTCGGTCTCGCCGGTGAAGAGGGAGTGCGCAGCGTGATCGAAGGCTCCGACGCGCTGCTGATGCTGGGCGTGATCCTGTGCGACACCAATTTCGGCACTTCGCAGCGCCAGATCGACCTGCGCAACGCCATCCACGCCTTCGACCGCGACGTCCGCTTCGCCCACCATGTCTACGGCAATGTCAGCCTGGCAGCCTTGGTCGACGCGTTGCTGGACGTGGCCGAACCGTTGGGCCGCGGCGCCGCACCGGAGCCCAAGGCACCGGCCCGCGGTCTGGTGGCGGACGATGCGCCGATCACGCCGGACGACGTGACCCGCGCCGTCAACGACCTGTTTTCCCGTGAGGGGCGCATGCCCATCGCCTCGGACATGGGCGACTGCCTGTTCACGGCCATGGACATGGTGCTGACGGAGCTGGTGGCGCCGGGCTATTACGCCACCATGGGCTCCGGCGTACCCATGGGCCTGGGCCTGCAGGCCGCGACCGGGCGCCGCCCGCTGATCCTGGTCGGCGATGGTGCGTTCCAGATGACGGGGTGGGAGCTCGGCAACTGCCGCCGCTATGGATGGACCCCGATCGTGCTGGTCTTCAACAACACGGCCTGGGGCATGCTGAAGGCCTTCCAGGCCGACACCGCCTATAACGACCTGGACGACTGGCGCTTTGCCGACATCGCGGCCGGCCTCGGCGGCCGCGGCCGGCGTGTCACCACGCGGGCGGAATTGGCTGAGGCTCTGGCTGCGGCGGTGGCGGACACGAGCACGTTCCAGCTGATCGAAATCATGCTCCCCCGCGACGCATTATCGGCGACGCTGCGGCGGTTCACCTCAGCGATAAAGCAGAAGAGTGTTCTGAAGGACGGGTGACTACACGGCTTGATCGGCGTGCGGCCATCGACTAAGGGCGTAAATGCCAATCGCATCCAGGGAGGAACCGGGCAATGGTCATGCGACACCGTGCCGAGGCCCCGATCGACGTCTTCCCCGTCGACGACTGGCGTATGGTGCAATCCCGCTTCGATCCTCGCTTCGTGGCCCATGAAGAGACGATCTTTGCGCTCGCCAACGGCTATCTGGGCATGCGCGGCGGCTTTGAAGAGGAAGCGCCGGCGAAGGACGACGGCACGCTGGTCAACGGCTTCTTCGAATACCGGCCGATCCAGTACCCGGAAGAGGGCTATGGCTTCCCGCGGTTCGGCCAGACCATCGTCTATGTGCCGGAAGCCAAGATCATCCGGCTCTATGTCGACGACGAGCCGTTCGACGTGGCGCGCGCGGCCGTCGACCGGTTCGAGCGCGTACTCGACATGCGCGCCGGCACCCTGACGCGCGAGGTGGAGTGGACGACGCCGCGCGGCAAGCGGCTGCGCCTGAAGACGACGCGGCTGGTGTCCTTCGAGTACCGCCATCTCGCAGCCATCGACTGGGAGCTGACGGTGCTGAACGCGGCGGCCGAGATCGACATCTCGTCCGAACTGGTCAACCGCCCGCCGTCGGGCGAGGAAAGCGACGATCCGCGCAAGGCACCGTTGTTCCAGGGCCGGGTGCTCCATCCCGTGCACACGTCGTCGGACGACCTCCGGCTCTATGCCTGCTATCGCACGGAACTGTCGAACCTGTGGCTCGGGTGCGGCGTTGACCACGTCATCGCCACCGACTGCCGGTATCGGACGCGGGTGGCAAGCCAGGATGACCGGGGCAGCGTCGCGGTGCTGGTCTCCGCCGAACCGGGCAAGCCGGTGCGGCTGACCAAGTACATCGCCTATCACAGTGAAGAGGCCGCCAATCCAGACGAGCTCGGCGTGCGAGTCGAGACCACGCTCAATCGTGCGTTGGCCGACGGTTTCGAGGCGGCGGCCGCCGCCCAGCACGCCTTCATGGACGCGTTCTGGCGCGCAAGCGACGTCGAAGTGCGTGGCGTCGACCCCCGCACGCAGCAAGTCATCCGTTGGAATCTGTTTCAGCTGCTGCAGGCCTCGGCCCGCATCGAGGGTTACAGCATCCCGGCGCGCGGTCTCACCGGCCGCGTCTATGAGGGCCACTATTTCTGGGACGCCGAAATCTACGAGCTGCCGTTCCTGGTCTATTCGGCGCCGAACGTCGCGAAGCAGCTGCTGCTGCACCGTGTCCACACGCTGGACCAGGCGCGTGCCCGCGCCGCCATGCTGAGCCACCGCGGCGCGTTGTTCCCGTGGCGCACGATCGACGGCGAGGAAGCGTCGACCTTCTTCCTTGCCAGCACCGCGCAGTACCACATCAACGCCTCGATCATGTACGGCCTGCAGAAATACGTCGAGGTCACCGGCGACGACGACTTTCTCTTCGACGCCGGTGTCGAGATGTACATCGAGACCGCGCGCTTCTGGATCAGCCTGGGCTGCTTTCCCGAGCGCGATCCGGAGCACTTCTACCTCAACGGCGTGACGGGGCCAGACGAGTACACCGCCCTCGTCAACAACAACTTCTTCACCAACGTGATGGCGCGCCACAACCTGCGCTGCGCCGCAGCCGCGGTCGACCGGATGGCCACCGAACGGCCCGATGCCTACCGCGCACTGGTCCAGGCCACGGGCCTCGACGCCCATGAGCCGTCGGAGTGGCTGCGCGCAGCCGATGCCATGCTGGTGCCCTATGACGAGACGCTGGGCATTCACCTTCAGGACGACAGCTTCCTCGACAAGAAGCGCTGGGATTTCGAGAACACGCCGCTCGATAAATTCCCGCTTCTGATCCACTACCACTATCTTGAGATTTATCGGCATCAGGTGATCAAGCAGGCCGATACGATCCTGGCCATGTTCCTGCTCGACCACGAATTCACGACGGACGAGAAGAAGCGCAACTTCGACTATTACGACCCTCTGACGACGGGCGACTCGTCACTTTCGGCGTGCATCCAGAGCATCGTCGCTGTCGAGATCGGCTATTTGGAGAAGGCGCGCGAATACATGCGCTTCGCCGCCGTGATGGACCTGGCGGATATCGCCGGCAATGTGGTCGATGGTGCCCATCTCGCTTCGATCGGCGGCACCTGGATGGCGCTGGTCTACGGCCTGGGCGGCCTGCGCGACGACGGCGGCCGCATCCGCTTGCGCCCGCGCCTGCCAGAAGGAATGCAAGTCCTGCGGTTCCCGCTCGCCATCCGCGGCCGCACGCTCGTCGTCGACGCCCGACCGACCGCGACCACCTACACCCTGCGCGACGGCGACGCCCTGACCATCTGGCACACCGACAAACAGGTGGACTTGACGCCCGGGCAACCGACCACGCTGCCGAATTGAGGCGCGGCCGGACTTCCGTCGCCGACGACTCTTGACGGGGTCAAGAGTCGCGCTGTTTTGGTCGGCGGCATCGCCTTGCCGCCCTACCCCTTCACGCACAGTACCTGCTTCAGCTCGGCCACCACTTCGACCAGGTCCGCCTGCGCTGCCATGACATCGTCGATGGGCTTGTAGGCGCCGACGGTCTCGTCGATCACGCTGGCGTCCTTGCGGCATTCCACGCCCTCGGTCGCCTTGATGTGGTCTTCCAACGTGAAGCGGCGCTTCGCCTCGTTGCGAGACATCAGGCGGCCGGCGCCGTGGGCGCAGGAACAGAAGCTGTCGGGGTTGCCCTTGCCGCGGACGATGAACGACCGTGCGCCCATTGAGCCGGGAATGATGCCGAGATCGCCGTCACGAGCGCGCACGGCCCCCTTGCGCGTGACCCAGACGTCTTCGCCGAAATGGTGCTCGCGCTCCACATAGTTGTGGTGACAGTTGATGACCTCGCGCCGGATCGTGAAGGGCGGCAGGGTCGCACGCAGGACGTTGATCACCTCTTGCAGCATCACGTCGCGGTTCCGGCGCGCATAGTCCTGCGCCCAGCCCACGGCCTCGACATAGTCGTCAAACAAGCTCGAGCCTTCGACCAGGTAGGCGAGGTCGCGATCGGGCAGGCTGATGAAATAGCGCTGCATCTCTTCGCGCGCCTGCTCGATGAAATAGCTGCCGATGCGATTGCCGACCCCGCGCGAGCCGGAATGCAGCATGATCCAGACCGCCTGGTTGGTATCCAGGCAGACCTCGATGAAATGGTTACCACCGCCCAAGGTGCCGAGCTGGTTGGCGATGGGTTTCGGCTTCCGTGCTGTGATCTTCGGGTGCTTGTCTTCGATCGCGCGATAGCGGTCGGCCAGCGGCCGCCATCCATCCTCACCCAGCTTCGACGGCGTGTCGCCGAAATCGTTGAAGCCGACGGGCACCATCGCTTCGATGCGGCTGCGCAGGTCCACCAGCGAGTCCGGCAGGTCGTTGGCGGTCAGGCTGGTCTCCACGGCGCACATGCCGCAGCCGATATCCACGCCGACGGCCGCGGGAATGATCGCGCCCTTGGTGGGGATCACGCTGCCGACCGTCGAGCCCTTGCCAAGGTGGACATCCGGCATCACCGCGACATGGCGGTGGATGAAGGGCATCGAGGCGGTGTTGATCAACTGCTGCCGTGCCGCCTCTTCCACATGGACGCCGTTCGTCCACGCCTTGATGCCGGCCCCGCCGGTTGTCTCGATGTAGGTGAAGCTGCCGGTGCTCATGCGGAACCTTTGCGCGATCGAACGCGAATGCCTGGAAGTCAGATTGAGGCACGGCAGCGTGAGCAGAATATGGCCGGCGCGGCAATGGCCGACAGGCGTCGGCCGCCCCTGCTACTTGGCCGTCGGCTTGGCCCAGGCGGCGTATTCCGTCGGCATCTTTGGCATCGGCCCCGCATAGGTGAAATCGATGGCGTGGGCGATGACGTGGTCGGCCTCGACGAAGACCACGCCGTACATCCCCGGCAGGTCCGATCCGGTCAAAAGCTTCGGATCGGCGAAATCTGGCCAGCCTTGGTGGTTGGTGCCGCGCAGGCTGGTCACCGGAACACCGGCCAGAGATCCAGTCAGCACCAGATGGCAATGGCCGAAGAAGATGTGGCGGATGCGCTCGCGCTGCGCGCCCACAAGATCCCGAAACGGCTGGGCCTCCATCAATCCGATCACATCCATCGCCGGGAGGTGCGACGGTACAGGATGGTGGTGCATGAACAGCATGGCCGGCCGATCAATCTCCGACAATCGCTCCGCGAGCCAGCCGAGACGCCGGTCACACAGACGGCCGGCATGTGTGCCGGGCTCCACCGTGTCCAGCACGATCATTGGCCCTTGCACGCTGTCGAAGACATACTGCACGAAACCGTTGGCGTCCCGCGGATGGTCGGGAAATACCTCGAGAAACCGGTCTCGGTTGTCATGGTTTCCGAGCACCAGGCGGACGGGCCAGGGTGCCGCCGCGATTTGATCGCGCAGAACGGCATAGGCCGCCGTCTCACCCCAGTTGGCCAGATCGCCGGTGATCACCGCGAAGTCTGCGTCCGGGTGGTGCGCGGCCGCGTGGTTCAGCGCTGCGGCGAAGCTCTGCGCCGGATCGCGGTCGCGGATGGTTTCGCCCGAAGGGGTCAGATGGATATCGGTGAAGTGGAGGAACTTCATGGGTCCAACGGGTCCTAGAAATCGCTGCTGAGACAGGCCCCGGCCCGGGGTGTCGATACCCCGGGCCGGGGCACAAGGACGGCTAGAGCAGGTCTTCGACCTCCTCCGACATGGTCTCCAACAGCTCCTCCATGTCGTCGTTCTCGCCGACCACGATGCTCTCCAGGTTGTCGTAGATCACCTGGGTGATCGCCAGGCCGTTGTCGCCCGGATAGGCGATCCAATCGCGCAAGAGTGGCAGCTGGTTCAGGGCCGTCATCTTGTTCGGGTTCTCCTGATAGAAGTCGCCCAACAGCGCGTTGGCGGCCTGGTTCGGCGGCATATAGCCGGTGGTTTCCGCAATCGCGGCGGCGCCCACGCCGGAGGTGATGAAGCGCAGGAACGTCCAGGCCGCCTGTACCCGCTCCGGATCGTCGGACGTCGAGACCAGCATGGCCGCGTTGCCACCGGCCGGCAGGCCACCGCCTTCCGCGACGCTCGGCCACGGACCGGTCGCCATCTCGAACCCGTCCTGGATCGACCGGGTCAGCGAGCCGACGGACGAGGTGGACCAGAACAGCATGCCGTACTGGCCGGCCGCAAACGCCGTTGTGGCCTCAGAGCGCGAGAAGTTGCGCATGTCGCATTCGTCGAACAGCCGCTGCATGGTCATCAGCGCGTTCAGGCCTGCCTCGTTGTTGAAGTTGACCTCCCCGTCGACGATGACCGGATTGTCCTGGGCCCAGTTCAGCGCCTGGAAGAACCAGTTGCCGGTGATGTTCCAGCCCCAGAACATCGCGTCATGGTCGGTGTTGGCCGTGATCATGCCGCACAGCTCGATCACCTCGTCCCAGGTAGTCGGCAGGTCGCGGTCCCACCCGGCCTCACGCAGGATGTCCATGTTGTAATAGCCGATGGGCAGCGACACCGCGAAGGGCAGGCCGTAGATGGCGCCGTCGAAGGTGGAGAGGTCCAGCATCGCCTGGTGGTAGCCCTCGGTCTCGAAATCGGGCTCCTGCGCGATGAACTCCTCCAGCGACCGGGCGATGCCGCGGTCGACCAGGATCAGCTGACGGTTCAGCCCCTGCAGCGTGATGTCCGGCAGTTCGTCCGCCACCGCCTCGCGCAGGATGGTGTTGGTGCCGTCTTCATAGTGCTCGTAGGTGGTGCGGAAGACGACGTTGATGTCCGGATGCGCCTCGGCGAAGAGCGGCATGATCCGCTCGAAGGTCACCTCGAAGAGGCCGGAATAGGGATAGGCGACCTCGATCGTCGTCTCGGCGTGCGCAGCCGAAGCCGCGAGCGCGATGGCGGTCGAGGCGAGAAGGGCTCTGGTGATCATGGGGACCTCTCCTGCTGTTGGGCGTGCGAGCTGCGTCATTCATTCCGAATCCGGAACAATATGGCGTACAGCCCTCCTCTTCCGATCCTTCCCGGACCGGAAACTCGGGGACCTTCTATTTCATGCCGCTCAACGTGATGCCTTCGATGAAGCGGCGCTGGGCAAGGAGAAACGCAATCACGAGCGGGATGACGATCACGGTGGCCGTGGCCATCATCGGCCCGTAGGTGATGCCTTCCAGATCGGCCTGATAGACGCGCATGCCGAGTGGCGGCGTGTAGATCATCTCATTCCCGGTCACGACCATGCGCGGCCAGAAATAGTCGTTCCAGTGCGCCACGACGGAGAAGATCCCGAAGGCCAGGAGTGCGGGAAAAGCGGTCGGCGCCATGACGCGCCAGACGATGCCGAATTCGCTGATGCCGTCCATGCGCGCCGCATCGATCAGGTCGTCGGGCACCGTCATGAAGAACTGACGCATCAGGAAGATGCCGAACACCGAAATCGTCGATGGGATGATCAAAGAGGCATAGGTGTTCAACAGCCCGAGTTGGGTGATCAGAAGATAGAGCGGCACGGCGATGGCGTGGATCGGGATCAACAGGCAGAACAGCACCAGGCCGAAGACGACGTTCTTGCCCCACCAACGCAGCTTGGACAGCGCGTAGGCACAGGGCAGCGCGATGATCACCTGACAGACGAAGATCGACACGGTGACGATCACGCCGTTCAAGAGGAACCGCAGCAGCGGCACCCGAGTGAACGCGGTCGAATAGTTGAAGATGACCGGCGTGGCCACACACTCCTCAGCCGGATTGTTCGCCGCGCAGAAATGGTCGACGAACTGCTCCTGGCTACCGAAGAAACCGCCGCTCTGAGACTCGATCTCGTTCTGGCTCTTGAACGAGGTCGAGACCATCACGAGGAACGGCGCGATGACGATCAGGGCACCGACCATCAGCGCCGCGTGCTTGAGCAGCTCGACCCAGGGAATCGTCGGCACGCGGGTGCGTGGCACACTGACCGGTGTCGTTGCGGTGTCGGAAGTCATGCGTAGTGCACCCGCCGTTCGACCAGGTATCGCTGCAGGAAGGTCAAGAGGAAGACGAAGGCCATGAAGAGAACGGTGATCGCCGTGCCGACGCCGATCAGGTTCTGCTGCACGCCCTTCTCGAAGATCGCGTACATGATCACGTAGGTCGACTTGCTGGGCCCGCCTTCGGTCAACATGTCGACGGTGTCGAATGCCTGGAACGAGCGGATCGCCGTGATCGTCAGCACGAATACGTTCGTCGGCCCGAGCATCGGCCAGGTGACCAGGCGGAACCGGTCCCAGGCGCTGTCGGCCCCGTCCACCGAGGCGGCGTTATAGAGTTCGCGCGGGATCGCGGTGAGGCCGGCCATATAGAGCACCATGTTGAAGCCGACGGCCTGCCAGATGCCGATGAAGCACAAGACCCACAGCGCCGTTTCCCGCTCACCCAGCCAATGGGGAAAGCCGTCGGCACAGCCCGTTTCGAAGAAGCCGATGGCGGTGATGCCGGGCACGGCACAGAGACCCTCCAGCCCCTCGTTCACGATGCCGAGCGTCGGGTGCAGCATGAACTCCCACACCATCGCCATGGCGACGAGTGTGGCCATCACCGGCAGGAAGAAGACCGTGCGGTAGAAGCCCTTGCCGACGGTCAGGCTGTTGATCAGCAGGGCAGCGCCAAGGCCGAGGGCGACCGAGCCGGGCACGACAATGATCACGTACCAGAAAGTCGCCGAGAGCATCTTCATGTAGGTCGAGCGGGTGAAGATGCGCTCAAAATTCTCGAACCAGACGAAATCTACCTCCGGCGCGCCGAGCGTGTAGTCGGTCAGCGAGAGGCCCAGCGAGATCAGCATGGGCAGCAGCAGCAGCGCCAGGATCAAGAACAGCGCCGGCAGACTGAACAGATAGGGGATCGCCCGCGCCTGAGTACCGCGGCTAGCCATTGACGACCCCCACGAAAGGCGAAACGGCACCATTGACCCGCCCGATCTGGCCGCCAGCCTGGTCGAAGACGTGAGCCCTGCCGACGTGCCAGTCGAGCCCCACCGGCGCACCAAGCGAGAACGGCGCGTCATCATGGCCGACGCGGGCGACGACCCGGGTGGGCAGCCCTTCGACCTCCACATGCAGGAAGTACTCGTTGCCCAGGTTCTCGACATGCCTGAGCGTGCCGGCCAGCAAGCCCGGCGGCTTGCCGATGCGCAGCGATTCCGGCCGGACACCGATGGTGGCCGTGCCACGATAACCGTTCTGCACGCAACCCAGGGCGGCCCCCATGACGGTCGCCGTGCCATCACCCGCCACCTCGGCCGGGAAGGTGTTGATCTTCGGTGATCCGATGAATTCGGCCACCGCGATATTGGCTGGATCGGAATAGACCTCGTGTGGGGGTGCGACCTGCAGCAGGCGGCCATGCATCATGACCGCGATGCGGTCCGACATCGTCATCGCCTCGGCCTGATCGTGGGTCACGTAGATGAACGTGGCCCCCAGCGTGCGGTGCAGCTCGGCGATCTCCGTGCGCATATGCACGCGCAGCTTGGCATCCAGGTTCGACAGCGGTTCGTCCAGCAGGAACGCCTCGGGCTGGCGAACCAGGGCACGACCAACCGCCACACGCTGGCGCTGGCCCCCGGAAAGCTGCCCGGGCTTGCGGTCCAGCAGGTGGCCGATGTCCAGCGACCGGGCGGCCTCTTCCACGGCACCACGGATGGCCTGCCGCTTGGCCGCCGCGCCGGGCAGGAAGCGGCCGACCACGGGCAGCCGTTCCCAATGGTTGAGCTGCCGCATGGTCAGCGGCACACCGATGTTCTGGGCGACCGTCAGGTGCGGATAGAGCGCATAGGACTGGAAGACCATGGCGAGGTTCCGCCGCGACGGGCGGACACCATCGATCGGCCGCTCCCCCAGTGCGATCGTGCCGGCGTCCTGGCTCTCCAGGCCGGCGATGATCCTGAGCAAGGTCGACTTGCCGCAGCCCGAGGGTCCGACCAGAGATATGAATTCGCCATCGTTAATCGTCAGCGAGATGTCTTCCAGCACCCGGGTGGAGCCGAAGCTCTTGGAAACATTGGAGATGTTCAGACTGGTCATGAAGACTGACTCTCCGATAGGGTTCCGTCGGCACCCGGGGCCGCGGCGAACAGCGTGGGGCGCGATCAGCCCCTGTCTCAGATGTTTCTGGCGCGCCGGCGGAGGGCTCCACAGCGGCCACGTTGCCTGCTGGAGCCGGCCCTGATGCTCTTGCAGACGATCAGGCGCGACGGCTGAACATCTATCAGAAATCCGGCGTCAACATTGTGCAGGATTCGTGATCGATTTATTGCAGCCTCGTAGAATACCAGTAACCGCTTGGAAGATCGCAAAGATCCGTCAATGTAGGCATAATGTAACGCAATGGTTCCATTTAGATCGACAAATGGAGAACTCGTCGACTCGCGCAGCTTCGGGCCATCGCATCGCCGGCAAGGCCACCGGATCTCCGGCCGGTAAGGCGGCGCCGCGATCGGTCTCTGATCGATATTGCTGCAGGGGAACTCAAGCGTTCGCGCCAGAGCAACCATTCGATGATATGGTGCGGGGACGTGCATCGCCCGATTGCTGCCTGCTTTCGGCAGTCCCTATTCACGACGGCAACCATGACCAAAGATACCAAGATCCTGCTGCCCGAAGACCGCATTCCCAAGGCCTGGTACAACATCCAGGCCGATTTGCCCGAGCCGCTGGCGCCCGTGCTGCATCCGGGCACCGGGCAGCCCGTCGGCCCCGGCGACATGGCGCCGTTGTTCCCCGACGCCCTGGTGGCGCAGGAGATGGCAACGGAGCGTGAGGTCGAGATCCCCGAGCCGGTGCGCGACGTCTATCGGCAATGGCGGCCAACGCCGCTTTACCGTGCCCATCGGCTGGAAGCGGCGCTGAAGACGCCGGCGCGCATCTATTACAAGTACGAAGGTGTGTCGCCGACCGGCAGCCACAAGCCCAACACCGCCGTCGCGCAGGCCTTCTATAACCGTGAGGCCCGCATCCGACGCCTGACGACCGAGACTGGGGCCGGGCAATGGGGCTGTTCGCTGGCCTTTGCCGGCACCGTGTTCGGGCTCGATGTCGATGTCTACATGGTCAAGGTCAGCTATCGGCAGAAGCCTTACCGCCGCGCGATGATGGAGGCCTATGGCGCCCGCTGCGTCGCCAGCCCCAGCGAGGAGACTGAGGCGGGCCGGGCGGTGCTGGCGCAGGACCCGGAGACCACCGGCAGCCTTGGCATCGCCATCTCTGAGGCCGTCGAAGTGGCGGCCGCGCGCGACGACGTGAAATACGCGCTGGGCAGCGTGCTGAACCATGTGCTGCTGCACCAGACCGTGATCGGGCTGGAGGCGATGGAGCAGATGGCCCTTGCCGGCGACAGCCCCGACGTGCTGATCGGCTGCACCGGCGGCGGCAGCAACTTTGCGGGCCTGGTGCTGCCGTTCCTGGGCCACGATCTGCGCCAAGGTCAGCGCACGCGCATCCTGGCTGTGGAGCCGACCGCCTGCCCGACCCTGACGCGCGGCCGCTTCGCCTATGATTTCGGCGACACAGGCCACTATACGCCGCTGATGAAGATGCACACGCTGGGCTCCACCTTCGTGCCATCGGGCATCCATGCTGGCGGACTGCGCTATCACGGCATGGCGCCGATCGTCAGCCATCTGGCCGATCTGGGCCTGCTGGAGACGCACGCATTCCGTCAGCTTGAATGCTTCGAAGCCGGCGTCCTGTTCGCGCGGACCGAAGGCATAGTACCGGCGCCCGAGGCCAATCACGCCGTGCGCGCTGCGATCGCCGAGGCCGAGCGGTGCCGCGAAGAGGGAACGCCGCGCGTGATCCTGTTCAACCTCTGCGGTCACGGCCATTTCGACATGCAGGCCTACACCGACTATTTCGCCGGCAGCCTGCACGACTTCGAGCATGACGACACGTCGCTGCAATCGGCGTTGAGCGCGCTGCCCGAGGTCGCGGCCGGGTAGTTCCGCCGAAGCGCCTTGCCACGGCCGGGTTGGCCGTGGTCCAAATGGCAGACATGGGCGCGCCCGCGGGTCGCGCCACACCCCTTCCCTTCTAATCGCGGGAGAACCGATCATGGCCCAGGTCCTGCACCATTTCGTCGGCGGTGAACGGCGCGAAGGAACAAGCGGCCGGTTCGGCGATGTCTTCAACCCCGCAACTGGCGAACTGCAGGCCCGGGTGCCGTTTGCCGCGAAGGCGGAGGTGGAACAGGCGATCGCCGCCGCGGCGGCCGCTTTTCCTGACTGGGCGGCGACGCCGGCGCTGGTGCGCGCCCGCGTGCTGTTCAAGTTCAAGGAGCTGATGGAACGGCACCTGAACGAGCTGATCGAGCTGGTGATCACCGAGCACGGCAAGGTGCTGGAAGATGCCCGCGGCGAGCTGACCCGGGCGATGGAGGTGGTGGAGTTCGCCTGCGGCATCCCGCATCTCTTGAAGGGCGAGTTCTCCGAGAACGTCGGCCGCAGCATCGACAGCTGGTCGGTGCGCCAGCCGGTCGGCGTCTGCGCCGGCATCACGCCGTTCAACTTCCCCGCCATGGTTCCTGCCTGGATGTGGCCGGTGGCCATCGCCTGCGGCAACACCTTCGTGCTCAAGCCGTCGGAGAAGGACCCGTCGTGCTCGCTGCGCGTGGCGGAGCTGCTCAAAGAGGCAGGGCTGCCGCAGGGCGTCTTCAACGTGGTCAACGGCGATAAAGAGGTCGTCGATACGCTGCTGACCGATCCGCGCGTCGGCGCCATCAGCTTCGTCGGCTCCACGCCGGTGGCCCGATACGTCTATACGACCGGCTGCGCCAACGGCAAACGCGTGCAGGCGCTGGCCGGAGCGAAGAACCACATGATCGTGATGCCCGACGCCGACATGACCCAGGCGACGGATGCGCTGATGGGGGCCGCTTACGGCTCTGCTGGCGAGCGCTGCATGGCGGTCTCCGTTGCCGTGGCCGTTGACGGCGCGGGCGACGCGCTGATGCGCCATCTGGTGCCGCGGGTGCAGTCCCTGAAGGTTGGCCCGGGCCTCGACCCGGCCTCGGAAATGGGGCCGCTGATCACGGCGGAACACCGGGCCAAGGTCTCCGGCTATGTGGACATGGGCGTGACGGAGGGGGCCGATCTGGTTGTCGACGGCCGCGAACTGAGGCTGCAGGGCTATGAGTATGGCTTCTTCCTCGGCGGCTGCCTGTTCGACAATGTCCGCCCCGACATGCGCATCTATCAGGACGAGATCTTCGGCCCCGTCCTGTGCGTCGTGCGCACGCCGGATTTCGAGACGGCG
>JANQQD010000360.1 GCA_028285185.1 Anaerolineae bacterium | reverse complement strand
GATGGTCGACTACACGGCAAAGGTCGTCGGCCGGCTGCTCTGGGACGGAAAAGACGAGCACAAGGCAGCATGAACGACAGCGATAAGCAGGAAGAGCAGCCGGCGACCGAAAGCGCCGGCGGCACGGCCAGCGCAGTGCCACCGCAGGAAGAGGTACCGGCCGAGCCCGAGACCGGCGAAGCGGCTGCGTCCGAAGATCCGGTAACGGTCTTGCAGGCGGAGCTTGAGGTCGTCAGGGCCGAAGCGGACAAGATGCGCGATCAGGCCCTGCGCGCCCTGGCGGAGGCCGACAACACGCGCAAGCGGGCGGAGCGCGAGAAGCAGGACACGGCGAAATACGCCATCTCCGCCTTCGCGCGCGATCTTCTGGACGTTGCCGAGAATCTCCACAGGGCCCTGGCCGCGGCGCCAGCCGACCAATTGGAGGGTAACGAGCTGGCCCAGCAACTTGCCGTCGGCGTGCAGATGACCGAGAAGCAGCTGGCCGACGCGTTCGCCAAGCACGGCCTGACCCGGATCGACCCGAAAGGCGAGCCGTTCGATCCCAACTTCCATCAGGCCATGTTCGAGATCCCGGACGCCACAGCCGAGCCGGGGACGGTCGTTCAGGTGATTCAGGCGGGATACGTCCTGAACGAGCGCCTGCTGAAGCCGGCCATGGTCGGCATCGCCAAAGGCGACCGGCCTAAGGTGGTGGATACGCAGGCTTAAGGCCGCAGCACCGTTGCCGCCGGATCGTGTGCCTTGAAGGCTGCCTTGGCGGTGCGGCGGCTGGAGACGGCATAGCAATAGACGCAACCGTGCGGGCAGGTGTCGTAGGCGCCGATGTCCCGGCTTTCCGCACAGAAGCACCCCGGTCGGTTGCCTTTGGTCCGACCGGCGATCGGCCGACCGGCGATGTCGTACAGTCGGTCCAGGTCGATGCACCGGGCCGCCTCCGCCCCCGGCACCAGCAGATCGGGCTGGGTGCACAGCGTGAAGGCCATGCCGGCTTCCGACGCTAGGCCCGCCAGGTCGGTCAGGATCGCGCGCTTCTCGTCCGTCTCCGGGTCGCGCCAGGCGAAGCCGTGGCGACGCGCCGCATCGCCCAGATTCCGGCGCGTCTTGCGGTAGATCTGCGCGAAAGAGGTCACGACCTCATCGGTCGCGCCGCGAAGCTCGCCGGCCAGCCTCGCGAAGGTCCGACGATGCCATTCCGGTGGCGTCAGGTCGCTGATCAGCACCGGATCATACCGCCAGACCACAGCGCGGGGGCCGTACCGGTGCGCCAAAGCGTGGGCCAGGGTCACGGCGTCATCGGCGTCCGTGACGGAGGTTTCTAGCGCACGGGGGTACCCGGTGATCGTCAGATGGATGCAAAAGGGAAAGCCCGCACCGCTCACCTCCTCCAGCGCCGGCAGAAACGGTGTCGCATTGCGGGTCCAGAAGAGGAAGGCATCGACAGCGTCCCGCGTCAGCGCCACACGATGGACCTGACCACCATACGGATTGACGACATCGGCGAATCCCTCGGCCAGCCGCTGGCGAAACCAGTGGCCGTAGAACGCCGGAATATCGGTGCGGTAACTGGCTGAGACGATCATGCAGGCTGCAAACCCATTCGCGATCCCGCATTATCGCCCGCATGCGTGATCCAGACCATCCGTCGGGCAACGGCCATGGGCCGGCGCCCGGTGGGGTAGGCCGCCCGCAAGCGGGCCAGCCTGCCTTCAATGTACCCCCTGCGACCTTGAGCCTTGCTGCCGTCATCCTGGCGGCGTTCGCGGCCCTGAAATTCGTTCCCGACGACTGGGCGGCGCAAGCCGTGCTGACGCTCGCCGTCCATGTCCCCTTGGTCCAGTACGCCCTGGCCGAGCCCTCGTTTGGTCCGATCGCCCAGTCTCTGGGGTCGCTCTTCACCCATGTGCTGATTCACCTGGACTGGCCGCATGTGCTGATCAATCTCGGCTTCCTGCTGGCATTCGGCAGCGCGTGCGAGCGGTCGTTGGGCAGCCGGTCGATGCTGACCATCTTCGCGCTTTCCGCCGCCGGTGGAGCGATCGTGCAGATCGCCGCCGAATGGGGCGGCAGCGACTTCCTGTTCGGGGCCTCGGGCGGTGTCTCCGGCGCAATGGGCGCGGTGATTCGGTTGATGCTGGCGGACAAGACCAATCCGCGACGCCAGCGATTCGCACTCCGCCTCTTGTCCATCCTGGTTGTGCTGAACGTCGTGTTCGGGCTGATCGGCGGCGGGTTGTTCGGCGTCGATGCGGACATCGCCTGGCAGGCCCATCTGGGCGGGCTGGTCGTCGGCCTCTTGCTGGTGCGGCCGCCGCGCGTCGACATCCAGGCATGAGATGGGCGGTCCGGAGACCGCTCCGGCCGCCCCTTTCCCGATCGTCAGCACTCTGCCCCACCATTGGCCGGCAACCACGCCGGGAGGGGTTTCCGCCCGTTGCAGGGAATTGTCCCAGGACCTATATGTCCCGAGAGACTGCCTGCCACCGCCGCGGGCGGCGGGACATTCCCGATAGACCAGGGGAATCGAAGCGGCGCCTCGAAACGTCAGGGCCGCTGTGTATTCCGCCTTAATGGAGTGAAGGACGACCATGAGCAAGGTAATCGGTATCGATCTCGGCACGACGAATTCCTGCGTCGCCGTAATGGACGGGAAGCAGGCGAAGGTGGTCGAGAATGCCGAAGGGACGCGCACCACGCCGTCGATCGTCGCATTTTCCGACAGCGGCGAGCGTCTGGTCGGCCAGGCCGCCAAGCGCCAGGCCGTGACCAACCCGGAAAACACACTGTTCGCCATCAAGCGCCTGATCGGCCGCCGCTTCGACGATCCGCTGACGAAGAAGGATATGGGCCTGGTGCCCTATCAGATCGTCAAGGGCGACAACGGCGATGCCTGGATCGAAAGCCAAGGCAAGCGCTATGCGCCCAGCCAGCTGAGCGCGTTCGTTCTGCAGAAGATGAAAGAGACGGCCGAAGCCTATCTCGGCGAGACGGTCACCCAGGCGGTGATCACCGTCCCGGCCTACTTCAACGACAGCCAGCGCCAGGCCACCAAGGATGCCGGCAAGATCGCCGGGTTGGACGTTCTGCGCATCATCAACGAGCCGACCGCGGCCTCGCTCGCCTACGGGCTTGAGAAGAAGGGCGCGGGCACCATCGCCGTTTATGACCTGGGCGGCGGCACCTTCGACATCTCGATCCTGGAGATCGGCGACGGTGTGTTCGAGGTGAAGTCGACCAACGGCGACACCTTCCTGGGCGGTGAAGACTTCGACGCACGCATCATCGACTACTTGGCCGATGAGTTCAAAAAAGAGCAGGGCATCGACCTGCGCCAGGACAAGCTGGCCCTGCAGCGGCTGAAGGAAGCCGCGGAAAAGGCGAAGATCGAGCTCAGTTCGTCTGTTCAGACCGAGGTGAACCTGCCGTTCATCACGGCCGACCAGACGGGGCCGAAGCACCTCAACATCAAGCTGACTCGCGCCAAGCTGGAAGCGCTGGTGGATCACCTGATCGACCGCGCCATCGAGCCGTGCAAAGCGGCCCTGAAGGATGCCGGGCTGAAGGCGTCGGAGATCGACGAGGTCATCCTGGTCGGCGGCATGACCCGCATGCCCCGCGTGATCGAGCGCGTGAAGCAGTTCTTCGGGCGCGAGCCGAACCGTGGCGTGAACCCGGATGAGGTCGTGGCCATCGGTGCGGCCATCCAGGCGGGCGTGCTGCAGGGTGAGGTCAAGGACGTCTTGCTTCTGGACGTCACGCCGCTGTCGCTGGGCATCGAGACCCTGGGCGGTGTGTTCACCCGCCTGATCGACCGCAACACCACGATCCCGACGAAGAAGGGCCAGGTGTTCTCCACGGCGGAGGACAACCAGACGGCCGTGACCATCCGCGTGTTCCAGGGTGAGCGCGAGATGGCCGCCGACAACAAGCTTCTGGGCCAGTTCGACCTAGTAGGCATTCCGCCGGCACCGCGCGGCATGCCGCAGGTGGAGGTCACCTTCGACATCGATGCCAACGGCATCGTGAACGTGTCCGCCAAGGACAAGGCGACGGCGAAGGAACAGCAGATCCGCATCCAGGCCTCGGGCGGCTTGAGCGATACCGATATCGACAAGATGGTGCGGGATGCCGAAGCCCACGCGGCGGAGGACAAGGAACGGCGCGAGGGTGTGGAGGCCCGCAATCAGGCCGACGCGCTGGTCCACCAGATCGAAAAGCAGATGCAGGAGTTCGGCGACAAGCTGCCCGCGGCCGACAAGCAGGCGGTGGAAGAGGCGATCTCGGACCTGAAGGGCGTACTCGACGGCGGCGACACAGCCACCATCAAGGCCAGAACCGAGACGCTACAGCAGGCGGCGATGAAGATCGGCGAGGCGATGTACCGGGCCAGCCAGGAAGAGCAGACGGGCGCCGCGGATGACGCGTCCGGCGGCGACAGTCAAGGCGGCACGCAGAGCGGCGACGGCGTGGTTGATGCCGATTTTGAGGAAGTCGACGACGACAAGAAGAGCAAGTCGGCCTGAGACCGGAGCCGCAGCATCTGAAGGCTGACCTGAAACAACCGCCCGGGCCCGCATCGTCCGGGCGGTGCGCCGTTCAGGCGGCGCGAATGAGAACAGGGGCCGGCATCGCGGGGCACCGTCTGCGGCAACCGCGCCAACCGGCCCGAAAGGGCATAAACCGTTATGGCGAAGCAGGACTATTACGAACTGCTCGGCGTCAAGAAGGGCGCCCCGCCCGAAGATCTGAAGCGCGCCTATCGCAAGCTGGCCATGCAGTACCACCCGGACCGCAATCCGGGGGATGGCGAGGCGGAGCACAAGTTCAAGGAAATCAACGAGGCCTATGACGTCCTGAAGGACGATCAGAAGCGCGCCGCGTATGACCGCTTCGGCCATGCCGCCTTCGACGGGTCGGCTGGCGGCCAAGGCGGCTTCGGGCGCGGCGGCGGCGGCTTCGAATTCGGCTTCGGCAGCGGCTTTGCCGACATCTTCGACGAGATGTTCGGCGAGTTCATGGGCGGCCGCCGCGGCCGCTCAGCGGGCGCGCGCGGCGCGGACATGCGCTACAACCTGGAGATATCGCTGGAGGAGGCGTTCAAGGGCAAGCAGGCGACCATCCGGGTACCGGGCTCGATCGACTGCGACGCCTGCAACGGCACCGGCAGCGAAGGCGGCGTCCCGCCCGTGAGCTGCCCAACCTGCGGCGGCAACGGCCGCGTGCGGGCGCAGCAGGGCTTCTTCACCATCGAGCGCACATGCCCGGCCTGCGGCGGCGCCGGCCGCGTGATCAAGGACCCGTGCCGCTCGTGCACGGGCACCGGCCGGGTGCGCAAGGAGCGCACGCTGGAGGTGAGCATCCCGGCCGGCGTGGAAGACGGCACGCGCATCCGCCTGGCCAACGAGGGTGAGTCGGGTCTGCGCGGCGCACCGCCCGGCGACCTCTACATCTTCCTGGCGATCAAGGCGCACCCGTTCTTTCAGCGCGACAGCGCGGACCTCTATTACCGCGTGCCGATCCCCATGACGGTGGCGGCCCTCGGCGGGCCTTTGGAGGTGCCGACCATCGACGGCAGCCGCTCACGCGTCAGCATCAGCCCGGGCACCCAGAGCGGCAGCCAATTCCGCCTGCGCGGCAAGGGCATGAGCATCCTGCGCTCAAGCCAGCGCGGCGACATGTACGTCCAGGTGCAGGTCGAAACCCCGGTGAACCTCACCCGCCGCCAGCGCGAGCTGCTGGAAGAATTCAACAAGGAAGGCAGCGAAGAGCACACCAACCCCCAGAGCCAAGGCTTCTTCGCCAAGGTGCGGGAGTTTTTTGAGGACTTGAAGGAGTAGGGGCGACGGGGCGTCTTCCGCGTCGCCCGCCGCCTTCGCCTCACGCTCGAGGCGTCACCTTCGACAGCCCCGTCGGGCTGAGTTCGTCCGGGGTCTCGTGGTCGTGCAGGTCCATCCACCAGGGGATCAGGAACTCCGCCTCGGCAGCGTCGCTGCTGGTGTCCTTCGACCAGCCGGTGAAGTGGTAGACGTCCTTGACGCCTTTGCGGATTCGGGCGCTGGCGATGAGGATGGCTGGGCTACCGCCGCTCGTGCTCTCGATCGTGCCATCCTTTTTCGCAGTCAGGATCAAGCCATTGGAGACCGGGATGTGGAAGTGCTTGTCATCCTTCTTCAGGTATTCTTCCACATGGGCTTTCATCTGCTCGTAGACGATGTGATTCGTGATCAGCAAGGTGTTCTTCTGGAATTTGCTCGCTTTGCCCCCGTAGGTCAGCTTTCGGACTGAACCTAAGATACCCAAGCCGCCGCGCTGCTGGGCGATCTCCTTGGCGAACGCCTGCATCTCCAAATAGCTGATGCTTTCACTCAGAATGAAGAGGTGCTTGTTGGCGAACCGGTTGGGCTCCATGTTGCCCGTTGCGTTCTCGATGACGCCGATGAATTGCACGGTCATGACGGATGTCTCCAGTAACGGCCTGCGCTGCCATCCCGTCACGCGTTGGTTAGCCCGGCTGGAAGACAGCCCAGGATAGATCTACGAATTATTGTACACGAATACTGCGACACAACCGAAGTGCACGACGCTCATAGAGCTATGTCCGCGTCAGCCTTGCTTGCCTTAGGGAAGGGTTCGGCGTTCCCGTGATCATCACAGTCATCGTTCGATCTTGTCCGTATTGGTCTCATCAGCTAGCAGTCTTCACATGACGGATGGGCGAGACTTGGCGATCCGCGACGCGCGACCGGCCGATTTGGCAGGGCTGTTGGCGATGAACAACGCGCTGGCGCCGCATGTAGGCTTGGTGGATGCGCCGCGCATGGCCGACTTGGTCGATTGGGCGGAAGTGGCGATCGTGGCAGAAATCGGCGGTGCGCTGGCGGGCGGCATGGTCGCCATCGGGCCGGATACGGCCTATGACAGCCCGAACTACCGGTGGTTCTGCGACCGCTACCCCGACTTCCTCTATGTCGACCGCGTGTTCGTGGCGCCGGCCCATCACGGACGCGGCGTCGGACGCCGGCTCTACGGGCCTGTCATGACGCAGGCCGCGGCGCGTGGGGCGCCCGTGACCTGCGAGGTGAACGAGCGGCCGCCCAACCCCGACTCCGTGGCCTTCCACCAATGCCTGGGCTTCGCCGCGGTCGGCTGCCAGGACTATGAGGGCGGCGCCAAGCGCGTCGTGATGATGGCGATGTCGACGGCTGCAGGCGCTGGCCGCGCCGTGGCTGAACGCTGACAGAGGCGGCGCGCGAATGTCCAAGCTGGTTCAATGCCCCGCCTGCGGTCAGGTGATCTATGCCGACGCTGCCAGCTGCCCCCATTGCGGGCATGGCAGCGGCGCCCCCGACCCGGCAAAACACCGTGCGCGAGAGCCGGCGTCGCGGCCGAGCGGTGGGGCGGCACCGCGGCCTGAGCCGACGGCAGACACCCCACCCCCTCCACCGCCGCCACGGCCTACCCGGGCTGCCCCTGCTGCCACGCCGGCGGCCGTGCCGGCGGAGATTCGCGGCTGGAATTGGGGAGCCTTCTTCCTGCACCTGATCTGGGGGCTGGCGCACCGTGTGTGGATCGCCCTGCTGATCTTCGTGCCGATCGTCAACATCGCGGTGCCGTTCATCCTGGGCGCAATGGGTAACACGCTTGCCTGGCGGGCGCGCCAGTGGGAGAGCGTCGAGCAGTTCAAGCGGGTGCAGCGCCGCTGGGCCAAGGCTGGCTTGGTGCTGTTCGTCGTTGCGGCCCTCTTGGTGCCCGCCGGCCTCTTCGTCGGCCTGATAGCGCTGTTCAAGGACAGCGACGCCTACCACAAGGCGATCGAGGTGGTCGCCGCCAGTGCCGATGCGCGCGAATATCTGGGCACGCCGATCGAGACCGGCTTCTGGGTGACCGGATCGGTGCAGGCGGATACCGACAGTGGCCATGCCGATCTGGAAATTCCGGTCAGCGGCCCCAATGGCAGCGGCACGGTCTATCTTGTCGCCGACAGATCCGGCGCGCTGTGGCACATTCGCGTGCTGACGCTGGAGATCGACGATACAGGCCGGCGCATCGACCTGCTGATGCCCGGCGGTACCGAGGCGCGATGAACGGCCGGGGCGGCCGCATGCGGCGAGCGGCTATCGAAACCGGCTGATGATGGCTAGACTTGCCGCCGGGTGGAAGATGCGGCAACGCCGAGATGGTCGGGCCGCCGCAGCGGTCGGAGCCGTAGATGACCAGGCTGATCGAATTCGAGTTCGCTCCCATCGAGACGCTGCGGGGCGCAGGCACTCAGCTCTCATGGCATGAGCTGTCTGACGGGTATTTCCAGTTCAACACCGAGCCTGAACGGCTGATGGTGTATTCCGATGCCTTCCTGGACCGGTATGCCGCGACGGAAGGGACTCGCCTGCGGCCGCAGGTGCACTATTACATCGCCCGTCTGTGGGAAGATGTCGCCGGCGCCTATCCCGATCTGATGGACCCGATTCCCCGCAGCATCGTCGAGCGGGTCGCTCCCTATCTCGGCGCCTGGCGCGACTGGCAAGACCGGACGGAAGCCTTCCTGGAACGCACGCCGGAAATCGACCAGGACAGCGAACGGGTCACGCATTTCCTGGAACTGGCCCATGGCTGGTACCAGCAACTGGACGCCGGATACCTCAAGACGCCGCCCGGTATCATCGGCTGGTCCGATGAAACGCACGTCCATGTCCAGTGGGACAACCGCGATGCCGTTGACGACGGCGTGCCGGTATGGTGTGCCGGCGCCGGCCACTACACCATTGCCAAGGACGCCTTCTTCGAAGATTTGAAGGCCTTTCACCGCTCGTTCATGGCGGGCATGGCCAACCGCATCGATGCCGCCAGCCAGCTGCCGGCGGATCGGGGCGTGGTCGTCGATACGCCGGCCTTGTTCGCCGAGCAGCGTGAGCGCACGGCGCTGCTGGACATGGCGGTCAGCCGGTCGCCGAGGCGCAGCAGCGGCACATGGCAGGAGATCGCCGACGTTGTCGCCAGGATCTGCGACTCCGATACCGGGCCCTGACCCGGAACCGGGGGACGGTCAGGCCCCCTTTTGGGACCAGAACGGTGCGGTCCCCTTGAAGCTGCGCCAGTCTTTGGTCAGGTCGCCCAGCATCTCGGTGGCCGCATGGCTGTGCCAGCCCATGACTTCGCCGGCGGCGAAGGCAAGATCGACCTGCGTGCCGCCTTCGTCCGCCGGGCCTTCCACCAGCCGTCCGAGAAGGCCGCGGGCCACCGCCACGTCGTTCAGCACGCCCAGGTCATCCTGCAGGCGCGACAGGGCCGCCATATACCCCTTCACCCGCTTGCCCTTGTAGAGACAGCGGAAAAAGTCCGCCGCATAGCGCAGCTTCTTAAGCTGGATGCGCAGGTCATGCCGCGCTTCCGGTGCCAGCTCCGCAAAACGGCGGCCACCCTTCAGCACCTTGCGGTGCCGTTGGCGCAACACCGTGTCCGCGAAGTCCACCACCGGCACCTCAAGCCAGTGGGCACCCTCCGCCATCCCGTGCCTGTCGGCAGGCCGGCGCCAACCGGTGTCTTCGACCCACTCGGCGAAACGCAGGGCGAATTGGGTGTAGCGAGGCTCCGCAATCGCGGCATGGGCCGTGCGATAGCCGTTCCGGCGCTCCCCGTCGGCCCGCTTGGTCAGCATGGTCAGCCCGGCATCATCGGGCGCGAAAGAGGCCACTGGGGCCAGGACCGTGTCGCAGAAGACGTCCCAGTCGCGGGCCGGTCCCAGGCTGCCGGCAAGCCACCGCGTCTCTTCGCGCAGCCATGCCATGTCCTCAGGCGGGATCATCAGCCGGAACAGCCCCAGCGCCGAGCGCAGCCGCCTGAGTGCCACGCGCATCTGATGCACGCCTTCCACATCACGGCCGTCCAGCACGACCGCCTCATTGTCGGTCCAGTGCTTGAAGCAGTGCTTGAGGATCCGGCCCAACGCGCGGTCGACCGTATCGGTGGCGAACAGCTCAGGGCGTGCCGCCTTGGTGGCCTCCGGCGGCCGCCCATGCGCCAGCGCATATCCCCGCGCCGACTTGCTGCGCCATTCCGGGCGCAGTGGAAAATCCGCGCTGAGGCGCTGGGCCAGGCGGAACAGGGCGGCCGGCGGCCCCTCGATCAGCTCAAGCTCAAGCTCACTGACCGGCTGACGCTGCGTCAGCGTCTCCACATTGCCTTCGTCGAACGCCAGTTCGACGACCGCATCGCCCCCGGGCTCCCGCACAGTTTTCTTGATGCGTTTCACCCGCGTGGCGAAGACGGGCACCAGGGGCTGATCCGCCACTTCGGACAGCAAAAGCTGCGGCTCGGGGTCCGTCATCGCCTCGGGTACCGGGTTCAGGGACGGTACGGGGACCTCCCATTCGCCGCGATGCAGCACACCGTTCTGCGCTTCAGTCTTGACCGTCTGAATGAAACGACGGCCCACCTTACGCACCCGCAGGCCCACGCCGCGCCGGTGCAGCATCAGATCCGGCGTATCGTAATAGACGCTGTGCAGCCGGCGCGCCGCGGCCGCCTTGCCCGCATTGTTGTCGGCAATGATCGGCGCCTTGACCAGAGCGTTCAGCACTGCCGGTTCGGCCGCCAGCTTCAGTTCGACCTCCATACCCGGCGGCGGAAGGACGTCTTCGGCGACTGGGGTTGGCTGGGCGGCCTCCGGCACCACAGGCTCTTCGATCATTCGGCGTAGGATCCCCTTACGGGCTGGACAATTCCGGCTTTCATAAGATGGGCGCGGGTTCCCTGGCCGTCAATTCCGTGACGATTGTGTTACAGACGACCTGTTGTGCAACGGCGAAAAGCCAGTCTTCGTGCCTCCGCGTTTACCGCTGCTTGATTAAACGTGGGCTATGATTATGTGACTCTCTGAGCGGCGCCGGAATGGGCTGTTCGTTACCAGGTGCCGGGAAACCGGGCCAAGCCGCCGGTATCATACCGGCTCTCGCTCTGAAGGAGGAGAGAATGACTCGCCTATCCCTGTTCAACAGTCCCCTCATGCTCGGGTTCGAGCAGTTCGAGCGGCAACTGGACAGGATCGCCAAGGCGTCGACCGACGGATACCCGCCCTACAACATCGAGCAGCTTGGTGAAGACGGACTCCGCATCACGTTGGCGGTTGCCGGCTTTACGGAAGAAGAGCTGCAGGTGCTAGTGGAAGACAACCAGCTGATCGTTCGCGGGCGGCAAGAAGATGACCAGAGTCGCGTCTATCTGCATCGCGGAATCGCCTCACGACAGTTTCGCCGGGCCTTCGTACTGGCCGACGGGATCGAGGTGACCGGCGCGCAGCTGGACAATGGTCTGCTCAGCGTCGAGCTGCGCCGGCCGCTGCCCAATGCCCGGGTGAGAACCATCGAGATCAACCGGACAGGCGGACAACGGCAAGGCAAAGGTATCGACGTGACAACGGGGTCGACGTCCGAGGACAGCGGGTCTTAAGGAGGGTAAACCATGAATACGTCACCAATTATTCGCCAGCCGCCCATGACCGACCAGGCCTTCGCGGCCCTGGGCGTGTCGCAGGTTGCGTTCGTGAAGCCGGTCACTGTGGACGGGCGCGATGCGCAGTCGGTCCATTCGGCGGACGGCACGCCGCTGGCCGTGGTGGGCGACCGTGATACGGCATTCGCCGTGGTCCGTCAGAACGATCTGGAACCCGTCAGCGCCCATTGATGGCGTGTGATGTGGCCGGTCTTGCGAGTGAACGTCGTGTGCCGTCAGGCAGGATAGTCCACGCGCACAAGGTATAGCCCGTCGGCGGGAGCCGTCGGGCCAGCCGCGGAGCGGTCGCGCGCCGCAAGCGCCCGAGCCACATCCTTTTCCCCCCATCTGCCCCGCCCGACCAGTTCCAGCGTTCCGACCATGTTCCGCACCTGATGGTGCAGGAACGACCGCGCTTCGGCGACCACATGGATTTCTTCGCCGTCACGCAACACGTCCAGCCGGTCGAGCGTCTTGACCGGCGAGTTCGCCTGGCATTCGGCAGCCCTGAAGCTGGTGAAATCATGGTGGCCGACCAGCCGCTGGGCAGCCGCATGCATAGCCTCGGCCTGCAGCGGCCGCGCCACATGCCAGGCCCGACCATGGTCGAGCGCCAGCCGTGGACGGCGATTAACAATCCGGTACCGGTAGTGGCGGCGGATGGCCGAGAGCCGGGCCGTGAAATCCGCACTCACCCGTTCGGCGTCCAGCACGACGACGGGCAGCGGTTTCAGGTGAAAACTGATGGCGTCGCGGACCGTATCGCAGGGCCATTCCTGCGTGAGATCGACATCCGCGACCTGCCCGAGCGCGTGCACGCCCGCATCGGTGCGCCCGGCACACATCACGCGCGCCGCATCGCCGCAGAAGCGGTAAACCGCCTCTTCGACAGCCTGTTGGACGGACGGTTTGTCGGCCTGCCTCTGCCAGCCGGCGAAGGGCCGGCCGTCATACTCGATGGTCAGCTTGTAGCGTGGCATGGGCCCGTATCGAGCTGCGATCCGGCCGGGACCGGCAGCCCGCGCAGCATGGCCTCAGTCTCCATCGCCGCGCGGCCGGGCCGCTGCACGCGTGTCGGCCTGATGGCGCCCCCTTCGGCGCACGCGATCGTCAGTCGGTCGTCGATCACCGTTCCCGCCGGGCCAGTGGCAGCCGGCAGCCGCGCGGCCGCCAGGATCCGGATTCGCTCACCAGCAAAGTCGAACGCCGTGCCGGGCCATGGGTTGAGCGCGCGGATCTGGCGGTCGACATGGGCGGCATCCTGCCAGGTCAGCTCAGCGTCGCTGCGGTCAATTTTCTTCGCATAGGTTGCCCCCGTTTCAGGCTGCGGCGACGGCGCCAGGGTTCCGTCGGCAAGACCAGCCAGCGCCGGCTCGATCAGCGCTGCGCCCAAAGCCGCCAGCCGGTCGTGCAGGTCAGACGCCGTCGTCTCGGGACCCATCGCAACGGCGTCGCTCAGGATCATGCCGCCCGTGTCCAGGCCTTCGTCCATCGCCATGATGGTGATGCCGGTCTCGGTATCACCAGCCAGAAGCGCCCGCTGGATCGGGGCCGCACCGCGCCACCGCGGCAGCAGCGAGGCGTGGATGTTGACGCAGCCGAGCCTGGTCGCCGTCAGGATGGGGGCCGGCAGGATCAGGCCGTAGGCCGCGACGACCGCCACATCCAGCCCGAGCGCGGCGAAGTCGGCCTGGGCGGCCGCATCGCGGAGCGTTCGCGGCGTCCGCACCGGTATGCCGCGGCTCTCCGCCAGCTTTTGCACGGGCGATGGACGGGTATGGTGGCCCCGGCCGGTCGGCCGCGGCGGCTGGCTATAAACGGCGACGATCTCGTGCCCGGCTTCGATCAATGCGCTGAGGGCTGGCACCGAGAAATCAGGCGTGCCCATGAAGGCAAGGCGCAGGGTCATGGCAATGCGGCCTCAGGCCGCCTTCGCTTTCTTCCACTTCGCCAGTTTGCGCATGATGATGTTGCGCTTCAGAAGCGAGATGTGATCGGTGAACAGCACGCCGTCGAGGTGGTCGATCTCGTGCTGCACGCAGGTGGCCAGCAGGCCATCGGCCCGCAGTTCCCGGACAGTCCCCGTTTCATCTTGATAGCGGACCTGCACAGCAGCCGGCCGTGTCACCTCGGCGAACTGCTCCGGCAGGCTCAGACACCCTTCCTCCCGCGTCTCTCGTTCGTCGGACTGCCACAGGATCTCGGGGTTCGCCATCCGGATGGGCTGGGCAGGCTCGTCCCGGCCGGCCACGTCGACGACGAGAATGCGGCTCAGAATGCCAACCTGCGGGGCTGCCAGTCCGATGCCCGGGGCCGCGTACATGGTCTCAAGCATGTCGTCCATCAGCCGCACGACCTCTCCATCGACGACGCCCACGGGCTTCGCCTTCTTCTTCAACACGGGATCGGGTGCAATGAGGATGTCGAGCTTGGCCATGGTCAGCCTGGCGGTTCGGTCTGGTTTGGGACGAATTGGCGCACCGCAATCGCACATAGGCGCGCATACCGCAGCCGTCAAGCGGCGGGGGGACGCGTTAAGGGAACGGAAAGCAAACTGGCTCTACCATATGCCCGACCCCGCTTCCCACTGCCATCACGTCCCCGGCGCAGCCAGCCTGAGAGCAGGATACGACAATGCACTCCGCCAATGAGAAGCACAGCTTCACGGATGTGCTGACGGAAACGAGCGAAATTATCGATGAACCGCACTTCCTGAAATATACAAAGCGATTTCACGAAACTCCCGACGGCGATATCTACTTTCTTCCTCTTAGAGAATTCTTTTTGATTCCGACGAAATGGCATGCATATCAATTACATAGCCGCGAAGATGAACGCTTTGTATTTAATCTTCTGAAATTACGCAACGCATTGGCGTTCTTTGTTTTGTTCCTCGTGATCTGCGTCGCTATCGGTCTGCATCTTGCCGGCGTCGTGCCAGCGCTGCCGGTTTATCCCGAGGGTCTGAAGGTCTTCATCAGCGTGATCGTCGGAGCCCTGGTCGGGTTCATTCCCGTCAATCTCTGGGCCTATCTGCTCTATTGCCGCCACCTTCGCCGGCAACTCACGACGCGGCCCCAGCCGGCCGACGCGACCTGAGCGCCGCCGTCAGCGTCCCGTCGTCCAGATAGTCGATCTCGCCGCCCACCGGTACGCCGTGGGCGAGTTTGGTCACCGTCACGCCGGCGCCGGCCAGTCGGTCCGCGATGTAGTGGGCGGTGGTCTGACCATCGACGGTCGCATTCAGGGCCAGAATCACCTCAGCAACCTCTGGGTTGGACGCGCGGGCAACCAGCGCCGGGATCCGCAGATCGTCCGGGCCGACGCCGTCCAGCGCCGATAACGTTCCGCCAAGCACATGGTAGCGGCCGCGGAAGGCCCCCGTTCGGTCCAGTGCCCAGAGATCGCCGATATGCTCGACCACCGCAAGCTGGCCGTTGGAGCGAGCCACATCGGTGCAGATGCCGCACGGATCCGTTGTATCCAGGTTGCCGCAGACCGAACAGCCGCGCACCGCATCTGCCGCGGCGGCCAGCGTCTCGGCCAGCGGCGCCATCACGTCATGCCGATGGGTCAGCAGATGCAGTGCCACGCGCCGTGCGGATCGCGGGCCAAGCCCGGGCAGCCGCGCCAGCATTCGGATCAGTTCTTCGACTTCCGGTCCGATCATCTCCCACCCCAGGGTGCGCGAGGCCACTGCCCGTGCCAGCGGGAGCATAGCCGCGCCATCGCGTAAGGCCGACATCCAAATGGGCCCGTCGCGCGGACGCATCGGCCATGCCAACCGACAGACCCGCGGCCCGCGCGCGCCAGCATGCTGCGCTGCAACAATCGCATGCCGCATTCCCCGATGGACGGCAAATATCTTGCCTAAGCGGCCACCGGCCCAGGCTGGCGGCCATCATTTTGGTCGATCGAGGAATAGATTGGTGAGCGAAATGGACACCATCACACGCAAAGCCGGGGCGAATACCGCACATCGGTCGTCCGCGCCCGCGGCCCTTACGAAGGACATCCCGGAACTCGTTGATCCCGACACGGCGGACACCATCGACCGCATGGTCAATGCCGCCCTGGCGCGCGCGACATCCGGCGTTTCACCGATGTCGCTGGCCCTGGAATACCTAGACTGGATGGGCCATCTCGCCATGTCGCCGGGCAAGCAGTTGCAGCTTGCCGAAAAGGCCGTCCGCAAAGGCCTGCGCTTCGGCCAGTATGCGATGACTTGCGCAACCGACCCCGATGCACCGCCGTGCATCGAGCCCCTGCCTCAGGACAGCCGGTTTGCCCATGAGGGCTGGCGGCGCCCGCCCTACAACCTGATGCACCAAGCGTTCCTGCTGTATCAGCAGTGGTGGCACAACGCGACGACGGGCATCAAAGGTGTCTCCCGCCACAGCGAGGCGGCGGCATCCTTCATCGCCCGCCAGATCCTGGACATGATGGCGCCGTCGAACTTCCCATGGCTGAACCCTGAGATCATCGAGGCAACACGCAAAGAAGCCGGCGCCAATCTGATGCGCGGCACCCAGCACTGGCTGGAGGATCTGCAGCGCACCCTGCGGGGCGATGGGCCTGCAGGGGCCGAGGCGTTCCAGGTCGGCCGCGACGTCGCGGTGACGCCGGGCAAGGTCGTCTTCCGCAACCGGCTGATGGAGCTGATCCAGTACACGCCAACGACGGACACGGTGCAGCGCGAGCCTGTGCTGCTGCAGTCGGCCTGGATGATGAAATACTACATCATGGACCTGTCGCCGCATGACTCCCTGGTCAAATACCTGGTCGACCGTGGGCACACCGTGTTCATGATCTCGTGGATGAACCCGGGCCCGGACGACCGCGACCTGGGCATGGACGACTACCGCAAAGAGGGCACGCTGAAGGCGATCGACGTCATCGGCGACATCCTTCCGGGCCGGAAGATCCATGCCGTCGGCTATTGCCTGGGCGGCATCCTGCTGACGATCACGGCGGCGGCCATGGCTCGGGACGGCGACCGCCGGCTGGCCAGCATCACGCTGTTCACCACGATGATGGATTTCACCGAGGTGGGCGAGATCGGCGTGTTCATGGACGCAAGCGAAGTCGCCTATCTGGACGACATGATGTGGCAGCAGGGCTATCTGGACTATCGCCAGGCTTCGGGCGGGTTCCAGCTGCTGAAATCCCGCGACCTGATCTGGTCGAAGATGGTGCGAGAGTACTTCCTGGGGCAACGCGCGCCCATGTTCGACCTGATGGCCTGGAACGCCGACGGCACGCGCATGCCCTACCGCCAGCATTCCGAACTGCTGACCAGGCTCTATCGCGACAACGAGCTGTTCCAGGGCAAGTACATCGTCGGCGACCGGCCGGTGCGGATCAGCGACATCCACATCCCGATCTTCGCCGTCGCCGCCGAACGCGACCACGTGGCCCCATGGAAGTCGGTCTACAAGCTGAACCTGCAGAGCGACGCGTCAACGCTGACCTTCGTGCTGACCCGCGGCGGCCACAATGTGGGCATCGTCAACGAGCCTGGACGGCCACGCCGCGCCTTCCAGATGACCACCTGGCCGGAAGGCGAGCGCTGCCCGGATGCCGACACCTGGCACGCCGAAACGACATACACGGAGGGGTCTTGGTGGCCGGCCTGGCAGGAATGGCTGGTGTCCCATTCGACGGGCGAGGAAGCACCGCCTGCGGTCGGGGCGCCGGAGAGGGGCTACGCCCCGCTGGAGGACGCGCCGGGCACCTACGTGCATCAGCACTGACCGGTGGCAGGGAGCGGGTGGCTGAAGGCCACCCGCCGACTGTCGGTCTGTCTTTCGACTACGACCTCAACGCACCACCAGATTTACGAAACCGAGCGTGGATTGGCGATTAAACACGCGCGCCGGAGCGTACCTGCCACTCGTCGGTACTGAGCCCCACACCATTGACGCCAGCACGTGCAGGGCGAACTACACACGCAATGTGGGACTCATACAACCAGTGCTGCTGGCGGCGGAATGGATGACGACAATCTAGTAGTTACCGTGCCGCAAGAGATGTATATTTCCGTCAATATCGATCTCCTTGGGACAAAAATTAATGATGATCGGTCGAAAGTTTTTGAGTCGGGGGCTCGGCATTGAGTCCATAGATCTGTATGCACTGAAATCTGATGAATTTTTGAATCACTATCTGAGAATTTGGGGGACAACAATCAGAACATCTATTGCTCTGATTGTGCTTTCATTTTTCTGTATTTTCACTTTTTACTCTCCTGATGAGAATTTAATCTCCACATCGGCCCTGGGACCTAGGATACCGGTCATTGATGCTGTGCCATTCATACTTTTCCAGTTCATCGGCCCGCTTGCTGTTCTGGGAATCTGGCTCTATCTACGGGCGCACATAGAATTAGTTGGGAGCATGCGCAGACATGCGGAATCCAGGGAAATCTCGCTGCCGCCAGTGATCAGTGATCGCACCAATCTCAGTCTCAGTATTGCAGCACAGTTTGTGGGTAAGCTGCTTGTTCCTGTCATATTTCTTGGTTTCGCGATCAAGATTGAGCCAGCTAATCGATGGCTTTCTATAATTTATTTGACTATCGCAACTATTGCTTTAGTATATGAAATAGTTTGGTCGATATATTCTTTAAACATCATATTGAAAGGCGTCATCACAATCGCAGTATTCGGCTCAGTATACGTAATATTTCTTGAATCGAGATTTGACTTTCTAGACCGCCGCTTCGAATTCATGCAGGCGACATTGAACGGTCAAGCATTTGTTGGGTACGATTTTGATCGCGCGTGGTTTTTCAGGCCGAATCTCTCAGGATCGTGGTTCAGGCAGTCTCGCATTCGCCACGCATCGTTCGTATACCCGACCGCTGAAGAAGTAGATTTTAGGTATACGAATCTAAGTGAAACGCAAATCTCTCAGGGAAATTTCTTTAATGCCGATTTCGAGAGCGCGTTCATGATTGATAGTCAGTTATTGCGAGCAGATTTTCGTCGGGCTGATTTCGAATATGTTTGCGCTATTGGTGCAAGGTTTACTGATTCTTCTTTGGAAGGTGCGTTCCTAGGTGATGGGATTTTCTGCGGTGCTGTGTTCGATGACGTAAATCTTCTGATGGCCGAACTTGATAACGCATGCGTGAATGGAGCAAGTTTCCGTGATACTGATCTGCGCGGTACCAACCTGCGAAACGTCCTCGGCCTCTCACCGAGACAGTTGAACGGCTCATGCTTTGCTCGAAGAAGTGAGCACGAAGATTTCAATTCCAGTTGTCCGCAGGGACAAATTACCCAAGAGTGCCTCGACGAGTTTGGATTTCCGGGGAATTTTCTTGGATCGATGATTCCTCAATTCGATTATTGTCCAGAACGGATGATGGAATGGGAAGATGGATTATATGTTCCTCTCAATCATGACTGGAAGACGCCTGAACAATTGGACAACCCTTCGTGCACGATCGAGCTTGATCCCGCCGAAGAAGGTAAGGACGATTATATGGTAAGGCGAATTTTATACGAGAACTGCAATCGAACGTTGGGCGTAGAGCACCAATGGAGGACCGCAGAATACTATGAAGTGAACGAAGCAATATATTCGCGCCCAGCGGATGGCATACCCCTAAGGTACGAATTGTGTAATTGATAGATACTGTTTGGACGAAGCCGAGAGAGTTGACATCTACTCAGCTTTCTCTACGCTTTTCAGTATCGTGCACTCTGTTTCTTGATGGCACGCAGCCGCCGGTGACGGTACCGGCGTGCTAATGGCCAGTGATGTCGCCGGCGGAAGCTGTCGGAAAGTAGGCAAGGTGACGTCTTCAAGAACGCGACAAACACGTTAGTATGACGACGCCTGTCGATACCGGCAGGGGGCCAGCTTCGTTCCACCTGCCGTCGCGTTCCCGTGTCAGCGCCGCTTGACCGCCGACAGCACATGCGCAGGGGCGGCGAACGCCACCGTGCGGTCTGGCGCGATGAACTCCGCCAGCGTCTGCCACGCCTCTGAGAGCAAGAGGTCGAACTGGGCGTCGTCGATCATGTCCGCCAGGGTCCAGCCCCGGACATCCGTCGTCACCCAGGCGTCGATCGAGGCGAAGCGAGCAGTGCCGGGATGCGTCTCGATGCCAATGTCTTCGAGTGGCGTTGCGCCGACGAGGCGGTCGAGAACTGCCCGTTCGCCCAAGTTAAACGGCACCCGCAAGGCGTCCGCGGGCACCGCCCCGAAAAGGCGATCCAGCAGGGCGACCATTGCGGCATAGCCTGGAGACGTCTCAAGCGCCGCCCAGACGGCGATCGCAAGGCGCCCGCCCGGCTTGAGCACGCGGTGCATTTCGCTGAGCGCGGCCGCCCTGTCTTCAAAGAACATCAAGCCGAACTGGCAGACCACAGCATCGAAGGTGTTTTCTTCGAACGGCAGGGCCTCGGCCATGCCTTCGCGCCAGTCGATGCCGGATGACATCCGGCGCGCCACGGACAGCATGTCCGCATTGCGGTCGAAACCCGTCACCGAACCGTCCGGCCCCACGCGGCGCGCGGCCTCGCGCGCCAGCACCCCGGTGCCACAAGCAACGTCAAGCACGCGATCGCCCGGCCGGATTGCGGCTGCATCGGCGACCACCGGTGGCCAATCCCCGAACAGCGCCGGGACAAAGAATGTCTCGTACACCTCCGCAGCGCTGCTGTTGAGCTGCCCGGCGGCGGCCGCATCTGCCTTGTCCATGACCCTCGTCCTCCTCCATTGCTGCACCGGCGGGCGCAGAGAGCTGCAGGGTGCGGTGAGTGACCCCGTGCACGATAGTCCACAGAGTGTAGTGGACGGATGGCGCCAGGCAGTGCAGTGCGCGGATCTTCAGGCGGACGGCCTAAACAAGGTCCCGCAACGCCGGTTCCAGTTCCGGAAATCTGAACCGATAGCCCGATGCGAGGGTGCGCATGGGCACGACGTTCTGCCCCTCCAAGAGGATCGACGCCCGCTCGGTTCCGACCGCGGCGGCGGCCAGCCAGCTCGGAATCGTCCAGAGAACGGGGCGGCGCAGTTGCCGGGCGAGCGCTGCGGTAAACTCCCGGTTCGAGCGGATGCCCGGTGCCACGGCGTTGTAGCGTCCAGCCATCGTCGGCGTATCGATCGCATGCAACAGAAGGCCGACGACGTCATCGATATGCACCCAGGGAAAGGGCTGCCTGCCGTGACCGAGCGCTGCCCCCAGCCCAAGGCGGAAGGGTAGGCAAAGGATCGGAAGAATCCCGCCGGAGGTCTCGACGCGCCAACGGCCGCGCTCGGCGGAACTGCTGACCGCCCTTCCCAGGACGATGCCGATCCTGACCTGGACATGGCGAATACGGGCTGAGTCGATCCCTTCTGCCTCGCGTTCCCACACCGCAACCATCTGGGCCGGGAGATCCTGTCCCATGGGTTCCGAGTCTTCGGTGAGCTGGGGATACTCCTGATCAGCGCCGATCTCACCGGTGCCGTAGAAGCACTTCCCGGCAATGGAGATGAACACGCCCGGCGGACGCGGCAGCGCGTTCAGGGCGTCGACAAGGGCTCTTGTCGTCTCGACCCGGGAGGCGATCACCTCATCGCGATAGGCCGCTGTCCAACGGCGTCTCATGTCCAGGATGTGCTTCCCTGCCAGGTTGATGACCGCGTCGCTGGGCGGCACATCGCCTACCGTCACTTGGTTCCATGTGATGCGGTCGGGTCCGGCGCGGCGAGAAATGATCGTCACCGCGTCGCCCCGCCGATGCAGGGCCGCGGCAAGAGCACTGCCGATAAAGCCGCTGCCTCCGCCGATGATTACATGCATGGCCGTTCGCCCCTCCTGCCGGGCCCCGTGGCGGCCGGTGACCGTCGGAGGAGGAACCAGGCGCACCCTCCATGCGGTGCCGTGCCTATCATCTGTCTGACGGTTATATCTGTTATTTCTGTTGTTACAGAAATTTAGATCAGAACAGTCACGCCTCAAGCCTGCCACCTGCCAAAAACGGGGGTGCTCGAAACAGGCAGTGAGCGGCGCCGATCAGCCCGCCTTTCCCCTTCATAATGCAGCACTTCTGCTGCAGGCTGGCCGAACTCCCAGTGGCCGCGAGAGGTGTGCGCCATGCGCCGATACGGTCAGTTCTGCCCAGTGGCAAAGGCGGCAGAGGTGTTCTGCGAGCGGTGGACGCCGCTGGTGATCCGCGACCTCGCCTGGGGTGCCACGCGGTTTTCCGAACTGCATCGCGGCGTGCCGCTGATGTCGCCCACCTTGCTGTCTCGCCGGCTGAAGCAGCTGGAGGCCGAGGGCATCGTCGAACGCCGCGCAGCCGCCAGCGGCCACGGGCACACCTACCATCTGACCGAGGCGGGTCAGGAATTCGCGCCGATCATCGAGGCGCTGGGGATCTGGGGACAGCGCTGGACGCGGCGTGACCTGATGGACGACGAGGTCAATCTGGACCTGCTGGTCTGGGCGATCGAACGCAGTGTGCGGGCCGACGCCTTCGCCAAACTGCCGGCCGTCGTGCAGGTCGACTTCACCGACGCACCGAGCCACAAGCGCACCTGGTGGTTCCTGAACGAGGCGGACGGCTGCCACCTGTGCATCGACGATCCGGGGTTCGAGATCGACCTCTACCTCGCAGCGACGGTTGCAGATTTGACGCGCATGATCCGCGGCGACATCGCCCTGCCGCGCGCCGTGGACGACGGCCGGCTGGACGTGACCGGCTCGGCGGCCGCACGGGTCGCGCTGCCGGCGTGGCTGAACCTGAGCCCGCTCGCGGCGGTGGCCTCGCGCCGCAGCGAAGATGCTGCAAACCACCCGGCCCCGGAAGGCACGTAGCATGATCAAGCATGCCGAAGGGGCCTACGGACCCCACGAGCACCAGATTGTGCCGGATTTCCCGCAGGACGCCTTCGCGGGCCTGGCGGAGCTCTATGACACCTACCGGATTCGGTATCCGCAGAGCCTGATCGATGCGCTCTGCACCGGCGCCGGCGTGACAGGCGACGGCCTGCTTATGGACATCGCCTGCGGAACGGGACATGTCGCGCTGCCGTTGAGTCCGCACTTCCGTGAAGTCTGGGCGGTGGATCAGGACAAGGGCATGGTCGATGCCGGGCGCCGGGCTGCGGCCGCCACCGGCGTCGGCAATGTGCGGTGGATGGTGGGACGGGCGGAAGATCTGGAGGCCCCGGCAGGCGCATTCCAGCTGATCACCATCGGCAATGCCTTCCACCGGCTGCACCGGAGGCTGGTGGCCGAAAAGGCCAAGACCTGGCTGGCCCCTGACGGATGGCTTGCCGTTCTCGGCAGCAACAGCTTCTGGACCGGCCCGGAACCTTGGCAAGCCACCGCCCGTTAGGTGATCCGCAAATGGTCGCCAAGAGCGCAGCCCAGCCAGCAGCAGCCGGCCGAAGGCCCGCGCGAGACCTTCGAAGAGGCATTACGGTTCACCGGCTTCGACGAGATCGAAGAGCGCGCCTTCACGGTGCCCCATGAATGGACACTGGACGAGTTCGTGGGCTGCGTCCGGTCGACGACGGTTGCGTCCAGCCGGGTGCTTGGCGAAGCAGCCGAGCCGATGGAGGCGGAACTGCGGGAAGCCCTGCTGGACTATGACAAGCGTGGCCGCTACTGCGAAGACGTTCGGTTCTTCCTGATTCTCAGCCGACGTCAGGCGTAGCCATCTGACCAGAGGGGCCACCGAACAGCTTATCGATCACCCGATGCGGGATGGTCACTTCCCAGAGCAACTGGGCGATCTTGTCCTGGAGCCTGTCCATCGGCTGTGAGAGATCGCCCAGCTCGAACAGGTCGGGCCGGTGCGGCAGGGCAATCAGCAACTGGCCGCGGTGGAACGCGGCGCGCGTGTAATTGCGTCGGGATAGGCCTTCGAAAAAGCGGGCGATGTCGACGAGGGTTCGACGAAGGTCCGGCAGAAGCAGCCTTCGCGCTTCATCCACCCGATCCGAATAGACTTCGAAGTACAATTCGAAGGACGAATCGTCGAACGGCACCGCAGTATAGTTACGGCGACTTGTGAACATCTCGGCCAGGCGGTTGCCGAGCCGCCCCCGATCCTGTGCCAACAGGATGGTGCCGGAAAACGCAACCGGCACCTGGATGGTAAGCAGCAATCCGTCGAACCCCGCGAAGGCTGTGTGGCCGCTCTCCGACGCGCGGCGCGAGCGCTTGCGAAGGCGGGCTTCGACCGCACGAAATGAAATGCCGTGGTGAGTGCCGGCAAACGCGTCTTCCATATGGCTCAAGTCTGCGTCGAACTCGTCCACCACCAGCAGTTTTGAGAACAGGTAGGGGTCGGGATTGTCTGCCGGGCTTCGCTGAAAGGACAGGTTACCCACCCATCGGCAGACAGCAGGCATCAGCATGCCCGTCGCCTCGCCGGCGAAGACCTTCTTCGACCTTCGTGTGATCACCCACGCGGACACCAGCCCAACGAGGAGGCCGAGGAGAATCGCGCCCACCGGCGTTTCGTCGGGCTGCAGGTTCGCGAATCCGAACACAACGCCAATCGCGACGCACGCGACCACGGTCAATCCGGCGGAGATTCGCGTGGCGAAGAGGCGTTGGCGACGGGTAGCCTCAAGCGCTTGGAGTTCAGGTGCGATCCGCTGGTGCAACTGGCGTTGGGCATCGGCGTCGTCGACGAATGGTACCGCGTGAAGCGGCGGGTCATCCTCGATCTTCGTCATGGCATTCGTCGACATGTCGGTCTGGCGGCCAATGGTAGGCGTCACCAATGTCGCCGACAACTTTTGATCCATCGCGACGACGGCTCGGTGTTGGCCGTTTGTCGCGGACACAACGATCTGTGCCGACTGTCACCGACCCTCGGATTCCCGCGGCACCGTGCCCGTGACCTCCGCAACGTTGACCTGCGTCGCATCCAGGTGGTGACGGAGGATCATTGCCGTGGCGGTACCGTCGCGGGACCGCAGCGCGTCGACGATCGCTGCGTGCTGGGCCAGCGTCCCGTCGCGGTTGACGCGCCGTCGCGACGAGATGAAGCGCGCCCGGAACAGCCGCGCGTTGTACTGGCTGTGGGTCTCAGCCAGCGGCGCGTTGCGCGCCGCCTCCACGATCGCGCGGTGGAACCGCATATCCAGGTCGAAGAAGGCCAGCGGCTCCGAGGTCTCGGACACCGCCAGCATTTCTCGATGCAAGGCATCGATCCGCTCAAGCTCGGCCTCGGTGGCGGTCTCGCACGCCAGTTCACCGGCCAACCCTTCGATGGCGCCCAGAACCTTCAGCAGCTGGCCGATTTCCTCCACCGTCGGGTTGGCCACCAGCGGCCGCCGGCTTGGTGCCATCTCCACCAGCCCCTCGGCTGCGAGGATCCGCAGAGCCTCCCGCAGCGGGGTTCTGCTCACGCCGAGGGCCTCGGCCGTTTCCCGCTCAGGGATTACGGCGCCCGGTGCCAGCGTCTCCAGCAGGATCAGCTCGCGCAACTCCGCGGCGATCTGGGCCGGCAGGGTGCGCCGCTCGATGCGGGGGATCGCGCCCGCGGTCAGTGCTGCTGCCGCGGTGATGGTCGCCATACCGCCAATGCCTTCACCGCCCCCAGCGAAGCGCCAGTGGGTCGGCCATCCGCGCCAGCTCCAGCAGGCCGGCACGGGTCTCGGGATGCAACGGCACCGTTGGGTGGCGAACATGGTCGGACGCGATTACACCGCCTTCCATCATCACCGTCTTGCACGCACGCAGACCGCATTGGCGGTTCTCATAGTTGATCAGCGGCAGAATACGGGCATAGCCGTCGAGCGCCGCCGCGCGATCGCCGCCGCGGTGGGCGTCCACCACCGGCTTGATCAGATCGGGCAGGAGCGCGCTGGACATGGTGCCGGTCGCGCCGGCGTCGAGATCGGCCATAAGGGTAATGGCCTCCTCGCCGTCGAACGGCCCCTCAATCGCCTCCCCGCCTTCCGCGATCAGCGCGCGCAGCTTTGCCGCCGCCTGGGGGGTTTCGATCTTGAAATATGCCAAGTTCGGAACCTCGCGGGCGAGCTGCGCCAGGAACGGCACTGGCAGGTCGACACCCGACAGGGGCGCATCCTGCACCATGATCGGCAGCCCGGCCTCCGCTGCGCGAGCGAACTGTTCCCGGGCCTGAGGCAGTGCCGCCTTCAGCGCCGCGCCGTGATAGGGCGGCATCAGCATGATCATCGCCGCGCCCATCGCGGCCGCCGCACGGCACCGCTCCACCACGATCCCGGTGGAGAAGTGAGAGCATGTGACGATCACCGGCACGCGGCCGGCGACATGCTCCAGGCAGAGCCGCGTCAGGGTCTCCCGTTCCGCATCGGACAAGAGGAACTGCTCGGAATAGTTCGCAAGGATGCAGATACCGTCGACACCCTGGTCGACCATGCAATCCAGAACGCGCTTCTGGCCCTCCAGGTCGAGGTCGCCGGTTTCGGTGAACGGGGTTGGCGCGACGGGCCAGACGCCGCGATAGGGTCGGGTCATGGGAGCCTCATGAGAAGAGACGGTCGGCCGTCATTGCACGATCGTGAAGTTCTCGGCATGGGCATCGGTCAGCATCAGGCCGAGGCCGGGCGTGGCGTCATCGAGGTCGATATGGCCGTCGACAGCCTCCGGATCGCCCTCGAAGATGTAGTAGAACAGCTCGTTGCCGATCTCGACGTTGAACACCGGGAAGTATTCCGAGATCGGGCAGTTCAGGTTGGCC
>JANQQD010000349.1 GCA_028285185.1 Anaerolineae bacterium | reverse complement strand
ACGATGTAGGCCATCGTCAGGAACGTCGTCACCCCGGCCAACAGCTCCGTGCGCACCGTCGTGCCGTGCTCACGCAGCTTGAAAAGACGCTCGATCATGTCGCTGAACCTCTGGCGCCACATATTGAGAAGGGACGCCCTGGCAATCCGGTTCTGTCGCCGGCCGATTCCTGGAGGGGGTTATTGGAACATTAACGGCTGGCGATCAAGGATCACGCTCATGACGGGAAGGATTCTGCCTTCGATACTATCGGCACTGTTCGTATCCGGTGCTCCGGCGCATGGGCAGCCGCTGGAGTCGCCTCCGTCGGTGGAGGTCACCATCACCGAGCGCGAGTGCCGGGCGCTGGTCGCCCATCGCCCTGACGATGATGTCGCCTACCAGCCGGGAAGGGATGTCCATGGCCGCCCCGTTGCCCCGGCTGATCTGCCCGGAAACCCCTCGGTACCGGCGCTCTCCACCATCAGGATTCCGCTGACTTTGTCCCTCGGCCATGTCTTTGCGATCCCGCCGGCCATAGACGCCGACATCCCGCTCTGGACGCTCACGGTCGAGGCGGACGGGCGTGCCTATATCGATGGGCAGCCGCTGCATGACGAGGCCGCGGCTCAGGTGGCGGAGGCCTGCCGATCGCAATTCGGCCTCTAGCCCGGTGCACATGGACAAGCCGCAGGCCGATTGCCTAGAGTGCGCCCCGTTTCGCAGTTCACGCCCCGATTAGAGAAGAGCCGCCCGAAGCCCATGCGCCTTTCACGCTATCTTCTGCCCACCATGAAGGAAACGCCGGCCGAGGCGCAGATCGTCTCGCACCGGTACATGCTGCGGGCGGGAATGATCCGCCAGGCCAGCGCAGGGGTCTATTCGTGGTTGCCGCTCGGGTACCGCGTGCTGAAGAAGATCGAGCAGATCGTGCGGGAGGAACAGGACCGCGCAGGCTGCCAGGAAATGCTGATGCCGACCATCCAGCCCGCGGATCTCTGGCGGGAAAGCGGCCGGTACGACGACTATGGCAAAGAGATGCTGCGCATCCGCGACCGCCACGATCGCGACATGCTCTACGGTCCCACGAATGAGGAGCTGATCACCGATATCTTCCGCTCTTCGGTGAGGAGCTACCGCGACCTTCCGAAGCTGCTCTACCACATCCAGTGGAAGTTCCGGGACGAGGTCAGGCCGCGCTTCGGCGTGATGCGTGGCCGCGAGTTCCTGATGAAGGACAGCTATAGCTTCGATGTGGATTTTGAAGCTTCTAAAGTGGCTTACCGGAAGATGTTCGTGTCCTATCTCAGGACATTTGCCCGCATGGGCCTGCGCGCCATTCCCATGGAGGCGGAAACCGGGCCGATTGGCGGCAATCTGAGCCATGAGTTCATCATTCTGGCCGACACCGGCGAGTCCGAGGTGTTCTGCCACCGCGACTACGTCGAGTACGACGTATTGGCGGACGATGTGAACTACGACGCCGACCTGAGCGGCATCGTCGATTTCTGGACAAGCAAGTACGCCCGTACGGATGAGCTGCACGACCAGGCGGTGTTCGAAGCGGAGGTTCCCGAAGACAGGCGCGTGAGCCGCCGCGGCATCGAAGTCGGCCACATCTTCTACTTCAGCACGAAGTACTCCGACCCCATGGGCGCCCGGGTCACCACGGCGGAAGGCCAGGATATGCCTGTGCATATGGGCTCGTACGGCATCGGCGTTTCCCGGCTGGTCGGGGCCATCATCGAGGCTTCGCATGACGATGCCGGGATCATCTGGCCGGAGCCCGTCGCTCCGTTCGATATCGGCCTGATCAACCTCAAGGTCGGCGACCCGGATTGCGACAAGGCGTGTGAAGACCTCTACAACCAGCTCCAAGCCGCCCACAAGACCGTGCTCTACGACGACCGCGACGAGCGGCCGGGCGCGAAGTTTGCGGATATGGACCTGATCGGCCTGCCCTGGCAGCTGATCATCGGCCCACGCGGCCTGCAGCGCCATGTGGTCGAGCTGAAACGCCGGGACACAGGGGAGAGAGAGGAGCTGTCCGTCGGTTCCGCGTTGGCGCGGCTGTGGGCGTACGCGACATAGATTGGCCACAAACGAGCGGATTGTCGCCATCGGGCAGCACAACAGGCCGCTCGGTCGAAAAGAAAGGGGCGGACGAGGGGGATGTTCGACAAGTTCGAGCGGACAGTCGCGTTCCGCTATCTCCGGGCCAGGCGCAAAGAGGGCTTCATCTCCGTCATCACCACCTTTTCGCTGCTCGGCATCATGCTTGGGGTGGCAACGCTCATCATCGTGATGGCGGTGATGAATGGCTTCCGTGCGGAGCTTGTGTCACGTGTGCTCGGGCTGGGCGGGCATCTCAATGTTCATGGCACTGAGGGCCCGATCACGGAATTCGACGCCCTTGCCGACAGTCTTCGCGACATCGACGGCGTGGTGTCCGTAACGCCGATAATTGTCGGCCAGGCCCTGGTGACCCATAGGGGGGCGGCCGGCAGCGCAGCTGTCCGAGGGATCCGTCCCGAGGATTTCACGGCGCGTCCGTCTTTGGCGGAGAACCTTCAGCAACTGACGCCAGGAGACTTCGCGGGCGCGGACGCGATTGCCATCGGTGTTGATATGGCACGGCGGTATGGCGTCACGCTGGGCGAGAGCATGACGATGATTGCGCCCAGCGGGGACCTTACGGCAGTCGGGGCGTCGCCCGAGATGCGCTCCTTCCGGGTCGCTGCCATCTTCGAAGTGGGTATGGACAAGTACGACGGTGGCTACGTTTACATGCCTCTGGAGGCGGCACGCGCCTTTCTTCAGATCGAAGAGGGCGTGACGTCCCTGGAGATCTTCCTGGCAGATCCTTACGAGCTCGATGCTGTCGCGGAAGCGATTGCCGGGGCCATCGGCGATCAGGGCCGTCTGCAGAGCTGGCAGGAGGAGGATGCAACGCTCTTCGGCGCGCTGCAGGTCGAGCGCACGGTGATGTTCTTGATCCTGACGCTGATCATCATCGTCGCCGCATTCAACATCATCTCCGGGCTGGTGATGCTGGTGAAGGACAAGGGCAGGGACATCGCGATCCTTCGCACGATGGGCGCCACGCGCGCGACCGTAATGCGCGTCTTCATTCTGACGGGGGCATCGATCGGCACCGTCGGTACGCTGATCGGTCTTGGGCTGGGCGTCGGTTTCGCGGACAACATCCCCAGGATCCGGGACTGGGTCCAAACCACGTTCGGCATCACGGAGTTTCCACCGGAGATCCAGTTCTGGACCCAAGTGCCCGCCATCGTCGACTGGACGGAGGTGTTCGTGGTGGTGGCGCTTGCGATCGGCCTGTCGTTTGCCGCCACGCTCTATCCCTCATGGCGTGCCGCGCGCCTCGATCCGGTGGAGGCGCTTCGCTATGAGTGAGCCTTGTATGGTAGACCGGACCTCTGCGGATCATGGGATCGGCCGTGCTCTGGCGCGGACTGCGATTCACCAGCGCAACAATCCCGCCGTAGGCTACGAAGATGTTCGATAAATTCGAGCGAACCTTGGCCTTCCGCTATCTTCGGGCGCGGCGGAAAGAGGGATTCATCTCCGTCATCACGGCGTTCTCGGTTCTGGGGATCATTCTGGGCGTCGCCACGCTGATCATCGTCATGGCCGTCATGAACGGATTTCGCGATGAGATGGTGTCTCGTGTCCTGGGTCTGAGCGGCCATCTGAAGGTCTATGGATCGTACGGACCGCTCCGCAACTACGACGACCTGGCCGTTCGGCTCGACAACTTGACCGGGGTTCAGTCGGCTTCACCGATTGTGGAGGGGCAGGCGCTTGTCACATACGGCGAGGCGGCCAGTGGCGCGGCTGTGCGCGGCATCCTGCCGGAGGATTTCCTGGCACGGCCGCTGCTGCGCGACAACCTGCAGCTCGAGTCGCCGGAGGCGTTTGCGGGAAGAGACGTGGTCGCCATCGGCTCCCGCATGGCAAGCCGTCTGGGCGCCGGCTTGGGGGACAGCATCACACTGGTAGCACCGCAGGGCAACGTCACGGTCTTTGGCACCATCGTAAGAATGCGCGAATACCGGATCGCGGCCATCTTCGAAGTCGGCATATTCGATTATGACGATAACTTCGTCTATATGCCGCTGGAGGCTGCGCAAATCTTCTTTCAGGTGCGCGATGGCGTGACGTCGCTTGAGGTTTTCTTGGAGGATATTGATGAAACTCAGTCCGTCCAGCCGGCCATCTTCGCCGAGATCGGCACCGATGGGAGGCTCTGGGACTGGCAGGCGTCAAACAGCTCATTCTTTGAGACGTTGAAAGTGCAGCGTAATGTTATCTTTCTGATCCTCACACTGATCGTCATTGTTGCAGCCTTCAACATCATCTCCGGCATGGTCATGCTTGTGAAGGACAAGGGAAGGGACATCGCCATCCTGCGCACCATGGGCGCCACCCGCGCCTCCATAATGCGGGTCTTTTTCCTGACAGGCGCATCGATCGGTGTCGTGGGCACATTGATCGGCCTTGGCCTGGGTGTCGCCTTCGCCGACAATATCGAGTCGATTCGGCAATGGCTTCAAAACACGTTCGATATCAGGGTGTTCCCGCCGGAGATTTACTTCCTGACACAGCTCCCTTCCACCATCGACTGGTCGGAGGTCGTGTCCGTCGTCGCACTGGCGATCGGCCTGTCTTTTGCCGCCACGCTTTACCCATCTTGGCGGGCGGCGCGGCTCGAGCCGGTGGAGGCGCTGCGCTATGAATGAGGCGGCAAGAGCGACGAGATCTGGCGGCGAACGGCTGGCGGCCACGAGCCGTCCGCTTCTGGAACTCGATAGAGTCTTCCGGTCTTACCACCAGGGGGGAAACCGGCTGGACGTGCTGCGCGGCGTGTCGCTGACTGTCGGCCATGGCGAGCTGGTGGCGCTGGTGGGCCCCAGCGGGGCCGGCAAGTCTACGCTGCTGCATCTGGCAGGGCTACTGGAGCGGCCCGATGCCGGCGAAGTGATCATCACGGGTAAGCGCTGCGATCGCCTGTCGGACAGGGTTCGGACCGAGCTGCGCCGGTCCGTTTCCGGCTTCGTCTACCAGTTCCACCACCTGCTGCCCGAGTTCAACGCGCTGGAAAACGTGGTGCTGCCGCAGATGATTGCCGGCAAGAAGCGCAAGGAAGCGCTGCAGCGCGCCAACGAACTCTTGCGGCTGGTGGGCCTAGCAGCGCGGGCGACGCACCGCCCCGCACAGCTTTCCGGCGGTGAGCAGCAGCGCGTCGCCATTGCCAGGGCACTGGCGAATGCACCGCAGATCCTGATTGCTGACGAGCCGACAGGTAATCTCGACCACCACACTGCCGACGAGGTGTTCGACGTTCTGGCCAAGCTGGTCCGGTCGACAAACACCGGCGCGCTGGTGGCCACGCACAATCTCGACCTGGCCTATCGCATGGACCGGATTCTGGAGCTGCGGGACGGCGTGCTGGTACCGCACGAGCCGGCTGACTAACGGGCGTCTTCGCTATCGTTGGCCCGAAGGGCCTCCAGCACGACGTCGCCGACCAGGCGGTAGCCTTCCAGCGTGTAGTGGTTGGCAAAAAGGTCCCGCGGCCGTAGGTGGGCCTCGAACTGGGGCACCAGATCGAAGACGGGGACATCGAGCCTCGTCACTTGGTCCAAGACCCTTCGGCGATACGCATCGGCATCCAGCCGGGCCAGCGTGCCTGCAAAGCGCGCCTCGCCTGGAAGATAGACGAACACCAAGCGGCCGCCCCAGGCATCCGTGATCGCCTGCGCGCGTTCCAAGGCCCGTACCAGAACGCCAAGACTTTCCGGCGGAAACCCGTAGGCCAAGCCCAATGCCCTCCGCAGTGCGCCCAGCCGCAGGGCCTGACCCCAGTCGACGGCGAAGATCTCGGGCTTGGCCGGCAAATCGACGGCTTGCGTCATCGCCGCCGTGCGGCGCTGGAGATAGTGCAGCAGGCCAGCCTGAACGGCATCGCGGTGCTGCACCAGCCCCTGGCTGAATCCGGGCTGGAGATAGCGCGGCAGAACCGGCGATGTCATCTCCAGCTCGGCGTCCTTCACCAGATCGTTGCCCTCGTAATAGGCCCAGACCACCACTCGGGGACTCAGATGGGGGCCGTACTCGGCAAGTCCCGCCAACTCGAAGAGCGGGCCGTTGCCGTTGCAACCGAGATTGACGGTTCTGCCCAGGTTGCGGCGCAGATGGTCGACGAACCCGTGGCCGAAGGGCACATCGGCGCCCATGGTGAAGGAGTCGCCGATCGCCATGATCTCCACGGCGCCCGGCATCCACTGGCCCGGCGGATTGTTGAAGCCCTGCCGGTCGGCGATGTGCTGGCTCAATCCGACAGGCGTGATCCTAAGCATGGCGTTGCCGGCAAGGCCGCCCACGGGCAGCACGGGCCGGTTCTCGATCGTCACCGGTGATCCGGCACGGCCGCCGGCCACACGCAGATTCCAGCCGCAGGGTTGCGGATAGGCCAAGGTGCCAGCATCGCGCAGACGGGCCATGAGCGTTGCCAGGGCGGGCAGCGGTGGGCTGGCCATCCGGCGCGCTTCGGCTGCGACGTGGCTTTGCCATTGCACCCAGATCTCGGCACCGGCAAGCGCAAGCACGATTGCGCCGACCTGCAGGGCGGCGATCAGGCGCGCCCGGTGACCCACGAACAGAAAAAGACACGCCGCAAAGGCCACGGCGGCCGGCAACACACCGTAGAGCCCGATCCGTACGGGGGAGACAAAGTCGCCGTGCTGGAAGGCTAGCCAGATGCGCCACGCGGCCAAGGCGATCAGGGCCACAAACCCGGCTTTGAGGACGGAGCGAAAGCACGCGGACATCATGGCAGAGGACTTAGCAAATCAAGTGACCGTTCAGAGCCGAAACCGTACAGAGACAGGCGGCACACTTCCCCTCGCGATGCCGTCTCCGTATTCTCCCGCAACGCCTTGGGGGCGACGGCGCCTCTGACCCCGAACCTCTGCCGGCAACGCGGACATGCAGTCGCTACTGGAAACCATCCTCGCGACGTTCCCCCCGATCGAGCTGGCGGCCGCGGTAGTCACACTTGCCTGTGTCTGGCTGACGATCCGCCAGAACCTGTGGTGCTGGCCGACGGGGATCGTGGGGGCGGCGATCTATGCCTACGTCTTCTTCGACGCGCGTCTCTTGTCCGACTCCGCGCTGCAGGTGATCTTCATCGGGCTTCAGGTCTATGGCTGGTATCACTGGCTCTATGGCGGCGGCGAGGGGCGAAACACACTGCCTGTCACGGACCTTGCGCCGAAAGAGGCGGCCTTTTGGGTGGTAGTCGTCGTGCTGGGCACGGCCGCCGTTGGGCGTCTGACGACCGAGATGGGTGCCGCACTGCCCTATTGGGACGCCTTCACGACGGTGCTCAGCCTGGTCGCCCAGTTCCTGATGGCCCGCAAGATCGTTCAGGCGTTCCTGATGTGGATGACCGTGGACGTCGTGGCGATCGGCATCTATGCCGCGAAGGACCTCTATGTCACCGCGGGCCTCTACGCCGTCTTCCTCTGCCTGGCCACGCTTGGCTTCCTCGGCTGGCGGCGGGCGCGGCGAGCGCAGGAAAGGCTGGCGATTGCCTGAGGTGCCGCTTGAGGCCCGCGGCCTGGTGCTGGGGAAGTTTATGCCGCCGCACCAGGGGCACAGATACCTGATCGACTTCGCGCGCGGATTCGTGCGCGATGTGACCGTGGTGGTCGGCACGCTGTCGACGGAACCGATCCCCGGAGATCTCAGGCACCGCTGGATGCGTGATGCGTTCCCCGGCCTTGACGTCCTGCATCTGCCGGAAGATCTGCCCCAGGCGCCCAGCGGGCCAGAGGATGACGTGTTCTGGGATCTGTGGCGTACGGCGCTGCAGAGGCTGTGTCCCGACGCAGACTTCGTGTTCGCATCTGAGACCTATGGACAGCGGCTCGCAGCCGAACTGGACGCCGAGTTCGTTCCGGTCAATCTGTCCCGCGACCTTGTTCCCATTTCAGCCTCAGCCATCCGCGCCGATCCGATGGCGCATTGGGACCGCATCCTGCCCGAGGCAAGGCCCTATTTCCTAAAGCGCGTGGCGATCGTCGGCCCGGAAAGCGCCGGCAAGACCACCTTGACTGCGCGGTTGGCTGCCCACTACGCGACCGTCCATATGTCGGAATTCGCGCGGGACTACCTCGCCTTCCACAACGATCGATGCGATGACATCGGCCAGATCGAGACGATCGCGCGAGGGCAGGCGGCGGGGGAGGATGCCTTGGCGCGCCAAGCCCGGCGGGTCCTGTTCACCGACACCGACACGCTGACGACCGTCTTATGGTCCGAGCACTTCTTTGCCCATTGCCCAGGCTGGATCGTCGACCTTGCCGACCGGCGGTCCCACGACCTCTATCTTGTGGCCGACGTGGCGCCCTTCGTGGCCGACGCCCAGCGGTTTCATCCCGAAGAGGCGACGCGGCAACTCTTCCGCGACCGCTTGATCCACGAACTTGATCGTCGCGGGCGGCGCTGGACGCTGATAAGCGGCGATTGGGACCAGCGGTTCGCCGATGCCTGCCGCGCAGTCGACAGGCTGATTGCCGATCCTGCACCGCCTGTACGCCGCGGCGATTGACAGCCGGGTGGCTCGCGACGTGCAATCTGCAAGGCGGCTGGGTCAGGGCCGGACCGGCTGCAAAGGGGGTGATCGCCGATGTTTCGCTCGCGCTTTCAGAAGATCTCGCAGTCGCCCACCAATCCTAAGGCCGAACCCGCCGCGCGGCGCTTCGATGTGGCGGATCTCTATGAAGGCCCGGCGTCCAGGCCCGATGCGGCCTCCGCCGCCGCCCTGGGGCTCGATGAAAAACTGCGCCAAGCCTATTTCTGGATCGTCAACACGGCCATCATCAGCCCCTTTTACGACATCGAATATGAAACCGGGCCGTCATCGCGATACAGCTTCGGCGACAGTGCGGTCCGCGTCACACTGCCGTCCGGCCAGAGCTATTCCAGCTTCGTCCTGCTGCCGCTCTTGAACCTGGTGGTGCGCAAGCGTTGCCTGATCGTCGGCGGTCCGGGGCGTGGAAAGACGGCAACAGCCATCCTGATGGGCGTCCTCGCCGGTTACGCTCTCCGCGACATCAAGCGTGCGATCCAGCATGGCCAGCCGCAGATGACGATCGCCGACCTCTTGGGCAACCCGCTGCCCGCCGACCTGGTCGGTGCGGAAAGCATGGACAACATCCGCATCGCTTGGCGCAAATGGCTTGGCATGCGGGTCAAGGTGATCGACGAGTACAACCGCATTCCCACGCGCACGCAGTCGGCGCTGTTGACGGTGATGGCCGACAACTATGCGGAGCTTCTCGATCAGATCTACGAATGCCCTGAAGCGGCCTGGTACCTGACGGCCAACGACGATGCCGGCGGCGGAACCTACCCGGTGATCGAGGCTCTGCAGGACCGGATCGACATCGTGGTGCGCGCACTGCACTTCAACACGCGCTTCGTCGGTGACCTGCTGCAGCGTATCGAGCACAAGTTCCGGCCGGAAACCATGGTGCCGCCGGAGATCATCTTCGACGAGGGGGAACTGGACCGCATCTCCGACCAGATTCTGGAGGTCGTGATCCCGCCGCAGATCCGCAGGCGGGTGGAATTCTTCTGCTCGCATTTCGAGTTCTGCGAGCCGGCGGCGACGCAGCTGGAATACATGACCAAGGATACGGTCAAGCTGTCCGGCATCGACTTCCACCAGGTGGTCCGCCAGGACACGGGCAAGGACAAGCTGAAGGATCTCGGCAGCCAGACGCGCAACGGCGTGTCGGTGCGCACGCTGTTGACCCTGTTCGTCTTCGTCAAGGCGATGGCCTATTTCCGCGGCGCGCGGGAGGCCACGCTGGACGACGTCCGCCAGCTTCTTCCCTTCGTGCTGCACGACCGGCTGGACCCCCATCTGTCGTCACCCTTCTTCGACCAGCCGGAGCACCAGGCGCTGAGGGTCGACCGGCTGAGCTGGCTTCGGCACCTGTTCGACCTGTCCTGCGGAGAATACGACCGCCTGGACCTGGACCGCGACGACCCCGTCGCCCGGCTGGAGCGGGAATTCGAGCGCGGGCTGGACGGCCTGAGCGAACGCGAGGCCCGCGCGCAGCTTGTTGAGATCGAACGGGTGCTGGGGGATTGGAGCAGTTCGCGCAAGATCTACGGCCACATCTACGATGATGTGCTGAAGCTGAAATACCTGCATCAGCGGTACACGAACTATCTCAGGTGGCGGCAGTGGCAGGGATAGACCGACCGCCGGTCACGGGCGTCTTCGCGGAGCATCTTCGCGACCGGCGGCAGGAGTATAACGACCGCTTCACCGCCATGCGCATGGCTGCACCGTCGCTGTCGGGCGAAGCCGTACTGGCCCATCTGGCCGAAACGGTCGCCCCCATTGTCGATGCCGTTGCGGCCGCTGTGCCGGAGAAGGCTGGCGCGGTATGCGACGCGCTCTACGGGGTTTCTCTGGAGTTACTGGCGCGCGACCTGGTCGGCCCTCGCTGCCGGATCGCCATTGTCGACGATGCCTGGCGCGTCTTGCTGGGCGGCTTGCCGCAGGTAACGGCAGAGGCCGCTAACCCGTTTGCCCGCACCGTCACCAACGCGGTGCACGCCGTCGAGGGTCATCCGTCGGCCGACGCCACAGTCTGGATAACCCGATTGTCGGAAGTCCAGCATCTGATCGATGATCTGGAGAGTTTCTGGAAATGCGGGATCGTCGCGGCGTGGCAGGCCGGCATGGCCCAGTATCGCGATGCCGCGCTGGACGCCGCCGCCGCGTTGAGCGAAGCGACGGTGGCAGCACTTATGGACATTCCGCAGCCGGCGGTGGCGTCCATCATCACCGCCTTGCGTCGCGACCCCTGGGCTGAGCCACAGGCACCGGCGGCCCGCGCCCCCAGATGCGTGGCTGCCATTGGGGGCTTCCGCGGGTTTGGCGGCCCGTTCCTGACACCGCCCCTGGCCGTAACGCATGGCCGACGGCTCGTTGTCTTCGATGCCGAACGGGCGTGGGAGCTGATTGCGGACCGGTTCGGCAGCACGCTCTTGCCCGTCCCGCTTGACGACTACGACATCGACGTGCCCGGCGATCGGCCGACGATCGATCAGAAAGGTCATGTCCGCTTCGGCCGGGCACGGTCTCATCTGCCGGATCTCGCCGGGGCCAGCAGCCAGGCCAGCGACGGCACCACCCTGGCCGTCACGCTGCCGCTGTCGCACTTCGTCCATCTGGTGGCCGTCGCATGACCACAGCCGACGCCACGGCCGCAGGCGAAGGGGCGGCTGCGCGCACGCTGCTGGCTCAATGGCAGAACGCCTGGCCGCAGGCACTGGCAGCCTGGAGCCGTTTCACGAAGCTGAGCCATCCGCGCTGGTGCTTCAGCGAGGCGGACGAGAAGGAACATGGCCTGAGCGGCAGCTTTGCCATGATCCGGCTGGACGACCATGCGGTGGTGATCAGCCTGCGCCAGATCGCCGAACAGGGGCTGACCAAATTCGCGCCGGAGATCCTGGCCCACGAAATCGGCCACCATGTCTACGCGCCCGGCGACCTGACGGACCATGCGCGCATGCTGGCGCGGATGCGGGCCGCACTGCCGGACCGGGAAGACGATGCGGGCATGGTCGGCAACCTTTACACCGACCTGCTGATCAACGACCGGCTGCAGCGCGTGGCGGAGCTGAGGATCGCCGAGGTGTATGCGGCTCTGTCCCATGCCTGGCGTGGCCGAGCGGGGCATCTCTGGTCGTTCTACATGCGGATCTATGAGGTGCTGTGGCGCCTGAAGCCGGGCACCTTCGTAGCTTCGAAGGATGACGCCCTGTTCGAGCACGACGCACAGCTGGGCGCCAAGCTGATCCGCGTCTATCGCAGGGACTGGCTGGCCGGCGCGGCCAAGTTCGCGGCCCTCTGCTATCCCTATCTGGCAAAGGACGAGTCGACGGCGCTGCGCCGCGTTCTGGTGCCGTTGCTGGATGCGGAACGGCCGACGGCCGGCACCATTCCGTCCGGTCTCACAGAGCTTGAGGCTGACGAGATCGGGGACGTGCTTCACCCGCGCGAAGATCCGGCGCTCGGCGGCTACGCTGACGAAGGTGGTGAGGATAGGGAAGACGGCACAGCAGAGTCGCAAGGCGGCAAAGGGCCGAACGACGAGTATCGGGGTCCAGCCGATTATCGCGACCTGTTGCGGTCCATTGGCGTCACCCTGTCGGACGACGACTTGACCATCCGGTACTACCGCGAGCGCGCGCTGCCCCATATCGTGCCGTTCCCCGAGCAGGTGTTGGACGTGACGGCGGAACCGTTGCCCGAGGGCCTTGAAGACTGGGAGTTCGGCGCCCCGATTGAGGAGATCGACTGGCTGGAAAGCGTGATCGCCAGCCCGCAGGTCATCCCGGGCCTGACCACCCGGCGGCGTGTCTACGGGCAGGTTGAGGGCAGCGAGCGTGACAGCGTGGCGGTCGATCTGTTCCTTGGTGTCGACTGTTCAGGGTCCATGATGAACCCCAAGAGAGGCGTCTCGTTCCCCGTGCTGGGCGGTGCCATCATCGCGCTTTCGGCCTTGCGGGCTGGTGCCAAGGTAATGGTCACGCTGTCCGGCGAGCCGGGACGGCATTCGTCCACCGACGGCTTCGTGGAGGACGAGACCGCCATTCTCCGGGCGCTGACCGGCTATCACGGCACGGGATACACCTTTGCCATCCCCCGCCTAGTCGACGCCTTCCCAGAGGAGGCGCAACGCGACCGCCCGGCGCACATCCTGATCGTCACCGACAGCGACATCTACCGCATGCTGGAAGGCAAGGACGGCAAGGTCGGCGACAAATCCGGGTGGCAGGTGGCCCTGGACTGCCTGCAGCGCGCAGCCGGCGGCGGCACGATGCTGCTGCATGCGAACGCAAAGGCGCATCAGGACAAAGTCAAGCGGCTGCGCGGGCAGGGATGGGCTGTCCATCACATCACGCGCTGGGAAGATGTGGTGGCCTTTGCCGCCCGCTTCGCAGAAGCGGCCTATGCCAACCCGCGAGGTCGCCGGTGACAACGAAAGGCCCCGACCTGCAAGGTTTGCTGAGGCGCCTGAACGACTGCCCGGCGGACTTCCTGTTGCCGCCCAGGGTCGCTGGCGCCGGCACGGTTCATGTTGCTGCCGTGGTCTCCGACGTGCTTGACGGCATGGGTGGCGAACGGTTGTCGGCTCTGGCAGCGAAGACCTTTTCCGATCCTGCCAGACAGACGCCGGACGGATGGCTAAGCGTCGTGTTGGTGGCATGCTGGCTACTGGGCGACTCGTGGTTTCGCGGCCAGCGGACCCTGGCGGCCAAGGCGTCGATCCTCTTTGCGTCCCACCTGCAGCCGCTGGCGCGCCTCGTCAAGCCGGACCAGTTCGTTGCCGATCCCGATCGCCGTGAAGAGCTCGCCAGGTTCTGTCTGGCCCGGCTGGGCCTGTGCCCGCTTGGCGAAAGCGAAACCGTGGCGCGCGACCGGCTGGCGGCGATCAGCAGTGTGGAGCGGGAACGGGTTGCCCGCGAGGCCGCGGCTGCGGAACGCCGGGCGCGCGAGGTGCGCAAGGCCATGGCGGCCAAACGCGCCCGCGAGGCAGCGTCGGTGTACGGTCGTGAATAGCCACCAGCGCTGGAGGCATGGCCGATGAGCAACCGCACACCCGTGTTGACCGACGACGACCGGTTCCCGCTGATCCCGGAAGAACGCCGGCAGCTGCTGACGGATCTGCGCGAGCACCCGCATGCGCCCATCTTCAACTATGGATGCGGCGATCGGCTGACCGCAGCAGGGCTGGATGAAGTTCGCCGCTTTGAGGGCGCGCTGGCGTTGGAGCCGCGGTGCTGGAAGCCCGGCAGCCCGCCACCCTGGGTCCAAGCGTTCGCCGAGCGCTGCTTGCGCACCGTTCCGTTCTACCGCGGGCGCGGTGGCGACCCAGTGGATCTGACGAGCATTCCGCCCTGCGACCGCAGCGATCTTGAGCGCGGACCAGAGGCCTTCGTGCCCGACGACCAGCCGCTTGACGATATCATGGTCTATGACACGTCGGGCACTGTCGGCCCGGTGGTGCGCGTCCCGTCCCACCCCGTGGCAGCGGCCAAGTATCTGCCCGCAATGCGATCGATCCTGAAGCGCCGCGGCGTGACGCTGGAAGGCGGTCCGGACCGTGTCGCAATTGCACTGGTCTGCGCCCAGGCCCACACGCTGACCTATGCCACCCTGTCTGCCTATCTGGGCGGCGCGGCGCATGTGAAGATCAACCTCAATCCGAGCGATTGGCGTGATCCGGACGATAGGGTCCGGTTCCTCGACGGCTGCGACCCGGAAATCATCACCGGCGACCCATACGCCTTCGCCGAGCTGGCAAAGCTGCCGCTGTCCACCCGGCCAAAGGCGCTGGTGTCGACGGCCATGGCCCTGATGGACGGGCTGAGGGAAGATCTGGAGCACAGATTCGGCTGCCCCGTACTGGACGTCTATTCGCTGACGGAGGCGCGTATGGTCGCCGTGAGGGAAAGGGACGTCCATGTGATCGCCACGCACGACATGTATGTCGAGATCCTCGACGAAGGCGGCGCCGCACTGCCGCCGGGCCAGCGGGGCGAGATCACGCTGACCTGCCCGCGCAATCCTTTCCAGCCGCTGTTGCGCTATCGTACCGGCGACTTCGCTGCCCTTGAGGCGCGTGGCGAGGACATGGCGCTGATCGGGCTGGAGGGTCGCCGGCCGGTGGCCCTGCGCGACGATGCTGGCCGGCCTGTGAACACCATCGACGTGACGCACGTGCTGCGCCGCTTCTCGCTGCCCGTCTTCCGTCTCAGTCAGGCGCGCGACTGCGCACTGACCCTGGAGGTTCCGTCGGACGCCGAAGCCGACCCAGCGGACCTGCGGGCGGCCATTCTGTCCGTCTTCGGTGCCGGCCATACACTGTCGATCCGGCCGCTTGATCCTGCGGCCGGGGTGGCCGGCAAAATACGGGCCTACGTGAGCGAGCTTGACGATATCGGCGCGCTGCCCGAATCGCCGCCACCGCCCGAGGGGCGTTAACCGGATCTTCGCCCGGTGATGGTAACGGTCGTCTCTCAGGACAGACCGGCAGTGTCGGCGCAAGCCGCTGCCGGACCCTTGCGGCGGCCGGGGGGCGGATCGGCTGTTCCCATTCGCCGCCGATGTGGAGCGTGGACATGCGATCCCTCGGCGTTCTTGGCCTGGTGCTGGCGATTGCGGCGTGCGGGCCGGACACGACCCTTGATTCCCAGCTTGGATCTGGTATCGGCGACCGCGACCGATCGGATTTCGTGCGCGTCCTTGTCGAGGAACAGAATGGCTGGATCGACTCGTCCGCTGCCCATGAGGAAGCCGCCGACCATTGCGGCCAACGCCTGCAGACGGCCCAATTCTTCATGGCCCAGGACGTGGGCCCCGGCCGGCGCGTCTTCATGTTCCGCTGCCTCTAGGATCCCTTCGCCGATCCGGGGTCTCCGCCCGGAATGACGCAGATATTCCTGATCGCCGCGCTGGTGGTGACGCTTTTCCCAGGCATCCGCCGGCGGTTGGGCCGTCTGGCATGGATCACCCTCACGGCAATTCTGATTCTGCTGATCGTGATTGCCAGCGCACCGCGGTGAATTTGTGACAACTCGGTGTTGACCGGGCAGCGGCCTATCGTGTCAGAGTGTGGTCTTGCGCCCGTTCGCGCGGCGACGAGTCGATGCGTAAGTCCACAGAGAGTCCCCGATGCGCGGTGAGGTTCCCGAACGGCTTGGATACCTGCTCGTCCCGCAATTCTCGATGATGTCCTTCACAGCATCGATTGAGGCGTATCGCGCAGCCAACAGGGTCGGTGGCCGCCAGCTTTATGACTGGCGCCTTTTCACAGTCGACGGGCAGCCGGTCGAAGGGGGCAACGGCATTGCCATCATGCCCCACAGCAAGATCAACACGACGGAGAAGCTGGACACGATCATCGTGTGTTCAGGGCTCGATCCGCAGAACTATCTCTATCCGGAAGCAATTGGCTGGCTGCGCCATTGGTCGAGCCGCGGGGCCGTTCTGGGCGGACTCTGCAACGGCACCTACCTCTTGGCGCAGGCTGGCCTCTTGAACAATTACCGGTGCACCGTGCACTGGGAGAACCTGCCAGGCTTCCTGGAGACCTACCCGGAACTGGACGTTTCGATGAAGGTCTTCGAGGTCGAGCGCAACCGCTTCACCTGCGCCGGCGGCACGGCGGCACTGGATATGACGCTGCATCTGATCGGCGAGCAGCATGGCGCATCGATGAAAGCGGCTGTTTCGGAACAGTTCGTCCACACCATGGTGCGGGAAGGGGCCGCCCCGCAGCGCATGGACCTGCGCCAGCGGATCGGCGTCAGCCATCCAAAGCTGCTGGCCGCTATCCGCGAGATCGAAGGCCATCTGGACGAGCCGTTGTCGCGCAGGGACTTGGCCGACCGGGTCGGGCTGTCGACACGCCAGCTTGAGCGCCTGTTCCGCGTCTATATGGGCCAGACACCGACGCGATACTATCTGGAGGCCCGTTTGCGCCACGCAAGGCAGCTGTTGGCGCAGACCTCGCTGTCCATCCTGGAGGTGGCGCTGGCATCGGGCTTCGCCTCGGCGTCACATTTCGCCAAGAGCTATCGGGCGCTGTTCGGCCATCCACCGCGCCACGAACGGGCACTGCCGACGCCGGTGGCGGTGCAGGCCGGCGGGCGCGCCGCGACCTGAGAGACCAGCCGCGGCGCGAGCGGACGCGCGCGTATCAGCCGCGCACGTCCTCCACCATCTCTTCAAGCTGGTGATAGTCTTCCACCAATAGATGGTCACTGTGACGCGTCACGAGGCCGTCGCGGGCCAGCTCGCTCAGCACACGGGCCACCGTCTCCCGGGTCGTGCTGACGCGGCTTGCGATGTCGCTGTGGACGGGAATGGGCCGCACCTTGGCCGACCCGTCTTCCTGCAGGTTGGGCTTGGCCAGCCGCAGGATCTCCGCATGGACCCGGTTATTGGCACCCAGTGTCGTCAGATCCATGATCCGCTCGGTGGCCAGGCGAACCATCTTCGCCAGCCGGCGGAAGACGACGCTCGCCAGTTCGGGATTCTCCGACACCACCTGCTGGAACAGCGACGGTGGCATGAAGGCGATGACCGTCTGTTTCAAGGCGAGCACGCTGGCCGAGCGCGGTTCGCCGTCGATGGCCGCGAGTTCTCCGAAGAAACCGCCTTCCTCGATATCGTCGAAGCTGACCTCGCGCCCCGCGATGGAGAAATTGACGACGCGAACCCGCCCCGAGGCGATAAAGCACACGTCGCGGCTGTCGTCCCGGCGGTCAAGGATCTGCTCGCCGGCCCCAAACCGCCGCCACACACACTCTTTGCCGATTCTGGCCCGCTCGTCGCTGTTCAGGGCCCGCATCAGCTCGATACTGTCAAGCGTATTGGGTTGAGCCTCCCCCATCGCCCTGCCTCACATTCTTTTGTGCCTTTGCCGACTACAATAGGCTGCTGCGGCCTTGCCGGCAAAGATGTTGATTCGCCACGGCCTTACCGACCGGTCGTCGGCTGATCAAGCCGACAGTACGCAGCGCTTGCGGTGACCGTCCGCAATGTCCACTTTGCTGTCATTGTTCAATGGTAGGCGCATGCAACCGTGTCGGCCCAGAAAAACAGGCATACGGGGTCGCCGCGCGGGCGGCCGGTCATCATAGGTCCGCACCTGAGCTGGGGGGCGAGGCTTCGAGCCTATTTCCTGGCCGGCATTCTGGTGACGGCGCCGCTGTCGATCACGCTCTACCTGGCGTGGCTCTTCATCAACTTCATCGACAACCGCGTCGCGAGCCTCTTGCCGGAACGCTTCCATCCGGAGACCTATCTGCCGTTCGGCGTTCCAGGGATCGGCGTGCTCGTCGTCGTCCTGTTCCTGATCCTGATCGGATGGATGGCCGCCGGCTATATGGGCCGGATGATGCTGCGGTCGAGCGAGAACATCCTCGCGCGCATTCCTGCGGTGCGCACCATCTACGGCGCGGTCAAGCAGATCCTGGAAACCGTGCTGGCCAAGCAGTCCTCGGCTTTTCGCGAGGTGGTGCTGATCGAGTACCCGCGGCGGGGGATCTGGGCGGTCGGGTTCATTACAGGTACCAGCCAGGCCCAGATCCAGGAGCTGACCGACGACTCGATGGTGAACATCTTTTTGCCGACCACGCCTAACCCCACATCGGGCTTTCTGCTGTTTGTGCCCAACCGCGATGTCATCCGCCTGAACATATCCATCGAAGAAGGGATCAAGCTGGTCGTGTCGGCCGGGATCGTTGTGCCATCCCAGGCGGGCGACACGGCACCCCAGCCATTGCCGGCGCCTGTGACGCCTGCGGCCAAGACCAGGGGCAGACGCGTTGCCGCACGGGCGGCCGGTCAGCCGGAGCGCAGATAGCGGACGGCAGCATCACGCTCGAACAGGTAGAGCAGCACGCGCAGGGCCTTGCCGCGATCCTGGGCGAGGTCCGGATCGCGTGAAAGTGCCAGCAGCGCATCGTCCCGTGCCGCGGCGATCAGTTCGGCGTGCTGGGCGAGATCGGCGAGCCGCAGCTTCGGTAACCCCGACTGGCGCGTGCCGAGCACCTCGCCCGCGCCGCGCAGCCGCAGGTCCTCTTCGGCGATGGCGAAGCCGTCTTCCGTCTGCCGCAGGGTCTGCAGCCGCGCCCGCGCAACGTCGCCCAAGGGCGGCTGATACAGAAGGATGCAGACCGAATCGGCCGTGCCCCTGCCGATCCGTCCGCGCAGCTGATGAAGCTGGGCCAGCCCGAACCGTTCCGCATGCTCCACGATCAGCACATTGGCCGCCGGCACATCGACGCCCACCTCGATGACCGTCGTTGCCACCAGGATGTCGACGCGCTGGCCCGCCAGATCGCCTTCGTCCCGGGCGAAGGCGGCGATGGCGGCATCGCGCTCGCCGGCCTTCATGCGCCCATGGACCAGGCCGACCCGGTCGCCGAAATGCTGGCGCAGCACCTCATGGCGTTCCCGGGCGGTGGCAAGGTCCAGATCTTCGCTCTCATCCACCAGCGGGCAGACCCAGAAGATCTTCGCCCCTTCCGACAGTTTGCGGCCGACCGCAGCCAGCACATCATCCAGCCTGTCGAGCGACACCGTCCGTGTATCCACCGGCCGGCGGCCGGGCGGCTTTTCCATCAGCCGCGACACGTCCATATCGCCATAGGCCGTGAGCTGCAGCGTTCGGGGAATGGGTGTGGCCGTCATCACCAGGATATCGACGGCAGGACCCTTGGCCGAGATCGCAAGCCTTTGGTCAACGCCGAACCGGTGCTGCTCGTCGATCACGGCGAATGCCAAATCGCGGAACGCCACGTCTTCTTGCAGCAGCGCGTGCGTCCCGACCGCCAGGGCCGTCTCGCCTTCGGCGATCCGTTTCAGGATCTCCGCCCGGCCGCGCCCCTTGTCCCGGCCCGTCAGAATGTCGACGCGTACCGGAACGGGTTCCAGCAGGCGGGTGATCGTTGCGAAATGCTGTCTGGCGAGGATTTCCGTCGGGGCAAGCAGCACGGCTTGCGCACCCGCTTCCACTGCCGACAGCATAGCCAGAAGAGCGACCACCGTCTTGCCGCTACCGACATCGCCTTGCAGCAGCCGAAGCATCCGAAAGGCCGAGGCCATGTCGCCCCGAATCTCGGCCAGAGCAGTGCTCTGAGCGCCGGTGAGCGCGAAGGGAAGGGCACTCCGAACCGGCTCTGTCAGTCGACCGTCACCGTTTATCGGGCGACCGGGGCGGCGGCGCCAGGCATTGCGGACGACCGCCAGCGCTGTCTGATTGGCCAGCAGCTCGTCATAGGCAAGCCGGGCGCGTGCCGGCGTCGAAGCCTCCAGGTCCACGGCGTCTTGCGGTTGGTGGGCTTGCCGGATGGCCGTCTGCCAATCCGGCCAGCCGCGGACCTTCAGCAAACCGGCGTCGATCCATTCCGGCAGAGGCGGGGCTGCGGCAAGAGCGGCTTCGATCGTCCGCCGCAGGGTTCTCGGTGTCAGACCCGCTGTCAGCGGGTACTGTGGCTCGACAGAGGCGACCTGCTCCAGTTCCTCCACCGGTGCGATATGGTCCGGATGGACCATCTGCACCATTTCCTGAAATCGGTCGGCGCGCCCGCTCACCACCCGACGCTCGCCGATGGGCAGGGTGCGGCTCAGCCAGTCCGTCTTGCCATGGAAATAGACCAGATCCAGACCGCCGCTGTCGTCGTGGCAGCGCACGCGATAGGGTCGACGGCCGCTGCCCGGCAGGTGGCTGTCCACCGTCACGACCAGCGTCACAAGGCCCCCCTGCCGGATCGACGCAACGGAAGCGATGGTGCGACGATCGACCAGGCCGGTCGGCAGGTGCCACAGAAGGTCGACCAGCCGCGGTCCTGCGAGCTTGGTGATAGACCGTGCCGTCTTCTGGCCGATCCCCGGCAGGCTGCCGACATCGGTGAAGAGGGGATAGAGGATTTGCGGGCGCATCGGCCGAAGTCTATATCCACAAACTGATCAGCAAAGCACAGGGGCGTCCCATGACCGCGGACGGGGAACCGTTATCCGACGGAGATCGCCGGCGACAATTACGATTTCGCAGTTGGCATCGCGGCACGCGTGAGGCCGACCTGTTGCTCGGTTCGTTCGCCGACCGCTATCTTGAGACCTTCGACCGTCCGCAGCTTGAGCGCTATGCGGTATTGCTGGAGGTCGCGGACCCCGACCTCTGGGACTGGCTGGTCGGAATGGCACCGACGCCGGCGGAATTCGAAACCGATATCATGCAGTTGCTGCGCCAGCACAAGCTGACGGAGCGTTTTGTCTGAACCAGGGCTGTCCTCCCGTGCCGGACCTTCCCATCGATATCTCTGCCGGACGGCGGACGCTGCTTGCCGGCTCCCCGGAAGGTCAGGACGCCCGCCTGATCGCGCAGCTTGCCGAACGGGCCGGCGGCCGCGGCGTGCTGCATGTGGCGCTGGACGATGCCCGGATGGCCCGCCTGGCGCAATCCGTGGCCTTCTTCCAGCCCGACCTGGAGGTCGTCAGCTTCCCGGCCTGGGATTGCCTGCCTTACGACCGGGTGTCGCCGAACCCTGAGATCGTCAGCCGACGGATCGGCGTCCTCTCACAGCTGGCCGCGTCGGAGGGCCGAGAGCGGGCGGCGCCCAGGCTGGTGCTGACAACGGTCAACGCCCTGCTGCAGAGGGTTCCGCCAGCAACCGTCTTCGCCGGAACGACATTCGAGATCCGGTCGGGTGCCAGGTTCGACCTGGACGCCTTCAACGCCTTTGTCGCCAGGCAGGGCTACACCAGGACGCAGACCGTCCGGGAGCCGGGCGAACTGGCGGTACGTGGCGGTATCATCGATATCTGGCCCCCCGGCCGCGCGGAACCGGTTCGGCTCGACCTGTTCGGCGATGAGATCGAGGCCATCCGCGCCTTCGATCCCATGACGCAGCGGACCACGGGACCCGCCGACAGCGCCGATCTTCGGCCCATGAGCGAGCTCACCCTGGATCCGGAGTCCATCGCGCGGTTCCGCTCCGCCTATCGTGCCCATTTCGGGGCCGTGGCCGGCACGGATCCGCTCTATGAGGCGGTCAGCGAGGGGCGGCGGTACATCGGCATGGAGCACTGGCTGCCGCTGTTCCACGACCGGATGGCGACGCTGCCCGACTATCTGCCCGGGGCCGACCTCTCGCTGGATCATCAGGCCGAAGACGCGGTTGCGGCACGACTGCAGCAGGTGGCCGAGTTCCATGAGGCCAGAGCCATGATGCAGCAGGCCAAGGGCGCGGATGATGCCACGCTCTATAAGCCGCTGCCGGCCGACAGCTTATACCTCTCGGAACGGGAATGGACCGACCTGCTCGAAGGCGGAACCGTCTTCGCCCATTCGCCGTTTGCTGCGCTTCCCGGTGCCGATGCGATCGAGGGTGGCGCGCGCAAGGGGCGGGATTTCGCCGAGGCGCGTGCCAAGGCCGACACCAACATCTTCGATGCGGTGCGCGATCATGTGTCGTCGCTGATGGATGGCCGGTGCCGCGTGATCGTGGCCGGCTACAGCGCCGGCACGCGCGACCGGCTCGGTACACTGCTGCGCGATCACGGACTGAAAGATCTGGCCCCGGCGGAGACTTGGCCCGAAGCTGCGGATTGGCCTGCCCGACGTGTCGTGCTGGCGGTCTTGCCGCTGGAATCGGGATTTGCAGCTCAGGATGTCGCCGTTGTCACAGAACAGGACATCCTGGGCGATCGCCTGGCGCGCCCGGCGCGCCGCAAGCGCCGCGCCGACAATTTCATCGCCGAGGTTTCGGGCCTGTCGACCGGGGATCTCGTCGTCCACGCCGAACACGGCATCGGACGATACCAAGGGCTGGAAACGCTTACGGTTTCCGGCGCGCCGCATGATTGCCTGCGCCTGGTCTATGCCGACAACGACAAGCTGTTCGTGCCAGTTGAAAATATCGAGGTGCTGTCGCGCTTCGGCTCCGAAGATGCCGGCGTCGCCTTGGACAAGCTTGGCGGCGCCGGCTGGCAGGCCCGAAAGGCGCGCGTCAAGCGCCGCCTGAAGGACATGGCGGAGGCCCTGGTCCGCCTGGCGGCACAGCGGTCGCTGTGCGAGACGCCGGCGCAGGCGCCGCCCGCCGGGCTCTATGACGAATTCTCCGCGCGTTTTCCCTATCCGGAGACGGACGACCAGGTTCAAGCCATCGATCAGGTGATCGAAGACCTTGCCACCGGCCGGCCGATGGACCGCCTGATCTGCGGCGATGTGGGCTTCGGCAAGACGGAGGTGGCGCTGCGAGCAGCCTTCATCGCCGCCGCCAACAGCCAGCAGGTGGCCGTCGTGGTACCAACGACACTGCTGGCACGCCAGCATTTCCGCACCTTTCAGGACCGCTTCCGGGGCTTCCCCATCAGGGTGGAGCACTTGTCGCGGATGGTGTCTGCGAAGGACGCCAAGCAGGTGCGGGACGGGCTGAGGGACGGCTCCGTCGACATCATCGTCGGCACCCATGCGCTGTTGTCCAAGACCGTGGCGTTCAAGCGCCTCGGCCTCCTGATCGTCGACGAAGAACAGCATTTCGGCGTTAAACAGAAGGAACGGCTCAAGGAACTCGCCACAAACGTGCATGTGCTGACCCTGACGGCCACGCCCATTCCCCGAACCCTGCAGCTCGCCCTGGCCGGCGTGCGCGAACTGTCGCTGATCGCCACGCCGCCGGTCGACCGCCTAGCCGTCCGGACATTCGTCCTGCCGTACGACCCAGTGATCGTGCGCGAGGCGATCATGCGGGAGCACTTCCGCGGTGGTCAGACCTATTATGTTTGCCCCCGAATCGATGACCTGGACGGTGTGCTTGAGTCGCTGAAGCGGCTGGTGCCGGAGATCAAGGTCGCGGTGGCCCATGGCAGGATGGCCCCGAGCGTCCTGGAAGGTGTCATGACCGACTTCTACGAAGGTCGGTTCGACATCCTGCTCTGCACGACGATCGTTGAGAGTGGGCTGGACATTCCGTCGGCCAACACGTTGATTCTGCACAGATCGGACATGTTTGGCCTGTCACAGCTCTACCAGCTGCGCGGCAGGATCGGCCGGTCGAAGGTTCGCGGATACGCCTATCTGACCTATTCCAGCCGTCGACCCCTGTCCGCCGCGGCGGTGCAGCGGCTGCATGTTATCGACACACTCGACACGCTCGGCGCTGGATTCACGCTGGCAAGTCACGACCTGGACATACGCGGTGCCGGAAACCTGTTGGGCGAGGAGCAGTCAGGCCACATTCGCGAAGTGGGGATGGAACTGTATCAGCAGATGCTGGAAGAAGCCGTGGCGGCGGCGCGGCGCGGGGAACTGACCGGGATCGAGGAGGAGGGGTGGACACCGTCCATACATCTGGGCATGCCCGTGCTGATCCCCGAAACCTACATCGCCGACCTCGAAATCCGCCTGGACATCTATCGGCGCATCGCGAAGCTCGTGGATCATGCGGAAATCGAGGGCTTTGCTGCGGAGTTGATCGATCGGTTTGGCGACCTGCCCGCTGAGGTGGACAACCTGCTGGCGGTGATCGGGCTGAAACGCCAGTGTCGGACTGCCGGTATCGAGAGGCTGGAAGCGGGTCCCAAGGGCGCGGTCATCCAGTTCCGGGACAACATCTTCGCCAATCCCGAAAAGCTTGTGGCCTATGTGCAGAAGCAGCTGGGTGCTGCGAAGATACGGCCCGACCATCGACTGGTGCTGATGCGGCCATGGTCGAACGCGGCAAAGCGCATGAAGGGCGTCGCGCGCATGGTGGATGAACTGGTGGGGCTGACGACCTGACCGGCGACGGGGCCTGCGGGCGGCATTGTCGCGTTCACTCAGGCCCCGGGACGGGTGCAGGAGCACGCGAGGCTGCGATGTCCAGAAGCGGCAGATAGACCCGCGGCTCTTGCGCACCGGCGGCGGCAAATCGGCGGTCTATTACGACGCAGGGGATGGCATGTATCCCGATGCGCCGTGCGCTTGCATCGGATGCCAGAACCGTCCTTTCTTCACTGCGGTTCGCAAGGAAGGCCAGCAGATCCGCCCGCTCCAGACCAGCTTCAAAGCCGATATCGGCCAGCACGCCCAGATCCCCGATATCCAGCTGATGCTGGAAATGCGCCTGGAAAGTGCGGTCCACCATGTCCGTCGCCGACAGACGGTGGGCAATCGCATAGCGGACGAGCCTGTGTGCGGCCAGCGTATTGAGCGGCCTGTCGATTCGATCGAGATGGAGAACAAGGCCTTCCGTCGCGGCCGCTTCGGATACCGCTGCATGGAGGTCGCGACCGCGCAGCGGGTGGCGCGCCCGAACAGTGCTGCCGCCCGCTGTCCGTCCCGCTGGTTTGGCCCGGGGTGGTGACAGCAGGAACGGCTGCCAATGCAGCTCCACATGCGCCGGCTCGCGCAATGCAATCGCCCGTTCGAGCCGACGCTTGCCGATGAAGCACCAGGGGCAGGCGAAATCGAAGAAATAGTCCAGCCTCATTGGACCCAGGGCCGCCCAATCAAATTCACCGCCAGCGTAGCAGAAATTGGCCCCGGCAACCCTGCAGTATCTGCGGTGGATCCTTGATCAGCGGAAATGGTCAGCATTAAGGGAAGGGATTTGTTAACGGGCGTGGCTGGATTGTTGGTGCAGTCCATTCCAGAGATGACCGTCCGGATGCCCTCGACCACGTACCTGACCGAACGCATTCACGACGCTCTGGCGCAGTCGGAAGGGGATCCGTTGCGTGCCAAGCGCCTTGTGCTGCAGTGGGCCGGGCGCGACGAGCGGCTGCTTCGGATGCTGGTGGGCCCGCATATCCGCGCCATTGTCGCCGATGCCGTCGATCGGCATGCGGGAAAGCAGGCAACACCGCGTGCCGCGGCGCCGAAGCGCAATAAACCGGCGGCCAAAGTATCCCTCGATTCGGTGGTCGATCGTATGGGCGAGCGGTTCGGCGGTGCCGTGGAGCCGCCGCGCGGCATGACGGCGCTGCTGCACGGATCCTCAGCGAAAGAGCACCACGCCGGCCAGCGGCACGCCGACAGTCTGCGGACCTTGGCAGTCGCCTTCGCGCGCAAACGGTTCGATCCCTAGGACCGCCGTCACGCGCCCTGCAGTGGCTGCGAGGCGATAATGCGGAAGGGTTCGTCCGGGGACGCCTGTTTGGACACGACCAGGCAATCCATCACGAACGGCCCCCCGATCGCGTCGACCAAGCGTGGTCGCAGTTCAGGTTCAATGAGGTCGCGATGCTCGCGGGCAAGCGGGCCCGTGAGCGTCATGTGAAACCTGAACTCCTCGAACACATAGGGATAGCCCCAAGCCTCCAGATAGGCTCGCTGCTTCTCCGAGAGTGGCGATTTCAGCCGGCGCTGTCTGTCGGCGTCGGAAAGCGGTGCCCTGAGCGGCTCGAACCCCCTGACGCAGTCTGCTGCCAACACATCGATTGCCGGGCAGGGGGACGACGGCACCAATGCCAGGAAGTCACCCAAAGTCGCAAGGCACAGGGGTGCAGCCTCAACCGGCGGACGCCGCGTGGCAAAGCCATCAAAGGCCTCCAGAAGCTCAGCCTCACTTGCCGTCTGCTTCAGCACAAACGGTGCCTTCAGGGTCGCATGAAAGCCGTATCGCCGCGGAAATGCCGTTGCCGACGCCAGATCGACGCGTGCGATCGACGGCTGATCCAGCGCCGTGTCAGTCCAGGCATCCCGCCCGAGCCAGTGTCGACCGAAGCGATCCAGGGCACTGCCCGGCTGCGGTGCGAAATAGATGGCGTAGCGGGGCAAGGGCGGCGCCGTCAGGCCACGCGTTCGCCGGCGCGCCAGACACCGCGGACCAGCGGAAGGTCTGCCGCGCAATGGACCCGTACCATATCCGCCCTGCGGCCGATGGCGATCTCGCCCCTGTCGTCCAGGCCCGCCGCCCTGGCCGGGGTCGCTGTAACCGTAGCGATTGCATCGGGCAGTGGAATGCCGAAGTCGTCATCCGCGAGGCGGAAGGCCGCGATGATCAGGCTGGCCGGGTAATAGTCGGACGAAAGGATGTCCAAGAGACCGGCACGGGCAAGGTCCGCCGCAGCGATATTGCCGGAGTGCGAACCGCCCCGCAGCAGGTTGGGCGACCCCATCAGGATCTGCAGGCCCTGTTCGCGCGCAGCCGCGGCCGCTTCCATCGATGTGGGGAACTCCGCGATCACGACATTGTCGCGCTTCGCCTCATCGATATGGTCGCGGCAGGCGTCGTCGTGGCTGGCAAGCACCTTGCCTAGGGCATGGGCGCTGGCTGCAATCTGCTGTCTGTGGTGCGTGCTGTACTGCTTCTGATCCGCCACAAGCTGGCCAATATGCGTTTCGACCTCGCTGTCGCTCAGATGCCGGCCGAGCTGATAGAGCTCTTTGTACTTCTCCACGTCCGCGAACTGGCGCGACCCCGGCGTGTGATCCATCAGCGAAATGAGGCCGACGGCAGGGTCTTCCACCAAGGGGGCATAGAGGTCGAGGACCCCGGCGAAGCTGACTTCACAACGCAGATGCAGCCGATGCTCCGACCGCAAGAGACCGCGACTTCCGGCTTCCTTCACGGCACCGATCAGATCGTCCAGCGCTGCGGCCTGGTCTTCCGTGCGGTAGCGGTCGCCCAGGGTAAGGGCGTCGAAGACGGTGGTGATGCCGCTGGCGGCGACCTGAGCATCGTGCGCCACCATCGCCGTCAATCCCGGCCACCACACGCCGGGTCGCGGCGCCACGTGCTTTTCCAGATTGTCGGTGTGCAGCTCGATCAGACCCGGTATCAGGAAGTCACCGTCGAGATCGATGGCGCCGGGGGCGGTGGACGTACCGCCGTCGATATCGGCAATCAAGCCGTCGCGCACCACGACCGTGCCCGCCACCACATCGTCGCGGGTGACCAGGCGCGCATTGCACAATATGGCCTGGCTTGCCATGGCTGGTTGCCGTTTCATGTCGCTGTGAGGGGTGTCGCCGCTTCCGGCGACCACCGGCTATCGGATACCGCACCTAACGGTGCAGCGCAACCTGACCCCCCTTCAGAATTCGCATGCCAGGCGTGCGGTGTCGGATGCGCGCGTAAAGCCGATCAGCGACACCGGGATCGAGACGGCTTGGCCACCCTCCATATCCAGCACCAGCGACAGGGCGAGGCGGCGTTGCATCGCCGATAGGATCTCGGGTCCGTCGGCTGCGGCGTTGTAGAAATGCAGATCATGGCCGCGCAGCAGCGGGAAATGCCGGCCGTCGTCGATTTCGATATGGGCGGAGCTGGCGCCCGCGCCCAGCCGCCGGTCCACCGCCAGATAGCCGTCGTGCAACGTGCTCTGCGACGCGGTGTTGAAGACCCAGAGGACGTCGCCATCGACCAACGCAGCGTGAAGGGCCCGGGCCGCACATTGCCGCCCGTCATCTTCCGACTGGAACACTCTGGCTTCCCAGTTGCCGAAGATGCCGAGATAGCTGTTGTCTTCGGCAACCCCCCGCGACGCGGCAGCAATCAAGGGCAGGATCAGGGCAAGACCGATCACGACATGGCGTCGTCTGTGGCCGGCACGGGCCGAGAAAGACAGCATCAACGTAAGCGAACCCCCAGGACTGTCGTCTGATCGCACCTGGTCAGCCTAGGCGCAACCCGTAAACAGTGTCTGGAAGCGGTCAAGAAACTCTCTTTTTGCGTCTTCCGGTGGCAGCGGCGCCACCTTCGGCCCGCGCGTCTTGCGCCGATATCCCAGAACGCGGCGTGCCTCCGCCTCGGTAAAGCCGGCCAGGTCCACGGCTTCGGTGAAGGCCGCCACCTTGTCGGCGCGCTTGAGCAACTGCTCGACATCCTTCGGAATACGAGCCGGCAATCCGAACCGAATGTGGATCGCATCCAAGAGAGCGCGCTCGATCCCCTTGTACTCGCCGCCGATGGCCGCCTTGAACGGCGAGATCATGTCACCGATGACGTATTCCGGCGCATCGTGCAGCAGCGCGGCAAGGCGCCATTGCCGCGAAATGGCCCCGCCGGCCTCCAAGACCGCCAATCTCTCGACCAGCACGCAGTGCTGAGCCACCGAAAAGGCATAAGCCCCCGATGTTTGGCCGTTCCACCTGGCAACACGGGCAAGACCGTGGGCAATGTCGTCGATCTCGATATCCAGCGGCGAGGGCTCGAGCAGGTTCAAGCGTCGGCCGCTCAACATGCGCTGCCAGGCGCGCGCTCCTGCCATAGTGCCTCGCATCACTTTCCGACGGTTTCTGGTACCCCATCAGCCCAGCCAGACGCCATGGCTTCAAGCACGGACCAGAAGCGATTACTGGCGGACGTAGCCGATTGTCATTATTATCAAAGCGCTATTAGACGTTCTTGTCCTGGACACCAGAGTTACCACGGACCATCCAGCGGGCTGCTGGTTGCCCAATACCGTACCGACTCCGATGCCTGGCGTCCTCTGCAACAGACAACGGGCACATATCCGACCGCCAAATCGCGACAACGGAACCACGACGGACGGAGCAGATCGCCCAACATCGCCGAGGACACCTAGTGGGCCCAACGCAGCGGCGTCGCTAAGGGTGCCGGTCATGCCTGCGAGCAGGCTCTCCGACCGGTTCGTCTCCGCTTTAAGGTGTCAAGTTAGCATGTCTAGACACGAAATAGATATAAACCAGTTTTAGAGAGTTCACCATTATGCTGTTGATATATGGATATTTTCTGTGAACCCTTGCGAAGACTGCTGAGGCGCAGCTGCGTGATGCAGATGCTGGCTACCCGCACGCCTTTTTAGACTGCGTGTGCGCCAGCCCATCTGTTAGCCAGGCGCGACAGCCTCAGCCGTGACCAAGGGAATCTCGCGATTAGGTGAGGGCGTATGATTGCCGGCAGGTCTCAGCCTGCCTTAGCCCGTTTCTGCACCACTGGCGGTCGACACACTGCCGCAGGGCCTCGGAAGGTACCGGGTCATGGGGTGGCGCGGAAGGGAACGGCTGGCCGGACACAAACGGTCCGGCGCCGAGACTACGACAGTCTTACTCAGAAAGCCTTATCCAGCACGGCCGCGAGGAAAAGGGCGGTGAGGGCTGCGCACGCAAACCCGGTTACGCCGATTCCGGTGAGTGTGAATTTCTCAGGGAAGTGTATGGACATCGTCGATCTCCATCGGTCAGACCCGTGTTCCGTCGCTGCACATGGCATCCAGTCTCACGCCTGCGCCCGGAGGCGCCCCGCGACAATCATTGCTGGCCGACGACTCACGCTCATAGTTTCATACGCCACTATATTAGCAGCCTGCTGATGTTGTTGCATCGCAAAATCGGAATAGCTGATAGCGCAACTTTTCACGCCTGCGTTAACCGTATCCATACACTTACTTTTTCACTCTCAGCGGCGGACTTTGAGATATCGATCGCTGATTAGCATGCGAACGAAGTGCTATTTCATGTTTCCTTGATTACTTCAATATCGAGGTATCAATCTTATTGAAACCGCCCGCCGGGTGTGCTTGAGATGTCTCGCCCGAAAGAATCCGCGCAAGTATGTTTCGCGCCCTGAAGGGAATAGCGCGTGAGGGGGACTATCTGGGCAGGCGCTTCGGCTTTGGCCGTCGGGCTCGCGGTTGCGGCCGCCGTTGTGCTGACAGGGTACAGCGACGACGGAGGTCTGCCCGCTGATCCCGTGGTCGAACGCGGGCGCCAGGTCGTTGAGGCCTGCACGGTCTGCCATGCGATCGCACGACAGGATCCGCCAAGGGTCGGCCCGCCGCTTTGGGGCATCGTCGACGCGCCCAAGGCCCGGACCAATGGGTTCGGATATTCCGCCGCACTGGCCGCTGCCGACGGCACATGGGACGCAGCATCGCTGGACGCATTCCTGCGTGACCCCCAGGGATACCTGCCGGGCACGGCAATGGTGTTCGACGGGATTGCCGATGATCGCGACCGGGCCAGCGCCATTGCCTATCTCCGCACACAAGCGCCCCGATAGACCAATGTCGGGACGAGATGTGCGTGTCCCTTGCGTGCCGGGTCACCGGAAGCGCCGCATACCAGACTTCACGCATGCACATTAGACCCATTAAAGACTATCAAGTCATCGATTGAAATTGTGAGGCGAATACAAAGGACAACATTGCAGGCGCTGGTGATCTCGGTCGTCGATTCTAGGCGCATTGGTGGAATTGATATACATCACTGACAGTCATCACTTGCTTAGAATACATGTGTAAACAAACGGTGGGAGGCATGCCGCAGGTCTCCCAAGAGGCCGATTTCATTCCGATCGTCTCTCCGACCGATCTTTCAGACAAGGCGGTACAATTGGGGGAAACGACATGCGCACAGGGCCGCACGGCACCCGTGACGTCGATGATATCGACAGGATCGGCGACCTCGACAGCTACCGTGGTGCGTTGGGCGGTCTGACCCGACGCGACTTTCTGAAGTACTGCACCGGCATTGCCGCGACTCTCGGTCTTGCGCCGGAATTCGGTGTGCGCATCGCCAACGCGGCCACCAGCGGTCGGCGTCCGTCGGTCATCTGGATCTCCGCTCAGGAATGTACCGGCTGCACCGAAGGGCTGTTGAGGTCTTATCACCCGACCCTTGAGACCCTGATCCTGGACCAGATCTCGCTGGACTATCACGAGACCCTGTGTGCCGGCGCTGGCCATCAGGCCGAAGCCTTCCGCGAACAGGCCGTTGAGGAGAACTGGGGCAGCTTTCTGCTGGTGGTCGACGGCGCCATTCCGGTCAAGGATGACGGCATCTATTGCCAGATCGCCGGCAAGACCGTGCTGGAGACGGTTCAGCGTCTGGCCGAAGGCGCAGGCGCCATCGTCGCCATGGGCTCTTGCGCGGCCTGGGGCGGCATCCCGTCCAGCGATCCCAACCCGACGGGCGCAACGGCGGTTCACGAAATCCTCACGGACAAGACCATCGTCAACATTCCCGGCTGCCCGCCCAACCCTTACAATTTCCTGTCCACCGTTCTGCATTTCGTCACCTTCGGCGCCTTGCCGGCGCTGGATTCCAAGAACCGCCCGCGCTTTGCCTATGGCCGGTTGATCCACGAGAATTGCGAGCGTCGCCCGCATTTCGATGCCGGCCGGTTTGCGCGCGAATTCGGCGACGAGGGGCATCGCCAGGGCTGGTGCCTCTACTATCTCGGCTGCAAGGGGCCCGAGACCTGGGCCAACTGCCCGGCGATCGGGTTCAACGATGGCGGCGAGGGGTCGTGGCCCGTGGGCACTGGCCATCCCTGTTTCGGCTGCACCGAACAGGGTGTGGGCTTCACCAAGTCCATACACAGCCTGGCAAAGCTGGAGACCGTCACACCGCCCACCGCCTTCCCGCGCGTGGAAGAAGAACAGGGCGGCGCCGGCACGGCAGCCGTGGCGCTTGCCTCCGGCATCGTCGGTGCCGCCGTCGGCGCGGGCGCCGTCCTCGCAACACGGCTGGGCAAGCACGGCCCGACGCCGGAGCAGCCGCCGGAAGGCTCAAGCTAAACCGGCAAGACGGGAGCGCACGCCATGCAGCTCAATCGCCGTGCTTTCCTGAAATTCGCCGCCGTTGACGGGGCCGTTGGCGCAGCCGCAGGCGGAACCGCCCTGGCGGCTGCCGAGACGGCCTCGGCGCAAGGGTTACAGCGCGACGCGCGACCCATGCCGGATGACGCCGTGGGCCTGCTCTATGACTCCACGCTGTGCATTGGATGCCGCGCATGCCAGGCCGCCTGCAAGCAGGTCAACGGCATGCCCGTGGACATTCCGGAGGTGTACGAGGACTGGAACGCCGACGGAACCTGGGATACCGCCGTTGATCTTTCCGGCGACACGCTGACGGTCATTCAGGTCTATCAGCACGGCACCATGGCGGTGAAGGACCGCGCCGAAGACGGTTTTGCCTTCATCAAACGTCAGTGCATGCATTGCACCGATGCGTCCTGCATCTCCGTCTGTCCCGTGTCGGCGATGACCAAGGATCCCGTCTCGGGCGTCGTCAGCCATCATCCCGACCGCTGCATCGGCTGCCGTTATTGCGTGCTGGCCTGCCCGTTCGGCGTGCCGCGTTATGAGTATGACGATCCCTTCGGCCAGATTCAGAAATGCCAGCTGTGCACCAATGTGGAGGGCCAGGACATTCCGGCCTGTGCCGATGTATGCCCGACCGGCGCCACGCTGTATGGCCGCACAAAGGATCTGCAGGACGAGGCCGAACGCCGGCTCGGTATGACCGCCGGAGAAAAGCACTGGTTCCCGCGCGGTGCCCTGGGCGACGACCGCGCGCCGCATGAAGCGCCGGCCGCGCAGTACCTGAACGACGTCTACGGCGAGGAGATCCTGGGCGGCACCCAGTGCCGCATGGTGTCCGGCGTGCCGTTCGAAAGCCTGGGCTATCCGGAAGACGTGCCGGACTATTCCTACGCCTCGATCACCGAGGGCATCCAGCACACGCTCTACAAGTACTTCATCGCCCCGGCAGTGCTGCTCGCCGGGCTTGTCTACTTCGCCTACAAGAACGCTCGCGGCCACCGGCCCGAGGAATGGGACTGACCCGTCGGTCTTCGGGGGAGGGCGGCCATGGCCAAGCAATCCGACCAGGTGCATGCCCCGCTGGGCGGCCCGATCTTCACGCCGATGTTCTTCGGCCTCGGTATTCTGGTGCTGGTCGCCGGCTTCTTTCTGTTCAACCGCTTCTTCTTCGGCCTGGCGTCGGTCACCAATCTGAGCGACGGCTATCCCTGGGGCATCTGGATCGCGATCGACCTGGTCGTCGGAACAGCACTGGGGTGCGCCGGCTATGCGATCGCGCTGCTGGTCTACATCCTAAACAGGGGCGAATACCATCCGCTGGTGCGGCCGGCGCTGCTGGCGAGCCTGTTCGGCTATGCGCTGGGCGGTGCGGCGGTGATGATCGATCTCGGCCGCTACTGGCAGGGCTACAACATGTTCCTGCCATGGCTGTCGCAATACAACTCGGTGATGCTGGAGACGGCGCTGTGCATTGCCGCCTACATCACCGTGCTGATGATCGAGTTTTCGCCAGTCTTCCTGGAACGGCTTGGCATGAAGAACGTGCGCCGCAAGCTGGACCGGGTGCTGTTCATCTTCATCGGGCTCGGCATCCTGCTGCCGACCATGCACCAGTCGTCCATGGGGACAATCCTGGTGATCCTCGGCCACCAGCTCTCCGCTTTGTGGCAGACCCAGTTGCTGCCGCTGCTGTTCCTCTCATCGGCCCTGTTCATGGGCTTTGCCATCGTCGTGTTCGAGGCGGTGCTGTCGTCCGTCGGCTTCCGCCGGCCGATGGAGGCCTACATCCTCAACAAGCTGTCCACGGTCATGGCCTGGCTGCTGCTCGGCTATCTGGTGCTGCGGCTGGGCGACCTGATCTTCCGCGGCGATATCGTTCTGGCATTCGACCTCGGTGTCGATGCGGTGATGTTCTGGATCGAGACCGTGCTGCACGTCATCGCCCTGGTCCTGTTGTGGCCGCGGAAGGAGCGGGCGAGCCCGCGGCGGATGTTCGTTGCAGCAAGCACCATGCTCGCAGCCGGAACGGTCTACCGGATCAACTGCTACCTGATCGGTTATCACCCCGGGGACGGCTGGAGCTATTTCCCGACGGTGGGCGAGATAATGGTGACCGTCGGCATCTTCTCGCTGGAAGTCATGCTGTATCTGGTTTTCGTGAAGAAGCTGCCGGTGCTGCACACGGTGGAACGGGCATACATCGAAGAACACGCGGCAGAAGCCCGCGACCAAGGCTCCGCGCCGGTCGGGCATGCCACGTGACGGTCGGGCGCGAAGCAGGGTCCATTGATTGAACAAGAGGCCGGAAGCGAACCGCGCCTGACGGGAGAAGCAGATGCGTGTTGTCGTCGATCCGATTACGAGAATTGAGGGGCATCTGAGGATCGACTGCGAGGTCGATGACGGACGCGTCACCAAGGCTTGGGCGTCGGGCCAGATGTGGCGCGGGATCGAGCTGATCCTGAAAGACCGCGACCCCCGCGACGCCTGGATCTTTGCCCAGCGCATCTGCGGCGTCTGCACGACGGTTCACGCGATCGCGTCCGTCCGGGCGGTGGAAAACGCACTTGGTCTGGAAGTGCCGCTGAACGCCCAGTACATCCGCAACCTGATCATCGGGGCGCACGCCGTCCACGACCACATCGTGCATTTCTACCATTTGTCCGCGCTCGACTGGGTGGACATCGTCTCCGCACTTTCCGCCGATCCAGCGGCCGCGGCGCGCCTGGCGCAGAGCCTGTCGGACTGGCCGCGCAACAGCGTTCAGGAATTCACCCAGGTTCAGGAGCGGCTGAAGGCCTTCGTGGAGTCCGGGCAGCTCGGCGTCTTCGGCAGCGGCTATTGGGGCCATTCGGCCATGACACTGTCGCCGGAGATCAACCTATTGGCGGCGGTACACTACATGCAGGCCCTGGACTATCAGCGCCGGGCCAACCGCATCGTCGCCATCCTGGGCTCCAAGACACCGCATATCCAGAATGTGGCCGTAGGCGGCGTCGCGAACCCCATCAACCTGGACAGCCAGTCGACACTCAGCGTCGAACGGCTGATGGCCATCCGCACGGCGATCGACGAAATCGGCGCCTTCGTCACCCAGGTCTATCTGCCGGATGTGGCCGCTATAGGCGCCCAGTACGCCGACTGGACCGGCTATGGTGCCGGCATCACGAATTATCTGTCGGTGCCCGATATGCCGCTGGACACCAAGGGGACGGAGTTCGCGCTGCCGGGTGGCTATATCCCCGGCGGAAATCTTGGCGAATTTCAGCCGATTTCCAGCTTCGACGACGAGTTCTTCGCAAACGGCGTGAAGGAAAGCGTCAAGCATTCCTGGTACCGCGGCGGCCGGGGCGCCCTGCACCCATATGATGGAGAGACGGACCCGCAATACACCGATTTCGAGGACGACGGGAAATACTCCTGGGTCAAGTCACCGACCTTCCGCGACGAACGCGCGCAGGTTGGCCCGCTCGCCAATGTCCTGGCCATGTATGTGGCAGGTCACGAGCCGACTCAGCGCTACACCAACCTGCTGGTCGAAATGGTCAGCGGCCATCTCGGTTCGGAGCTGCCGCTGGAGGCGCTGCATTCCACGATCGGCCGCCATGCGGCCCGCGCCGTTCGATGCGCTGTGCTCTATGAGACGCTGGCCGACCAATGGCAGCGTCTGGTCGACAATATCGGCAGCGGCGATACCGACACCTTCAATCGCCCGGAGTTCCCCGAAGGCGAGGTCCGCGGGGTCGGTTTCCACGAGGCCCCGCGTGGGGTGCTGTCGCACTGGACCGTGATCCGCGACGGCCGCATCGCCAACTATCAGGCGGTGGTGCCCACCACCTGGAACGCGGGACCGCGCGACGAGGATGATGAGCCCGGACCCTATGAGGCTTCGCTTGTCGACAATCCGGTCGCCGACAACGAGCTGCCGCTGGAGATCCTGCGCACCGTCCACTCCTTCGACCCTTGTCTCGCCTGCGCCATCCACCTGCTGGACACGAACCAGCGCGAAATCGTGCGCGTACGCGCCCTTTGACCGGGGGAGGCAGTATGGAAGGCGCTGTCTGGCCCGACGTTCTGGTCCTGGGCGTGGGCAACGTGCTGTTGCGCGATGAGGGACTGGGCGTTCACGCCATTCGCCGCCTGACGGAACGCTATATCCTGCCGGAGGGCGTTACGGTCATCGACGGCGGCACCAGCGGGCTCGATCTCCTGGACCTGATTGCCGGGCGCGACCACCTTATCATCGTCGATGCCGTCGCCCATGACGGTCCGCCGGAAACCATGATCAGGATGGTCGACGGCGAGATCCCTGCCTTTCTGCAGACGAAGATCTCACCGCATCAACTCGGGCTGTCCGATCTGCTGGCGGTCCTGCAGTTGACCGGTGACGCACCGGCCCGCATCACGCTGTTCGGATTGCAGCCGGTGGACATGGGCCTGGGGCTCGAGCTCAGTGCGCCGCTGTCGGCGCGCGTCGACGCGCTGGTGGAAGCCGTCGCCTCAGAGTTATCGGCGCTGGAGTTCGACATCCGCGACAGACACGAAATGGCGACGACCAGCGGAGAATGACGCCGCCCCACAGGCCGGTCGGCAGCCCGCGTCTATCGGCTTGTCTCTATTGTCTCGACAAGCATTATGGCCGCCCTTTTGGACGACACCGCCAAAGCACTGACATCGCCCAAAGGGGTGAGCGCTTCGATATTGAAGTAGATGCCCGTAATCCCGGCCGCGACGGCAGAAACCGTCGCCCGGTCCGCATCCGGAAAGTCGTCCGCCACCAGTTGGCTTATCTGGGCAACGAAGCCGTCCAACCAGTCCCGCATCTTCGCAGCCAGTACCGGGTCATTCGATGACGCCGCGATCAGCGCGCTTGCGACATGCACCAACTGCGCATCGGCGCTGTCCGGGTCGATAAGCCAGTCGATCGCCGTGCGGACCCTGTTCCGTTCCGGCAAGGCTGCGATCAGTGCATTGAGACTGGCGTAGCTTCGTTCCAGGTACCGGGCCACGAGGGCCGCCAGCAGCGCGTCTCGGTTGCCTACGTTATGGCGCACCAGAGGTCGGGCAAGCCCGGCGACTTCGGCCGTCTTCGCAAGCGTGGCACCTTCGACGCCGTAGCGCGCCACACAGATTTCAAAGGCGTCGAGTATCTGCTCTCTGCGCTCGTCTTTGATGTCCGGTCTGGCCAAATCCCGTGACTGCATTTTTTGTCAATGCTGACAAAAAATGCAGTCATTAGGAACTTGATGTCAATCGTCGTCAGATGATGCCGGCGGACGCCGCTGCGTCCTCCCTGTCATCATGGACATGGGTCCGGGTCCAGCTCACCACGCATCGCTCAGCATGGTGGTGACTCCGAGAAAGCGCCAGTCTGGGCCTTCGAAGCCGAACTGGGACATGCCCAGCAGGACCAACATGGCGAGATCGCGGTGACAGCAGCTGCTCTGGTCGGGCTGGTTGGGTGCGTAGACGAACACGCTATGGATGCGGTAGCCGGTGGCGCAGCCTCGGCTGGCGGGCAGGGTATCGTCGTCCTGCAGTATCGTCGGCTCGGCGTCAGCCCCCAGCGTCAACGAGAGGGTCATGACCGAAACGGGGCCGAGCTCGTAGCGGTCGCACTCCGCGTTCTCGACTGTGCGCTCCACCACGCTCAACAGGTTCTCATCCCGGTAATAGGGCGAATAAGCGGCTCCGATGGAGAACGAGACCTCATGGGCTGGGGCTGCCAGATCGCTGAGCGGGTGGAAGATCAGCGTCGAGCCGGTTTCCCCTGGAACGATGCCGTGGGCGGTCAGGATTGGCTCGGCCTCAGCCATTGCCGCATCGCGCGCCTGCGTGATGCCGTTGTCGATCGTCTCCAGATCGGGCAGTGCGTCGTAGTCCAGCCGCACCCGGACCGGCGACCCTGCGACCCAGTCATTAGCCGCCACATCGATGACGTAGATGCTCGCATAGGGGAAGCCGGATCCGTCCTGGGCGCCATACTCCTCGAACGCCACATAGCGGCCATCGGCCGAAAAGCCGATTACTTCCGGCCTTGCGAGATCGCCGGCGACAGCGGGTCCAGCGGCAGCGATCGTCAGGGCGAACAGGATCCTGCCCACATGCCGCGCCAATTGGCCGAAGCCGATCGAAGTCGGTTCCATGACGTTCCCTTTCCCTACCCGGAATTCCCCAAGTGAAGGTCTTTGCGGCGACCGATCGTGGCTGAGACCACCCCAGTCTGCAAGCGGAGCGTCGCCTGACGCCCAATCGCGCTGACGTGATGTTGGACAAGAGCGATTTGGACGGCTGCGCAGTGTGGAAATGGATGTTGGCGGCGATAGGTGGCGGATGGGGTGGGATTCGAACCCACGAGACGCTTTCACGCCTGCCGGTTTTCAAGACCGGTGCCTTCAACCGCTCGGCCACCCATCCACTTTGCGGCGCAGTCAGTTATCACGGGCGTGATGCCACAGGAAGGTGGAACTTGCCCCATCATCGCCAGCTTGGCCGCTTCCGCGCGGTCGCATCCTGGGACAGACGGTGCATGTGAGGAGCGATGCAAACGTCCGACGGTTACTCGAACGCAGCCCGCATCGCCGGGATCATCTCCCGCTCCACGATATCAATGACGCGTTGCGTGCGGGCGGCAGCGTCGGACTCGCTAAAGGCCTGGACAGAGCCAGCGTCGCGTCCTTCTTCGTAGCGGTCCAGGTTCATGGTGGCGGTTGCCTCGTCGCTGAGACCGGGACGCCGCACGACCAGCAAGGCCCTGGTATACTGGCCATCGGGCCCGACAAATGCGCGCGTCTCGGGCCAGACCGGGTGGCTATACGCCATGCCCGCAACATACCCGACATTGTAAATCGCCTCGTCAAGCAGTTCGACGTAATGCCGCTCCGCCGCGGTCATTTCGCCGACCCGGCCAGTGCCCGCCTCATCCGGCGACGTGAGACGGCCAACGACTGCGAGGACGATCACGATGAGGATAACGATTCCGAGCTTTTTCATGGTTCGAATACGACCCCGCGACTTCAGGCTTCGGTGCCTCTACCTACCAGGATGTCCCTTGTCATGCATCCAGAGCGCGAGCGGGATCATCATCTATTCGCATTAGCAGTTAAGACTGGTTGCAGTCGTTGGTCGCCTCGGCCCAGAGAACCTTAGTGGCCGGACGTCCGTTCGCCGGCGGAATGGCGACCTCAGAAGAGGCCGGCTTCCAGCCCGGCCGCCATGGTCATTCCCAGCTCTTCACACTGATCGGCAAAGTCGGTCTGATAGCTGCCGCGACAGATAAGAATGTCCTGGACACACCGCCATCGAAGGCCGGTGGTGATGGATTCGACGGCCCTTCGTGTCCCGGTGCCGTCGTGGCCCGCACGGATGTACAGCGCGTAGGGCAGGCCTTGCGTCTGCTCCAGGCATGGGTAGTAGATCCGGTCGAAGAAGTCCTTCAGCGCGCCGCTCATATAGCCGAGGTTCTCCGTCGTGCCGAGCAGAATGCCGTCAGCGGCCAGCACATCGGACGGCCCAGCCTCCAGCGGGGCAATGGTGGTCACCGTAACACCGCCGATATCCGGATGGCTGGCTCCGCGAATGGCAGCATCCAACAATGCGCGCGTATTCGGCGACGGCGCATGGGCCACAATCAGCAGGCGCTTTCGCTCCATCTCAGCTATTCCCGATCGGGATGCACGACCTGCGGCCTCGGCGCTGCGCCCGGCGCCGTCGGTGTGATCGCTCTTTTCCCCGGCAGGGTAATCCTGTAGCCGTCGTTGGAAACCCCGAAACCAGAATCGACACCAAGAGCGCCCATGGCCCCGAAACGGCCGCGCCGGCCCGCCGCCGGCCGGGCTTCATCCCGACCGCGCCGCGAAGGTGCTCGCCGCCGTCCGGTTCGCCGACGGTGGCGGCGATGGCTGGTGGGACTCCTGCTGGCCCCGATCGTCGTGCCGCTGGTGCTGGTGGGCCTCTATCGCTTCGTGCCGCCGCCGATCACGCCGCTGATGCTGATCCGTGCCGGAGAGGGCCATGGTATCGAACAGGATTGGGTTCCGCTGGAGGCCGTTTCACCCCATGTGATCGCGGCCGTCATCGGGGCGGAAGACAACCTGTTCTGTTCGCATTCCGGCGTGGACTGGGACAGCGTGCACGACGCGATCGACACCTATGAAAGCGGTGGCCGGCTGCGCGGCGCCAGCACGATCAGCATGCAGACAGCCAAGAACCTCTTCCTGTGGCCGGGACGCAGCTGGGTCCGGAAAGGGCTGGAAGTCTATCTGACGCTGTATCTCGAAGCGCTGTGGCCTAAGACGCGCATCCTGGAAGTCTATCTGAACATTGCGGAGTGGGGGCCCGGTCTCTACGGCATCGGCCCAGCCGCCCGACACCATTTCGACCGATCCCCAAGCCTGCTGAACCGGGGCGAGGCCGCACTCTTGGCCGTCAGCCTGCCCAATCCGCTCACGCGTTCGGCGTCGCAGCCGACCGGTGCTTTGCGGCAGCGGGCCAGCGTGATCCAGCAGCGCATGGTGCAGATCGAATCTCTGCTTGATTGTGTCCGGGGCGAATGAGGCACTGGCGGGCGAACGGCCGGGAAGGGCCCGCCGTCCCGGACCTTTGAGGTGTATTTGACCGTTGCTTGACAAATCGGCGGGGGCGCTGCCAGCGTGGCTGACACGGCAGGCCGGGGCCCGGCTTTCGGCGCCGATCGACAACGGAAGACCGGCGGCCAACGCGGCTTTGGCCGGTCAAAGACGGAGGACGCCGATGTCGGAAAGGCGGCAGTGCCCCCTGCGGTTTGCGGCTGTGGTCGCCGCGGCGGCGACCCTGGGTGCTTGCGCGGAAACAGAACTGGCGAGCCATCTGGCCACATCTCTGGAGGCCGACAGCTCACCCGGCGAATACAAGGTCGGCAATCCCTATCAGATCAATGGGATATGGTATACGCCGCAAGAAGACTTCTACTACGACGAGGTCGGAGAGGCATCCTGGTACGGTCCCGGATTTCACGGCAGGACGACCGCGAACGGCGAACGCTTCGATCAGGATGCCCTGACGGCGGCGCATCCCACGCTGCAGATGCCGACGATGGTGCGCGTCACCAATTTGAACAATGGACGATCGCTGGTGTTGCGTGTGAATGACCGCGGACCGTTCGCACACAGCCGGATCATCGACGTTTCCCAGCGCGCAGCGGAGCTGTTGGGCTTTCGCGAGGCGGGAACGGCTGAGGTCCGTGTTCAGGTGCTGAGCGACGAGAGCATACGGCTTGCCGAGGCCTCCGGACGCAGCTTCTCCGAAGGGCCGCCGCCGGGCGCATCGAGCCCCCAGGTGGCGGCCCTTCCACCGGCGCCAACCGTGGTTGAGCCGGTGCGGTCGCCGGCCCCTCCGATCGCAACCGCGCAGGTAGAGGCGCCGGCTTCGGGCGTCTTCGTTCAGGCCGGTGCCTTTACCAACTATGGAAACGCACGGCGGCTTGTCGGTGAGCTGAGCAGCCTGGGGACCGCGCGCGTCTCGGATGCCCTAGTGGGTGATGTGACCTTCTACAGGGTGCAGCTCGGCCCCTATGCCAATGCCGGCGATGCTAGCCGCGTTCTTTCCGAGGTCCTGGCAGCCGGCCATAGGGATGCCCGGCTGGTCCAGAACTGACGGCCGGCCATGCGGCCGAAGGCGAGGTGGGGAATGCCGATCACGATGCCGATGCTTGCGAGGGCGCGCCGCGCCGCTTTCCGGCCCGTGGCCGCCGCCGCGGTTGCCATGCTGATGCTTTGGGCGACAGGCGCCGCCGCGATCGAGACTCGGGCGCGTGAAGCCATCCTGGTGGACGTGACGACGGGAACTGTGCTGCTGGAGCACAATGCCGACGAACGCATGCCCACGGCATCCATGAGCAAGATCATGACCATGTTCATGGTCTTCGAGGCGCTGGATTCCGGTCAGCTGTCGCTGGACGACGAGCTGACGGTTAGTGAATACGCTTGGCGTACGGGCGGATCGAAGATGTTCGTCGAGGTGAACGACACCGTACGCGTGGAAGACCTGATCCGCGGCGTCATCGTGCAGTCGGGCAACGATGCCTCGATCGTGCTGGCCGAGGGTCTGGGCGGTACCGAAGAGGCGTTCGCGCGGCAGATGACGGAGCGTGCGCATCAGCTGGGCATGCTGGGCAGCAACTTCGCCAACGCCACCGGCTGGCCGCACCCCGAGCACTATTCGACGGCGCGCGATCTGGCGATCCTGGCGCGTGCCATGATCGAGACGTTCCCGCACCGTTACCACTACTATTCAGAGACAGAGTTTACCTACGGCGTCGATATCAGCACCGGACAGCCGATCACCCAGCAGAACCGCAACCCGCTGCTCTATCGGGACATCGGCGCCGACGGCCTGAAGACGGGCCATACCGCGGAAGCCGGCTATGGCCTGACGGCATCGGCCATTCAGGATGGCCGGCGCCTGATCCTGGTGATCAACGGGCTGAACAGCACGACCGAACGCGCCGAAGAGGCGGTGCGCCTGCTGGAATGGGGCTTCCGCGAGTTTGAGGCGCTACCGCTGTTCGACGCTGAAGAGGTGATCGAGACGGCTGAAGTCTGGATGGGATCGCCGTCGTCCGTGCCGCTGATCGCGGGCACCCCCCTGGCCCTCACCATAAGGCGGGGCCAGACGGCCGACATGGTGGTCACGGTCCGGGTGGAGGAACCGGTGCCGGCGCCGATAGCGGTGGGGGATGTGGTGGCGACGCTGGTGGTCTCGGTGCCCGATATGCCGGTACAGGAAATCCCGCTTGTCGCCGGCGCCGAGGTGGAACGCCAGGGTTTCCTTGGGCGGGTCACCAGCGCCGCCGGCCACCTGATCTTCGGCTGGCTGCAATAGCACCGCGGGGCGGACCAAAGCCCATGCCGCGGGGCAGGCTGATCACGCTGGAAGGCGGGGAGGGGGCGGGAAAGTCGACCCAAATCAGGGCGCTGGGCGCCGCTCTGAACGCCCGCGGCATCGCGGTGACGACGACACGCGAACCGGGCGGCACGCCGCAAGCCGAGACCATAAGAGGGCTGCTGCTGGACGGGGAGCCGGGAACGTTCGACACCATCACCCAGGCCCTGCTGCACTATGCGGCCCGGCGGGAGCATCTGCGCCAGACCATCCTGCCGGCGCTGGAGGAGGGGACATGGGTGCTCTCCGACCGCTTTTCCGATAGCACGATGGCCTATCAGGGATACGGTGCGGGGCTCGGCCGCGACCTGATCGACGCGCTGCATTCCATTGCGATCGGCACGTTCAAGCCGGACATGACCGTCATCCTTGATCTCACGGCCGACCAGTCGCAGGCCCGCCTGGAGGGCAGGGGCGAAGACCGGAACGCCTATGAAAAGCTCGACCAGGCCTTCCATGACCGTGTTCGCGCGGGCTTCCTCGATATTGCCCGGCGCGAGCCTGACCGCTGCGTCGTCGTCGACGCCACCCTGCCAGAGGCGGCGGTTACGGCTGCGGCCTTCGAAGCGATCGAAGATCGGCTGGGGCTGCCGTGATGGCACGTGCCGCGGCCGAACCGGTCACTCTGCCGCATCCGCGCGAAACACCGGATCTGATCGGCCACGATCAGGCGGAAAAGATGCTGGTGGATGCTTTCCGGTCGGCCAGGCTGCCACATGCCTGGCTGATCGGCGGCCCGGCCGGGGTGGGCAAGACGACGCTTGCCTATCGGTTCGCGCGTTACCTGCTGGCGGCTGAGACCGTCTCCGGCACCGAAGCAGACGGTCTTGCGGATCTGGCCGTACCCGAGGGCAGCACGGTTTTCCGCCAAGTCGCTGCGGCGAGCCATCCCGACCTTCTGGGCGTTGAGCGGCCCGTCGACCCCAAGCAGGGCCGTCCGACCGGCGACCTGCCGGTCGATCAGGTGCGGCGGATTGCGCCATTCCTGCACCTCACGGCCTCCGGTGGTGGCTGGCGGATCGTCGTGGTCGACGATGCCGACCGCATGAACCGAAACAGCGCCAACGCAATTCTGAAGATCCTGGAAGAACCGCCACGGCGCACCGTGCTGATGCTGGTCAGCGACCAGCCGGGGGCACTGCTGCCGACGCTGCGATCCCGCTGTCGCCGGCTGACGCTTTCGGCGGTGCCTGAGCCGCGCATCCTGGAGCTCTTGGAGCGGCGCATGCCGGACCTTCGTCCGGACGAGCGTGTCGTGCTGGCGCGGCTCGCCGAGGGAGCCCCAGGCAGGGCGCTCAGTCTGGCAGCTGCCGGCGGACATGCGGTCTACACGGATCTGCTGGAACGGCTGCGACACCTGCCGAGCCTGGACTGGGTGGCCGTGCACGCGCTGGGCGACCGTGTCGCGGCGAACGGCGCCGAAGCGCTCTATCGCCAGGTGACCGACCAGTTTCAGGGCATCCTGCAGCGGATCGTCAGGCTGGTCGCGACCGGGCAGCTTGAGCATGAGATCATGCCCGGCGAGCGGCTGTGCCTCACGGATCTGGCGGGAATGGCCAACCTTGATCGCTGGCTGCAGGTGTGGGACAACACCGGCCGCCTTTTCAGGCGCGCCGATCAGGCCAATCTTGATCGTAAACAGACCATC
>JANQQD010000347.1 GCA_028285185.1 Anaerolineae bacterium | reverse complement strand
GGAGATCACGGTAATGCTGGCGGTGCCGCGGACAGCATCGGCGATGCGGTTGAGGAGGCTCGAGACCACCTCGATCGCGTCGCGGACGCGCACGGCCGTCACATTGGCGAACTGCTCCGTAACCGCGCGCTGCAGGGCAAGCTCGCTGGCCTCCTCGGTCTCCAGCGTCGCCATGTAGGTGTGCGGGGCAGCGGCCAGAGGCTGCGGCGAGAACACCAGCGTGAAGTTGAGGTTCAGCGTGCCCCAGTCGATGTCGCGCACATTGGCGATCTCCGCCTCGACGTCACGGCCGAGGACGTTGATCGTTAGCCGATCGCCGACGCCGATGCCGAACGCCTCGGCAATGTCGCGGTAGATCGACAGCAATGGTGGGCCCGCATAGTCCGGCTCCCACCACTCGCCGGCGATGATGATATCGCTTTCGCGCGGCTCGGTGCGGTACGTCACGCCGCGATCGCCGCGCAGGATCCAGCCGTGCTCGTTCGTCACCAGCGCCTGTTCGGCCGGAACCCCGTTGGCGGCGACGATGCGCCCGCGCAGCGACGGTACACGTTCAAGCCTTCCCGTTCCCTCGAACTCCCGCACCAGCCCCTCGAAGGGCTCCATCTGATCGCGTTGGATGTCGACGAAGAAGAAACCGGGCGCGTCCTTGGGCATGGTCTCGTTCACTTCGCGCGACATGTTGCCCTGCACCAGCGCGATGGCGATCAGCACCGTCAGCCCCAGGCCGAGCGACAGCACGACGCCGGCCGTCGGCGCCCCTGGCCGGTGCAGATTGGCCAGCGCCAGCCGCAGGGCCGGTGCGCGCGGCCGGCCGCAGGCACGGGCCAGCCGGACGATGCCGTTCGACGCCAAGCGGAAAGCGAAGAAGGTTGCGATCGTGCCGATGGTGAACGCTGCCGCCAGCGTCATATCGGCCGCCGTAACGATGGCGAGACCCGCCAGCGCCACGGTCAGCACCCCCGTAGCGGCGATGAACACGGGCCGCGGCCAGCGGTGCTGCGGCGCCACCATATCGCGGAACAGGGCGGCGGCCGGAACGTCGCGCGCCCGTGCCAGCGGCCACAGCGAGAACAGCAAAGCGGTCAGCAGGCCGAACACGGCCGCCAGCGCAAGGGCGCCGGGGTAGATCCCCGCGTCCAGATCCAGCGGCAGCACGCCGGAGAGCGCATTGGCGATCAACGGCGGGGTGATCGCGCCGACAACCAGGCCGATGACGATCGCCACGCTGGCGAGCGCGAGGACCTGCGCCATGTAGATGGCAAAAACCAGCCGGCTCGGCGCGCCCAGGCATTTCAGTGTGGCGATCGTCGCCGTGCGACCGTCGAGATAGGCCTTCACCGCGTTACCGACGCCGACACCGCCGACCATCAGGGCCGTCAGTCCGACCAGCGTCAGGAACAACGCTAGGCGGCCGATCGTCTCGGCGAGCCGTGGCGAGGCGTTGGTGAAATCGCGAATGCGCCAGGACGCATCGGGGAAGCGCTCGCGCAGATCGGCGATGGTGTCCGTGACCGTCGCCTCCGCCGGCAGCCTGAGTCGGTAGTTGTAGTAGATCATGCTGCCGGGCTGCAGCAGGCCCGTGTCGGCCAGCGCGTCTTCGGCGATCATCAGCCGCGGGCCCAGGCTGAACGTGTTACTGCCGGCGCGATCCGGCTCCCGCTCGATCAGCGCGCGGATTTCCAGCTCCGTATGGCCGACGCGCACATGGTCGCCGACGGCAAGGTCGAGCCGGGTCAGCAGCGTTTCCTCGACCACCGCGCCCCAGGTCCCGCCGCTCTCAGCCAGCGTCGTATGCAGGTCTGCGCCGCCGACCAGGCGCACCGCGCCGTAAAGCGGATAGGTGTCGCCGACTGCCTTCAGGTCGACCAGCGTGCTGGTGCCGTCGTCGGGCCGCACGGCCATGCCGCGCATCTCGGCGGTCTCCGCGACCTGGGCGACGCGCTCGAAATAGGCGCGTTGTTCGTCCGTTGCCGGATAATAGAGCACGCGAAGCGCCAGGTCCCCGCCCAGGATCGCCCGGCCGTCCCGACTCAGGCTGTCGAGCACTGCGCCGGCTACTGACTGGACGGCGGCAATGGCCGCCACGCCCAAGGCCAGACCGGCCATGAAGATGCGGAAGCCCTTGACCCCGCCGCGCAGCTCCCGCCGGGCGAGCTTGAGGAACAGCCAGGGCGACATCAGACGGCCTGTCGGACGGGTGTCGTTGCGGAATCGTCGACGATGCGTCCGTCGACCAGATGAACCCTGCGTGCGCAGCGCGCCGCCAAGCGTTCGTCATGGGTGATCAGCATTAATGTCGCACCGTTGTCGGCCGACAGCCGGAACATGAGATCGACGATGTGCCCGCCGGTCTTGCCGTCCAGATTGCCCGTCGGTTCGTCCGCGAGGATGAGATCGGGTCCGCCGGCGAAAGCACGGGCCATGGCCACACGCTGCTGCTCCCCGCCGGAAAGCTGACCCGGATAGTGCGTCAACCGATGCCCGAGGCCGACGGCCTCAAGGTTCGTCGCGGCGCGGTCGAAGGCATCCGCCGAACCGCCGAATTCCAGAGGGATGGCCACGTTCTCCAACGCGGTCATCGTCGGCACCAGATGGAAGTTCTGGAAGACGATGCCCAGATGGGCCCGGCGGAACAGCGCCAGCGCATCCTCGCCCATCGCGCCCAGATCGTTGCCGGCGACGCGAACGCGCCCAGCCGTCGGCCGTTCCAGGCCTCCGATGACCATCATCATGCTGGACTTGCCGGACCCCGAAGGCCCTACGACACTGACCGTCTCGCCGCGCCCGACTTCGAGGTCGATGCCCCGGAGGATGTTGACGAGCCCGGCTGTGCTTTCCAACTCTAGCGTCAGCGAGTCGAGGACCAACATCGGTTCGTCCGGCGAGGCTGCACGGGATGCTGTCATGGCGTTGTCTCTATCGATTACCGGATACCAGCGCGAAGGTGGACCGGAATCGCGACATTTCAATGCTCGCGTGATGGCGTTCGCCGCCATGGTGCTGGGCGTGGCCGGCGTTGCGGGCGGTCCGGGAGAAGCACGGGCCGAGGAGTTGCGCCTGCTGGCACTGGGGGACAGCCTTACGGCCGGCTACGGCTTGGCGCAGGAAGACGCCTTTCCCGCACAGCTTCAGCAAGCGCTGGAAGATCGCGGATTTGCCGTCGAGGTTCTGAACGGCGGCGTTTCGGGCGATACGACTGCCGGCGGCCTCGCACGGCTGGACTGGGCGCTGGCGGACCAGCCGCATGCCGTGCTGCTGGAGCTTGGGTCGAATGACGGCCTGCGGGGCATCGACCCGGCATCGACACGCGAGAATCTTACGGCCATGCTGGACCGGCTGACTGCCGAGGGCGTGCCCACACTGATCGCCGGCATGTATGCGCCCCCCAATCTGGGGCCGGAATATGGGCAGGCCTTCAACGCCATCTATCCCGAACTGGCCGCGCGTTATGACGCACCCCTTTACGACTTCTTTCTTGAAGGTGTTGCCACGGTCCCGGAGCTCAACCAGTTAGACGGTATCCATCCGAATGCCGAGGGGGTTAAGGTAATCGTCGAGGGCATCTTGCCCCATGTGGCGGCGTTGCTGGAAGCGGTCGAGGCGGACATGCAGGACGATGGCTGAGCGATCGGAACCCGCTCAGATTGCCGATTCGGCCGGCTTTGCCGCCGCGATTGCCTCTGATGCCGATTGGCAGACCGCTGTGGACGCTTGCCTGCGACAGCTGGACGGCTTCACCGGCGCCACACTGGGATTTGCGTACTGGACACCTGGGATAGCACCGCATGCCGATTCGGTGCTGCAGCGCCTGCGCGACGTAACCGGGGTGCAGCACTGGGTTGGGAGCACCGGCCTCGGGATTTGCGGCTGCGACCGCGAGATCTTTGACGAGCCCGGCATTGCCGTCATGATCGGCGACCTCGCGCCCGAGTCGTTCCGGCTGTTCGGCGGCTATCAGGGCATGGCGGCCAATGGGGGCCTCGACCCTGAGACGGCCGACTGGGTGACACGGCGGACGCCGACCCTGGCGTTGATCCATGCCGATCCGCGCAATCCCAGGCTGCCGACCATCATCGACGGCCTGGCGGAGGAGACGGGCGCCTTTCTGGTCGGCGGGCTGGGATCCGGCGACGATGAGATCCAGCAGGTCTCCGGCGTGTCGATTGCCACCGGTGGCGTGTCCGGCGTGCTGTTCGATCCTGCCGTGGCAACGATGACGGGTCTCAGCCAGGGGTGTACGCCTATCGGCACGGCGCATACGGTGACGGCGGGAGAGCAGAACATCGTGGTGTCGCTCGACCACCGGCCGGCGCTGGACGTCCTGAAAGAGGATGTCGGCGAATTGCTGGCCCGCGACATGCGCCGGCTGGGCGGGTACATCTTCGTCGCCATGCCGGTGGCCGGCAGCGACACCGGTGACTATCTCGTGCGCAATCTGATCGGCATCGATCCGGGGAACGGCCTGATCGCCGTCGGCGACATTGTGGAGACCGGCGACAGACTGATGTTCACCCGCCGCGACCATGCCGGTGCGGTGAAGGATCTCGACCGCATGCTGCAGGGCATCACGGCGAGGCTCGCCGGGCGGCAGATACGCGGCGGCATCTATGTCTCGTGCGTGGCACGCGGGCCGAACCTTTTCGGGACCCAATCGGAGGAGATTCGGCATATCCGCGCGGCTCTCGGCGATGTGCCGCTGGTGGGATTCTTTGCCAGCGGCGAGATTTCCGGCGATCGCCTCTACGGGTACACGGGCGTGCTGACGGTCTTCGTCTGAGGCCGGGCTGGAGCCGATTCCACCGAAGGCGGATACGCTCTAGTTCTCCAGCATGCGCTTCAGCAACTCCACCTCTTCATTGAAGGCGGGGTCGAGGCTGCACAGCTCCTCCACCTTCTTCACGGCGTGCATCACCGTGGTGTGATCGCGGCCGCCGAACTTGCTGCCGATCTCCGGCAGAGACCGGGTGGTCAGCCGCTTGGCGAGATACATCGCCACCTGCCGCGGGCGGGCGACCGCGCGGGCCCGCCGGGCCGACGCCATGTCGGACAGGCGCACCTTGAAGTGCTCCGCCACCTGCCGCTTGATCTGATCGATCGTGATTCGCCGATCATTGGCGCGAATCAGGTCGCGCAGCAGGTCCTGCGCCGTTTCCAGGTTGATCGGGCGGCCCACCAGCTCAGCATGGGCCACCAGACGGTTCAACGACCCCTCAAGTTCGCGGATGTTGGACGTGATCCTGTGGGCCAGGAACTCCATCACCTTCCGCGGGATGTCGTAGGAGTGCTGCTCTGCCTTCGCCTCCAGGATACCGAGCCTCAGCTCGTAGGTCGTCGGATGGATGTCGGCGACAAGGCCCCAGCCGAGGCGTGAGCGCAGCCGCTCTTCCATCCCCTCCAAATCCGATGGCGATTTGTCGGCAGACACCACAACTTGACGGTTCTGGTCCACCAGCGCGTTGAAGGTATGGAAGAACTCTTCCTGAGTATTCTCTTTGCCGCTGATGAACTGAACGTCGTCGATCATCAAAACGTCGACGGACCGGAACATCTCTTTGAAGTCCATCACATGCTTGAACCGCAATGCACGGATGAACTGGTACATGAATTTCTCTGCAGAGAGGTACAGGACTTTGCGAGTCGGGTGGCGCCGGCGGATATGCCAGGCGATGGCATGCATCAGATGCGTTTTGCCCAGGCCGACACCGCCATAGAGGAACAGCGGGTTGAAGCTGACCGTGGTGGCTTCCGCCACCTTCTGTGCGGCGGCATGCGCCAGTTCGTTGGGCTTGCCAACGACGAAATCTTCGAAGGTAAAGCGCGGGTCCAGGGGGGCGCCATAGGCGGCGAGATCGCCGTTGAGGTTCGGCATCGCCTCGCTGACCGGACGGGCTTCCGCCGGAGCGCCCTCACCCGAGGCGGCCGACTCCCGCGGCGTCACGACCGTGACTTCGACGGTGTGAACGGCATCGTTCTCTTCCTGCCAGAGGCGCCGAAGCTGATCCAGATAGTGGGCGCTCACCCAGTCGCGCATGAAACGCGTCGGCACGGAGATCCGCACCTCGCCTTCGACCACGCCAAGCAGTGTCAGCGGCTTAAGCCAGCTCTTGTACGCGCCTTCCCCCACAATCTGACGCATACGTCCGCGAATACGTGCCCATTGCTGCTCGGTCGCGCTACCGGATGTCATACTTTGCCTGGCCCCCGTGTTCACACCGATCGGTTGTCAGAAATCTGAAATGAAATCCCTGCCGCGGCCGCCCACCGCGCAATGAGGGTCCATCAGATTTAAAAACATTCGATCCGGCTTTTGTCGATGCTCAACCGCCTCCCAAAAAAGCAAAAACTGTCCTCAAGAGAAGCGTACACTTCTCTCAAACACTCTACTCTCGTTTGTCTTGATGCTTTGGCCGTCTAACTTAGGAGAAGCCCGACGGTCATCCGGTTGGACTGGCCCGCGTTGGGCCCACGACGGCGGCCGATACTGGCTTGTGCATCAGTCTTGTCACGTTCATGAAAGTACAATAGTCCCCAAGATGAGCCGAGACAATGGAACAAAGAACGACCTCATAAGAAAGCAAGAAACGATCTGGATAGCGATGCGGATAGGAAACGCAAGTGATAGTTGTCGCTTCGCATACGCAGCGAGAGCGTTGCCACAATCCGCACGGATCGGTCTAGGCCGTCGGTATACCCAACGCGACGACACGCTTTGACAGCCGCGAGATCTTCCGGGCCGCCGTATTGCGGTGCAGCACGCCGCGGGTCACGCCGCGCTGAATCTCCGGCGCAGCATTCCGCAACGCCAGCTCCGCCTGCTCGCGATTCCCGGAGGCAATCGCCATTTCGACTCGCTTAATGAATGTGCGAATCCGGCTCACACGGGCTCTGTTCACGGCAGTACGCCGTTCCGTCTGACGGATCCGCTTCTTAGCTGACTGATGATGCGCCATCTTGCCTTTCCGAACGACTTCGTTGGCGACCCGCAATGCGGGCGCCTCAAAGCGCGCGGTTATAGGCGCCCGGATCGGTCGGCGTCAAGAAAAGCCTATGCCCCGTGCGCTGAGCCGACGCGACTCGGGGGCGCCTTGGTCAGCGGTGCTTGAAGTCCGGCTGCCGCTTCTCCGCGAAGGCCGCCATGCCTTCCTTCTGATCTTCGGTCGCGAAGGTCGAGTGGAACAGGCGGCGTTCGAACAGGATGCCCTCCGCCAACGTCATTTCGTAGGAGCGGTTGACCGCCTCTTTGACCATCATCACCAGAGGGTGGGACATGCTGGCAATTCGCTCGGCGACCTTGAACGCTTCGTCCATCAGTTCGTTGGTGGGCACGACTCGGCTCACCAAACCGGACCGCTCCGCCTCCGCGGCGTCCATCATCCGGCCCGTCAGGCACATCTCCATGGATTTGGACTTGCCGACGAACCGAGTCAGCCGCTGTGTTCCGCCAGCGCCGGGCATCGTGCCGATCGTGATCTCGGGCTGTCCGAACTTCGCGTTGTCGGCGGCAAGGATGAAATCGCACATCATAGCCATTTCGCATCCGCCACCCAGAGCATAGCCGGCGACGGCAGCGATCACGGGCTTGCGCACGGTGGTCACCCGCGTCCATTTCTCGATGAAGTTGTCGCCGTATACGTCCATGAAGGACTTGGTCGCCATCTCCTTGATGTCGGCGCCGGCGGCGAAGGCCTTCTCCGATCCGGTGACCACGATGCAGCCCACATGCTCATCCGCTTCGAAGGCGTCCAGAGCGTGGTTCAGCTCGGTGATCAACTGATCGTTCAGGGCGTTCAGTGCCTTCGGGCGGTTCAGCGTGACCACCCCGACCTTGCCGCGGGTCTCGACGATGATGGTCTCATACGCCATGGTGTTTCGTGCCTCTTGCTGCGTTGGCGATCGTGGCGGCCGCTTTGTCCGGCCGTCTTTGGTGTTGCCTCAAGGGGGCCGTATCACCGGTTTCTTTCTGCCTGGCCCAGCCTGGGCGAGCTATAGCATCAGCGCTGTCGAGTCGGGCAATAGAATGTGCTGCGTCCGGACTGCGTCAGACGCCGGATGCCCCCGCCATCCAGGCCGCAATGGCATCCCGGGCAGGCAAGGCCCTCACGTCCATAGACCGCCCAGGCATGCTGGAAGTAACCCAGCTCGCCATCGGCCTGGACATAGTCGCGCAGGCTGGACCCGCCTGCCGCGATCGCCTCGTTCAGCACCTGCTTGATGGCGCCGGCCAGCCGGTGTGCCCGGCTCCCGACCACGGTGCAGGCCGTACGCCGCGGCGACAACCCGGCATGGAACAACGCCTCGCAGACATAGATGTTGCCGAGACCGGCCACAGTCCGCTGGTCCAAGAGCGCCGCCTTCAACGGCGTAACGCGATGCGCGAGTGCTTCGCCCAGAACCTCGCCCGTAAACCCATCGTCCAGCGGCTCCGGCCCCAGCTTGGTGAGCCAGGCGTGGTCTGCGAGCGCGTTGCCCGATACCAGGTCGAGCATGCCGAACCTGCGGGCATCATTGAAGGTCACGCGCCACCCGTCTTCCGTCTCGAAGATGATGTGGTCGTGCGGCCCTGGAGCGGGGGCCGGCAGCGCCTGGACGACCATCCTTCCCGACATGCCGAGATGGATGATCACCGTCATCCCGTCGTCCAGGTCGATCAAGAGGTACTTGGCCCGCCGCCTCAGCGCATCGATGCGCCGGCCCGTCAGCCTGCGGGACAGGCCCTCCGGCAGCGGAAAGCGCAGGTCGGGACGTCGCTGGATCACCCGTGTCAGCCGCTTGCCGGCCAGCTTGACCTCAAGGCCGCGGCGGATGGTTTCGACTTCAGGCAATTCCGGCATTCTGAAGCAATCGGCTGAGTTCGATCGGCGAGAGCGGCCCTACTTCCGTTGATGCGCCTGGTCGGGCGCGGTCGGCAAGTGTCGGATGGGGCTGGTGCGCGGCGCTGGGGGCTGGCGGGCGTGATCGGCCGACGCTATCGTCCGCGCCCATGCTTGACCGGAATACTGCCATGGCAAACGAAGACGACGGACACTGGTTCGGCTACCGTCAGGTTGGAGCCGCAGAGAAATCGTCGCTGGTGCGGGGCGTCTTCTCCAGCGTGGCGTCCCGCTATGACCTGATGAACGACCTGATGAGCGGCGGCATCCACCGGATCTGGAAGCGGCAGCTTCTGGCCATGATCCGGCCGCGCGCGGGCAGCCGGTTGGTGGATGTGGCGGGCGGAACCGGCGATGTGGCGCTGGCCTATCTGCGCGCCGTGTCGGGGGATGCCGATGCGGTGATCTGCGATGCCAGCCCGCAGATGGCCGCCATCGGCCGCGACCGCGCGATCGACGGCGGATTTGCCGGCCGGTTGCAGACCGCCGTGGGACTGGCAGAGACGCTGCCGCTGCCGGACCGGTGCGCCGACGTCTACACGATCGCGTTTGGCCTCAGGAACGTCACCCATATCGATGCGGCCCTGGCCGAGGCGCGGCGTGTGCTGAAGCCCGGCGGCCGGTTCTACTGCCTGGAATTCAGCCGGGTCGTACTGCCCACTCTGCGGCGTCTCTACGACGCCTATTCCTTTGCCGTGATTCCGCGGCTCGGCGGTCTGGTGGCTGGAGACAGGGAGTCCTATCAGTATCTGGTCGAGAGTATTCGCCAGTTTCCCGACCAGGAAACGCTGGCGCGTCATATGGCCACGGCTGGGCTCGCGCGGCCGCGCTGGCGGAACCTTTCCGGCGGGATTGCGGCGGTTCACTCAGGCTGGCGGCTCTAGGCCCGGCCATCGGCCGGGGAGCCCGCATCTGCTGCCGCTGTTGACCATTTCGGACTCTCACCGATATCGTTTGCGGAAGATAAACGATCGGAGGGTGAGTCTATGCGCAAGATTGTTTCTGCCGCGGCGCTCGCCGCGTTCTTCACCGCCGTCGCCGGCACTGCCATGGCCTGCACCATGGAACAGTCGGCTCAGACCCCGGCGCCGACCACCGTGGTCCAGTCACCCGTCCCGGCACCGACGGACGCTGAGCCGGAGAGCTGAGACCTCGGGTCAACGTGGTTTTTCAAAGTTCGTGAAACGGCCTGCCCATCCGGGCAGGCCGTTGTCATGTCGGCTCAAGCCACATCGCATCTTGCCCCTGCCGCGCCGATGGCTTAGCTCATGAACAACAGATCCTGAATGTGATTGACTGAAGAAGAACCGTGGCACTGGCGGGAAAGCGCGTACTGCTTATCGTCTCCGGCGGTATCGCGGCCTACAAGGCTCTGGAGCTGATCCGGCGGCTGCGCGAACGGGGCGCTTCCGTACGCGCCGTTCTGACCAAGGGCGGGGCGCAGTTCGTCACGCCCCTCTCGCTCTCGGCTTTGAGCGAAGACAAGGTCTATACCGACCTCTTCTCGCTGACCGACGAGTCGGAGATGGGGCATATCCAGCTCTCGCGCGATGCCGATCTCGTGGTCGTGGCGCCGGCGACTGCCGATATCTTGGCGCGCATGGCGGCCGGGATGGCGGACGATCTGGCGACGACGGTTCTGCTGGCGACCGACAAGCCGGTGCTGGCGGCGCCGGCCATGAACGTGCGGATGTGGGAGCATCCGGCGACCCAGGACAATCTCGATCGCCTGCGTAGACGCGGCGTGCGCATGGTTGGGCCCAATGAGGGGCCGATGGCCTGCAACGAGTACGGCTTCGGCCGCATGGCCGAGCCTGAGGAGATCCTGGCCGCCATCTCTCGCCATTTCGGCCGACCGGCGGGGGCCCTGTCGGGAAAGCGTGCGCTGGTGACCAGTGGCCCCACCCATGAGCCGATCGATCCCGTTCGCTACATCGCCAACCATTCGTCAGGCAAGCAGGGGCATGCCATCGCCGCAGCGCTGGCTGCGCTCGGCGCCGAGACGGTGCTGGTCACGGGCCCGACGGCGGAGCCGGACCCACTTGATGTGCGTACGGTGGCCGTCACCACGGCGGTGGAGATGATGGCGGCCTGCCGCGCCGCGCTGCCCGCCGATATTGCCGTCTGTGCGGCAGCCGTTGCCGATTGGCGCGTGGCAAGTCGGGCCGATGAGAAGATCAAGAAGGGCGAGGGCGGGACGCCGACACTGACCCTGATGGAGAACCCGGACATTCTGGCGAGCCTGAGCACCGGCCCGGATCGGCCGGCCCTGGTCGTGGGCTTTGCCGCGGAGACGGAACAGGTCGTGGCGAATGCGCGGGCCAAGCGTGAGCGCAAGGGGTGCGACTGGATCCTCGCCAACGACGTGTCGCCGGAGACGGGGACTTTCGGTGGCGACGCCAACCGGATCTACCTTATCCGTGCCGACGGGCAGGAGACTTGGCCGGAGATGAGCAAGACCGAGGTTGGGCAGCGACTGGCCGAGGCCATCGCCCGCTCTTTCCAGGATGCCGGCGATGGAGTTGCTTGACGTCGCAGTCACCAGATTGCCCCATGCGGGCGATCTGCCGCTGCCGGCCTATGCCAGCAACCAGGCGGCCGGGCTCGACCTCGTTGCGGCCATACCGGAGACGCTTGTGTTGCCGCCGGGGGGCCGGGGGCTGGTGGCCACGGGGCTCTCTATCGCCTTGCCTGAGGGTTATGAGGCCCAGGTTCGCCCACGCTCCGGCCTGGCCCTGCGCCACGGGGTGACCGTGCTGAACGCGCCCGGGACGATCGATGCCGACTACCGGGGCGAGATCGGCGTCATTCTCATCAATCACGGCACCGATCCGGTTGCGATCGAGCGCGGCATGCGCATCGCGCAGCTTGTCGTCGCCCCGTACGTGCGCGTTGCCTGGTGTGAGACGGACAGTCTCGACGCCACGGCGCGTGGGGCCGGTGGCTTCGGGTCAACGGGGGGATAGCGGGATGCTGCGATTGCCGCGCAAGATGATGTTCGCGGTCGAAGCGGTGCTGGACATCGCATTCCATGGCAGCATCCGGCCGGTGCAGAGCTCCGAGATCACGAGCCGCCAGGGCATCCCGCGCCGCTACCTGGAGCAGGTGCTGCAGCAGCTTGTGCGGGCCGGCGTGCTGGCCGGGGTGCGCGGCCCGCGCGGCGGCTACCGCCTTGCGCGCGAGCGCCGGCGCATCAGCGTGGGTGAGATCGTCCGGGTTCTCGGCGCCCTCGATCAAGGGCGGGACGATGAACCTGACAGCGGATCCGATCTTGGCCGCCTGGTTGTCCAGCCGTTGTGGCAGCAGATGGAAGAAGAGTGTCTCTCGCGGCTCGACGCCATAACCATAGACGACCTGTGCCGGCAGGCGGCTGACCGCGGGATCGCGCGTCCGGCCACCGAGATCGTCGATTTTTCGATTTGATCCGGCGCGACTGAAACCCAAAATACCGCGCAGCCTGATCGGGCATGAAGATCAACATCAGCGGTGTGTGAAATGGCGACCCCGGAGTTTCGCGGCAAGATTTACGACTCGATCCTGGACACCATCGGCGCCACCCCGCTGGTGCGCCTGCCCAGGCTGTCGGCGCAACATGAGGTCGGCGCCGATCTGGTCGCCAAGCTGGAATTCTTCAATCCGCTGTCGAGTGTTAAGGACCGCATCGGTCTCGCCATGATCGGCGCGCTGGAAGCCGACGGCGTCATCGGGCCCGGCACCACCCTGGTGGAGCCGACCTCAGGCAACACCGGCATCGCGCTCGCCTTCGTGGCGGCCGCCAAGGGCTATCGCCTGATCCTGACGATGCCGGAGAGCATGTCGGTCGAACGGCGCAAGATGCTGAAGCTGCTGGGTGCGGAGCTGCAGCTGACCGAGGCGGCGAAGGGCATGAAGGGCGCGATCGCGAGGGCGGAAGAGCTTTTGGGCGAGATCCCCGGCGCCATCATGCCCCAGCAGTTCAAGAATCCGGCTAACCCGCAGATCCACCGCGACACGACGGCGGAGGAGATCTGGAACGACACCGACGGCAAGGCGGACATCCTGATCTCCGGCGTCGGCACCGGCGGCACGCTGACCGGCGTGAGCGAGGTGATCAAGGCGCGGAAGCCCGATTTCCGGACCATCGCCGTAGAGCCCGAGGACAGTCCGGTACTGTCCGGCGGCCAGCCGGGCCCGCACAAGATCCAGGGCATCGGAGCCGGCTTCGTTCCCGACATCCTCAACACCGGCATGATCGACGAGGTCATCCAGATCTCCAACGAGCGGGCGTTCGCCATGTCGCGCGAGGTGGCTCGGCTGGAGGGGCTGCCGGGCGGCATCTCGTCCGGCGCCGCGTTCGCAGCGGCCATCGAGGTGGGCCGTCGGCCGGAAGCCGCGGGCAAGCTGATCGTCGTCATCATCCCGTCGATCGCCGAACGGTACCTGTCGACGGCCCTGTTCGAGGGACTGGAATAGGCTTCCGCCCGCCGGGGTGGTGCGGGCGCCGCCTTCGTGGCAGTCTCCGGCGCCATGCGGCGGCACAATCTCCTCGTCCATCCCGAACTTGACCGGGTTGCGCATCTCAGGCGCGACACCGATTGGCTCGAAGCACGTCTCGGCGATCCGACCACGCGGCTCTACCCCGTCTGGCGCAATCAGAGCTTCGTGACGGGGCCGCAGGACGCCCCGGTTGCCTGCACGGTTCCCGCGGATGCCGGCTGGTGGCGGCCGCTGGCCGCGGAAACGGCTCTTCTGGGCGTAACGGGCGCAACCGCGCACATGGCCATCGATGTGGGCGATGTAGCGGAGCCGGCGCGCCATCCCGAGCTTGGGTCGCTGGGCCGCTTCGCCGATCTCAGGATGATCGGGGGGCTGATGCCGGATGCGGACGCTGCCCTGTGTGCCCATGCCCGGGCCATCCTGTGGTGGCATCGCCAGCACCGTTTTTGCGGCGCCTGCGGCAGCCCGACCGAGAGCAGTCAGGCCGGCTATCTGCGGCGGTGCCGGAACCCGGACTGTGCGACGCAGCAGTTCCCTCGCACCGATTCCGCCGCGATCGTTCTGGTCTATCACGGCGACAGCATTCTCTTAGGCCGCCAGCCGGGCTGGCCGCGGGGCATGCATTCCGTGCTGGCCGGCTTTCTGGAACCCGGGGAGAGCCTTGAGGGCTGCGTCGCACGCGAGATCAAGGAGGAAAGCGGCATCGACGTCACCGATATCCGCTACCATTCCTCGCAACCCTGGCCTTTTCCGCAGTCGCTGATGGTCGGGTTCACCGCCCGCGCCCTCAACACCGACATTGTCCTCGACCCGGAAGAGCTGGAATCGGCGACGTGGTACACCCGATCCGCGCTGGCCGCGGCCCCACGCGAACCTCGGCGTGGAGCGGATTTCTACCTGCCGCGGCGGATCAGCATCGCCCGCCGGCTGATCGAAGACTGGATTGCCGGCGAAATCGCCGAATGATGGGCTGACAACGACAATCCCGTTGATTCGTGCGCGGGGCACGCGCTACCCAGAGCCGCGCTTTGAGGTTCTGCCGCCATGCCCCCATCGGCCTTTCTTGTCCGTGACGTCATCCAGTACGTGCTTCCCACGCTGGTGGCGCTCGTGCTGTTCGTGCCCTTGGCCACCGACGATGTTGGCGGCGGCCCGCTGGTGCTGGGGGCGGTGGTGCTGGCCGTTATCGCCGGGACGCTTCTCTCGACGATCGGCGGGCCGGTGATCCGCCTGCTGCCTGGCCTTGCCGGACGGGCACGGAGGCATCGGCGCAACCGAGCCTGGTGGAACCGGAATTTTGACTTCGTCCGGCTGTGGTACCGCCTGACCCAGGCGGAACGGCAGAATCTCTACGCCACGCAGGCGTATGCAGAGATGTACGCCATGGTGGGCTTCTATCTTCTGGCATATGTCGTGATGAACGCGGTTCTGTGCTTCCTGGGATTCGCCCTTCCTGCGATGGAAGAAGGAGCGGCGTTCGATCTGGAGATGGCGAAGACCATCGCCGCCGCACTTTGGGAGATCGAGACGCCCATGTTCGGCGATTGGCGGGCGCCATCGATCGCACTGGTGCTGATCGGCCTCTGCATGCTGGTGTTCGCTGCAGCCGGGCATGCGCGCGAGGTGGAGCTGCTGTTCGGCGATGAAGGCCAGTATGTCTCACTGGCCCGCATCCATCACCTGGAGACCGGCGACATCGCCACCGGCCTTTGGGGCCGCGTGTCCCACGCCGGCCGTCCGCTGGCCAACGCGTCGATCACGATCATGGACGTCAATGACGAGAAGCTCGGCTGGTCCGAGACGGACCGCCGCGGCCGGTTCCAGGCGCCGCACCTGTTCGCCGACAGCTTTCCGCCGGGCCAGGAAGCGGCCGCGCGCACCTTCCGTCTTGAGATTTCCACGGACGACGAAGACAAGCTTTGCGTGATTCCGTTGACGCGGCGCCAGATCCCAGAGCTGAATATCAACCTTACTTGACCCGTTTCTCGCCAATTGTCGCTGGCGGACTTATTGACTTCTTGGCGAATGCAGCCCGCGCGGATACTGTAAGTGCCGCGGCGGGACGAAGCGCTGCAGCCCAGGGAGTCTTTGCAGATGACATCTTCATTCGGCACTGATCTGGACTTTCGCCCCGTGCGCCGCCGCCTTGCCTTGGCCGCCGTGGCGCTGATCGCCTGCGTCGGCGTCGGCCGCGCAGATCCGCCCGTGCAGGTGGCGATCACGCCGCAGGGCATCACGCTGCCCAGCAATCCCGGTGCGACCGGCCGCAATCTGCCGGCAACGGATGTCGAGCGCTACCGCCAGATCTTCGCCCTGCAGGAAGCCGGAGACATGGGCGGCGCGGACCGCCTGATCGGCCAGCTGCAGGACCGGACGCTGATGGGCTATGTGCTGGCCCAGCGCTATCTGCACCCGACGGCCTGGACGTCGTCCTTCGACGAATTGAGCGACTGGCTGTCGCAGTATTCCGACCACGCGATCGCGGACCGCATCTATGCGCTCGCCGAACGCCGTGGCGGCAGCAGTGCGCGCGGCCTGGCGGTTCCGTCCGTCGTGCGCGACCCCGCCACCAGCGATGTCGAACGCTACGGCGTGGCGCGCTGCAGCTATTCCGATGCCGGCGGGACGGCGGAGAGCCGCGTGCGCCGCTACATCCGCAACGACCAGATGTCACAGGCGCTGTCCTATCTGGAAGGCCAGCGCGCGAGCCTCGATCCCATCGTCTATGGTCGCCTGCGGGCCGATGTGGCGGCCGGCTATTACTTCTACGGCGACGATCAGCGCGCACTGGCCGAAGCCCAGACAGCGGCGGCAGCGGCGGGCACCTATGCCCCGCGCGCCGGCTGGACCGCAGGTCTGGCTGCCTGGCGGATGGGCGATTTCGCACTGGCCGCCCAGCAGTTCACGACCGTGGCGAACGCCCAGTGCGCCTCGGCCTGGTGGCAGGCGGGCGGTGCCTATTGGGCGCACCGTGCCTATCTGCGTGCGCGCGACCCACGCTCGGCCACGCGCTGGCTGCGCGAGGCGGCGCAGTATCCGCGCACGTTCTACGGCCTGATGGCGAACCGCGTGCTCGGCACCGACCCGGTCTTCGACTTCACCGTCCAGTCGCTCACGCCGGCGCATATCGCCACCGTCTCGGGCATCCCCGCCGGCCAGCGCGGTATCGCGCTGTTGGAAGCCGGGCAGCTTGAATGGGCGGAGCTTGAGCTGCGCGAGGTCGCGGCGCGCGGCAACCCCGCTATGCACCAGGCCCTGATCGCGCTGGCGGAAACGGCGGAGCTGCCGCGCCTCGCCATCCTGATCGGCCGCTCCGCCCAGCCGGGCGTCGGGCGCTATTACGACGGCGCGCTCTATCCGGTGGGGCATTGGCAGCCTGCGGGCGGTCTTCGCATCGACCAGGCCCTGATCCACGCCATCATGCGTGAGGAAAGCCGCTTCAATCCCACGGCCGTCAGCCATGCCGGGGCGACCGGGCTGATGCAGCTGATGCCCGGCACTGCCAGTCTGGTGGGCGGCACCAACTATCGCGGTGGCAACCGCGTGGCGCTCTATGAGCCCGAGCTGAACATGGAGCTGGGCCAGCGCTATGTTCGCGACCTTTTGTCCGGGCCGACGGCCGATGGCGACATTATCCGCATGCTGGCCTCCTACAACGCTGGGCCAGGCAATGTCGGGCGCTGGATGGCGGAGATCGACTACCGCAATGACCCGCTGTTGTTCATGGAATCGATCCCGATCCTGGAAACGCGGTTCTATCTGGAAAAAGTGATCGCCTCGTTCTGGATCTACCGGATGCGCCTGAACCAGCCCATGCCCACATTAGATGCGATGGCGGCTGGCCAGTGGCCTCAGTACCAGCCGCTGGATTCACGCGTGGCGCAGCTGCCGCAATAGCCGAGGAAAGGCCCATGAGCCGGATTGACGACGATCGTCCGTTCCTGCCCGTCAGCATTGCGGTGCTGACCGTTTCGGACACGCGGTCACTGGCCAATGACAAGTCAGGCGACACTCTGGTGGGCCGCATCGAAGCCGCCGGCCATCGGGTCGCCGACCGCGACATCGTGCATGACGAGGTGGAGGAGATCGTAACCCGGCTGAAGACCTGGATTTCTGACCCGACAGTCGATGTGGTGATCTCCACTGGCGGCACGGGCGTGACCGGCCGCGACATCACGCCGGAAGCCTTCGCCAAGGTCTATGAGAAGGACATTCCCGGCTTCGGCGAGCTGTTCCGGATGCTGAGCTTCCAGAAAGTCGGCACCTCGACGATCCAGAGCCGCGCCACCGCAGGCGTTGCCGGCGGCACGTATCTTTTCGCCGTCCCCGGTTCCCCCGGCGCCTGCCGCGACGCCTGGGACGACATCTTGGTACACCAGCTCGACTACCGCCACCGCCCGTGCAACTTCGTGGAACTGATGCCGCGGCTGACGGAGCATCAGAAAAAAGCGGGGTAGGGACCGACAAGAGCCTGGACCCGTCGTGCTCGCGCAGGCGAGCACCTCCGGCCCATATCCGCGATCTGAGGCCCAGGAGGTCTTCGCCTTCGCGAAGACGACGTTATGGATGGCGGACCTGGCAGCTGCGTCAGGTTTCGCTTTGCTCAACCCGACAGTCGGCCCACCCCTCAGTCCAGGTCCTTTGCCAGCTCCGCTCGCACCTCTTCCGGGATCACGGCCATGTGCTCATAAGCCCGATGGGTGATGGCCAGCAGGGCGCGGGTACCGGGCGTCTTGAACGCGGCCTTCTGCGCATTGCTCAGCACGAAGTGGACGAACTGCACGGATGACGCCTTCCCGGCGGCTGAGGTGCGGTCGACATCCTCCTCCGCCGTGGCCGTGACGGTTTCGCCGCCGATCTCCAGCGTCATGGTCTCTTCCACGCCGCCCAGCTTGCCCAGCACATTGGCGCGCAGTGTGGGGTTGTCGATCTCGAACATCACCGTGGCCACCAGTTCGCCGCCCTTGGGGATCAGCGGATTGTAAGCCTCCAGTTCGTCGGCGATCTGCTCCTCCCCGCCGCGCTCGATGAACAGCATCTCATGCACCTGATGCCACATCGTCTCGTAGCTCTCGAAATAGAAGGTGGCGTGGGGGCCGATGGCCACCCGACGCCGGTCCTTGATCGGGCGCATCTCGCGCCGCTTGTCGGCGCGCACCTTGGCATAGGCCTCCATCGGCATGATGTCGGCGCGGGTGATCTCGTGCTTGGCGGTCATGGTCGAAAGTCTTCCGTCGTCTCGGGAGAGCGCTGACAGGGATTTAGGCGGCGTCGCCCAGCAGGCCATAAGCCCTGGCGAACAGCTCGATCGGATGGGGCGCCGTCTCGGGCACGTCGGCGCCGTTAGCCAGCTTGGCCATGCCCTGGACAATATGCGGGCCGGCCAGCGGGCATTCCGAGGCCAGATGGGCGTTGCCGGATTTCAGCGCCTGGCGCGATACCGGGCGGCCGACCTTCAGTGCGGTCTCGAAATTGTCCTTCATGATGCCCCAGGAGCCGCCATGGCCGGAGCAGCGCTCGATCACGTCGATCTTCGCGTCGGGGATCAGGCGCAAGAGGTCGGCAGCCTTCTGGCCCATGTTCTGGGCGCGCGCATGGCAGGCGATATGAAGGCTGACTCCGCCTTCCAGCGGGCCGAGGCCTTCGGCCAGGCCTTCCTTCCGGGAAATGTCGACAATGTATTCGGCGATGTCGAAGCTCGCCTCTGACAGACGCTTCACGGCCGGATTGTCGGGCACGATCAGCGGCCATTCGAACTTCAGCATCAACGTGCAGCTGGGTACCAGCGAGATGACGTCGTAGCCCTTGTCGATCCAGGACCCCAGGGTATCGGCAATGCTCTCGGCTGCCTTCGCCACCTTGGCGATGTCGCCATGCTCAAGCTGGGGCATGCCGCAGCAGCGCGGATGCACCACCTCGGTTTCGACGCCGTTGTGCGCCAGCACCGCACGTGCCGCCATGCCGATGGGCGGGTTGTTGTAGTTGACGAAGCAGGTGGAATAGAGCACGGCCTTGCGCCCATGGGCCGGTGCCGTTGTGTTGACCTCAGCCGGCTCCTGCGCCGCGCGCACCGTGAAGGTCTTGCCGTGATAGCGCGGCAGCTCCGCCGCGCGGTCGACGCCGGCGGTCTTCTCCATCAACGGGCGGGTCAGGCTGTTGCCGGTGCGGGTCGCCCAGTTGGCCAGCGGGGCCACCATCACACCGGCCTTGCCAGTGCGGTCGGTCGCCGTGAGCTGCCGGTCCACCCAGCTGACACCGTCCTTCTTCGCCTCGATCGCGCGATAGCGCAGCATCAGGTGCGGGAAATCCAGGTTGAATTCGTGCGGCGGCACATAGGGGCACTTGGTCATGAAGCACATGTCGCAGAGCGTGCAGGCATCCACGACCGGCTTGAAGCCGCTGGAGTCAACGGCATCCAGCTCGCCCGTCTCACTCTCGTCGATCAGGTCGAACAGGCGCGGGAAGCTGTCGCAGAGATTGAAGCACCGGCGGCAGCCGTGACAGATGTCGAAGACGCGCCGCAGCTCCTCGTCCAGCTTTGCTTCGTCGTAGAAATCGGGATTCTGCCAATCGATGGGGTGCCTGACCGGCGCCTCCAGACTGCCTTCGCGCATATGCCCCTCCGCAATACGCTTGCGTCAAACAATGGGACGAACCGAACCGGGCACCGCAGCCATTTCCGGGTGCCGGTGGATCATAACGATGACGGGGACCCCGTGAGGGTCCCCGCCCATAGCTACCGTCGGATGCCGTTCCGCGCCGACCTACGACAGTGTGTCGAGAGCCTTCTGGAAACGACCGGCGTGGGACTTCTCGGCCTTGGCCAGCGTCTCGAACCAGTCCGCGATCTCGTCAAAGCCTTCCTCGCGGGCCGTGCGCGCCATACCCGGGTACATGTCCGTGTATTCATGCGTCTCGCCGGCGATGGCGGCCTTGAGGTTCATGTCGGTGCCGCCGATCGGCTCGCCCGTCGCCGGGTCGCCGACTTCCTCAAGGAACTCCAGATGGCCGTGGGCGTGTCCGGTCTCGCCCTCCGCGGTCGACCGGAACACGGCTGCGACGTCGTTGTACCCCTCGATATCGGCCTTCTGGGCGAAATAGAGATACCGGCGGTTGGCCTGGCTCTCGCCCGCAAAGGCTTCCTTCAGATTGTCCTCGGTCTTGCTGCCCTTAAGAGACATCGTGTTCCCCCGTTGCCCTGCTGTGCA